>CAYIMR010000156.1:0-2866 GCA_964364455.1 uncultured Planctomycetales bacterium | reverse complement strand
TGATGACCGATGCCCCTTCAGAAGTTGATAAAAAACAGTTAGACGAGCTGGGTTTACGGAAGGTATAATAACCTAGATCTTTCAGGAGAAAGATCTGCCCTGAGCGACAGCGAAGGGCCGCAAGAACAAACTCAATCGGAGTTTGTTCTGCCTGTCCCGTGAAATGTCCTTTGGACATTTCCGGGATTAATCCCCGAAATCGTTTTGCGATTTCAGGGGACGGGGTTATCCTAAATTTTGTTCCCTAAAAGGGAACAAAATTTAGGATAGGAATCGATATGAACCTTAAATCAATATATAAAACAATCGTTCTTAGCGCCTTGGCGCTGTTTCTTTATGGCTGCGGCTCTTCCGGGATCAATCTCAGGACGTACGCGGAGGACCGGCCCAGGGTAGACCAGGAAATTTCCGGAATGGGCAACGCGGGTTATATCGGGGGAAGCATGCAATCGAGCACCCTCGCGGAACGCAAAACGACGCGCAAGATTTATGTGATGGAGGTTTCCAAAGGAGCGGGGAACATTAAGCCTGTTGAAGATGGGGAAACTTCTCCCGGAGATCCCAAGGATCGAGTCGCCGGCGCCGCGAAGGCCGAACATTTCGTCCCCTATACGGTGGACAAAGACGATACCCTCCAGAAGATCGCAAAAAAATTCTACGATTCTTACGGCAAATGGACCCGCATCTACGAAGCGAACAAGTCCGTGATCCCCAATCCGGACCGGATCAAACCCGGCACTGTCCTTCAGATCCCGATGGATTGATCAACACAACACCACCTCCCCCCTATGGAAAGAACGATCCAATTTAAAGATCCCCAGAAATTGCCGACACTTTTCGGCAAATACGACGGTAACCTCAAGCTCATCGAAAAAGAGCTCAAGGTCAGGGTCGTCCGTAACGAGGTCGGCTTAAGGATCAGCGGCGATCGCCCCCAGGTCGACAAGGCCTGTGACCTGTTTGATTATCTGCTGGGGATCCTCGATACCGGCGGGGACATCAAGGCCAGGGATATTATCTACGCCCTGAAACTGGCCCAGCCCGATGAGGGTGTGGATTTCAAACAGCTTGCCAAGGAGAAGATCGAGGTTTCCATCAAGGGCACGCTGGTCACCCCCAAGACCAAAGGGCAGATCGACTACGTGGATGCCATCAAACACCATGACATTGTTTTCGGTGTAGGCCCGGCGGGAACCGGAAAAACTTATCTCGCTATGGCCATGGCGGTCAATGCCTTGAAAAAGGGACTGGTGCGCCGCATTATCCTGACGCGCCCGGCCATCGAGGCGGGGGAGAGCCTGGGATTTCTTCCCGGGGATATGGTGGAAAAGGTCTTGCCGTACTTGCGGCCGCTCTATGACGCCCTCTACGACATGATGGACGCCGATAAGGTGGAAAGTTTTACCGAGCAGGGGATCATCGAAGTGGCGCCTTTGGCGTTCATGCGCGGACGAACGCTCAATGACGCTTTCGTTATTTTAGACGAAGCCCAGAACAGCACGCCGTTCCAGATGAAGATGTTCTTAACGCGCCTGGGGTTTGATTCCAAAACGGTCATCACCGGCGATATCACGCAAAGTGACCTGCCCAAGGGGGCACCCAACGGGTTGGTCAATGCCGAGAAAGTGCTTGGAAATATCGCGGGGATCAAATTCGTCCACATGACCGGTGATGACGTTGTCCGCCACGAACTCGTCCAGCGAATTATCGAGGCCTACGCCAATGATCAACAAGCTTAAAGGATCCGCGCGTCCTTTGCGTCCCTTGCGTCCCTTGCGTCCCTTACGGGATAATATGACCCACATCTCTCTGGCCGTTCTCGCGCTCATCGGTTTATGGATATTCTGCTGGGCCGCCCGGTATCCGCTGATCATCCCGTTATTCCTGCTTTTTTTGGCCATTCATCTGATCGTCTCACGCAAATCCAATCTTAAATTATTCCTCAATTTCGGATTATTGCTGGTCCTGGTCGTTTTTGCCGCGCATGTCATCGTCCGTTATGGCGATATGCCTTTGCGTTATGTGCCTGTGGCGGGAGCAGTCATTCTGACCATGCTTTTATTCAATGACCTGCAACTCGCTTTCGCGATGGCCTTCGCCAGCAGCGTTCTGGTCAGCCTTGTTTTAGGCGGTGACTTAGGGATGATGCTCACATTTTTTCTGGGGGCACTGGCCGGGGCCTACACGGTGCGCGACGCGCGCATGAGAGGCCAGATCATCGGCGCCGGCGTATTTGTCAGCGTGGTCCACCTGGCGTGCCTGGTCTTGCTGAACCCGGATTATCATTTGTTCTTGAACAAGGATTTTGCCGTTCAGCAGTTGTACCCGCTGGCGTTGAACGGTTTTATTTGCGCGTTTCTGGTCATCGCGACTTTGAAAGTTTTTGAGTATCTTTTCGGCGTGTTGACCAATTACAGCCTGCTGGAACTTGCCGATTTCAACCAGCCGCTTTTAAAACGGCTGGTCATGGAAGCGCCGGGGACGTATCATCACAGTTTGATCGTCAGCAACCTCGCCGAGGGCGCGGCGGATACAATCGGCGCCAACGCGCTTTTGACCCGCGTGGGCGCTTATTATCACGATATCGGAAAGCTGGTCAAGGCCGAATATTTTACGGAAAACCAGATGCTCGGATATAACAAGCACGATGACATCGAGCCCACTATGAGCCGGCTGGTCATCCTTAATCACGTCATCGAAGGCATCGAGCTTGCCAAGAAACATAAACTCAATTCCGCCATCATTGATTTTATCCCCCAGCATCACGGGACGGGATTGATATATTATTTTTATCAGAAGGCGCTCGAGGAGGCCAAAGAGGGGGAAAAAGTGAATGAAGCGAATTTCCGTTATCCGGGGCCCAAGC
>CAYIMR010000155.1:0-2888 GCA_964364455.1 uncultured Planctomycetales bacterium | reverse complement strand
GACCCCAATCGTTGTTCGCTTCACCGATACGTTTGCAGGGGATGGATTCCGTCAAGCAGCTTTTGACGACCGGCATAGACCTGGATTCGGTCAACAAGGTGTTGACCGGGGCCTTGGTCCTTTTGATGGTGTATGCGATAACCGCCGCGGCCAACAAAAAATCCAGTATCGGTAAGCTGATGCAGAGCATTTCTCACATCAAATTTGAAAAATCGACTTCGGGGGCTATCGAAGTGTATCAGCCGGTGGATCATTATCTCGTGCAGGTGCGCGGCCGGGACATATTCAACCCCGTGGGTGAAGTCAAAACCCAGGGCATGCCGGAACCGTTGGCTCCGCCGGAACCGCTCAAACCGAAATTAAAGGAGAAAGCGACTGGATTAACTGTGGTGGGGATCGCCTGGGGGGAAATCCCAAAGGCCATGATCCAGGATGCGGCCACGCAGGAGATATATTTTTTGAAGAAAGACGATCTGATCGGAAAGACCGAAATTAAGGTAAAAGATATCCTGCGCGGCAAAATAGTCATCAGTTACGGGGAAGAGGAGATGGAGCTGTGAGAAAAAGGATGTGTTTGAGCCCTCGAAAAGTTTCTCTCATCGGAGGGCTCATCCTGATTATATTATTGGCCACGTGTGGCATGCCTGCCCCGCCTTTGGCGGGGCAGGCGGCCGCGGCCGAGCCTGCCTCGCCGGCAGGCGGGCCTCTCAAGGCAAGTACCCAGGAGGCTTTATCCGCGAAAGATTTCCCGGGACTGGCAAAAAAAATCTCGCTGGATATCAAGGGGATGTCCATCGTGGATTTCCTGAAATTCCTGGCCGTTGAGGGGAATATGAACGTGGCCATCGCCCAGGACGTCGCCGGATCGGTCAATTTGCTGGTCAACGATGTCAGCATCGGCGATATTCTGAAGATCCTTTTTTCCACCAATAATCTGGCCTATCAGGTCCAGGGCAACGTCATCAAGGTCATTTCCAGCAATGAATACAAGATCCGCCAGGGCGTGGATTTTAACGACCAGCGCAAAACGGTGATCTATCAGCTCAAATATGCCTCGGCCCAGAATGTGGGCACGCTTTTAGGCAACGTCAAAAGCGATATCGGCAAGATCATTTTCGACGATACTACCGGGCTCCTGGTCATTGTGGACACGCCGCGGAAAATAGAGGAGATGGACGCGATCGTCAAAAAGTCGGATATTTCCACCATCTCCCGCGTATTGCCGACGGAAACGAAAGTTTTTGAGCTGAATTACGCCAAGGTGGACGCTATCCAGGCGGAGGTGACCGCGGCGCTGACCCCCAACGTGGGAAGTATCCGCACGGACGTGCGCACGAACACCTTCGTCATCACGGACCTGCCCCACAAACTCGCGGAGATCAGGACCATCCTCAGCGCGTTTGACCGCAAGACCAGGGAAGTCTTCATTGAGGCGAAGATCATCCAGGTCACCCTTTCGGACACGCATAAATGGGGTATTGACTGGTCCCGGTTGTTCACGGCATCACAGGCCGGCGGGATGCGGGGCCTTTCCATTACCCCGGAGTCGTCGCTGCCGCTGGGGCTGGATGATACTTTTGGTAAATTGACCCTCGCGCGCACCGGCAGTAATACGCTGAGTTTCGTTTTAGAAGCGCTGGCAACCATCGGGGAAACCAAGATCCTTTCCAACCCGCATATCGCTACTGAAGAAGGCAAAGAAGCGACCATCAACGTCATTACGAAGCAGCCTTATTCGGAAACGACCACGACCACGACCGATGCCGCGACAACCGAATCGACCGACTTTACATTTGTGGATGTTGGCGTCAAGCTTAACGTAACGCCAACCATCAATAAAGATGGGTATATTAGCATGCTGATCAAGCCCGAGGTGAGTTCCATCACCAGTTTCTTCCCGTCGGAAACAGCCGACCAGCGGGTGCCGGTCATTGAGACGTCCAACGCTGAATCGACCATTTTGATCAAAGACGGCACAACGATCATCATTGCCGGCATGATCAAGGATAGCAAGTCGAAGTCCGTCAATAAAGTCCCGGTGTTGGGCGATGTCCCGGTCGTCGGCCATTTATTCAAGAACAATACGGATACGGTTTCAAGGACGGAAACCGTCGTCTTTTTGACGCCGCGCATCATCAGCGGCAGCGAATCGTTCCTGCTGCAGAGGGATATGCAGAAGCAGATGAAGGGAATAAGGAAATAAATTAGTATCTCGTATCTCGTTACGAGATACGAATAACAATTATGAACTTTTTCTTAACCCATCTTAAATTTTCTATCGCTTGCCTATTCCTGGCGGTAACTTTGTGTTTATCTATCCCCGCTCACGCCGCCAAAGGCGATTACGAGGCCCTCGTGGAGCGCAATCTGGAATTGAGGGAAAAGGTAGAGACCCTGGAGCAGAAATACGCGCAACTTGAGAATGAGCGCAACGTCCTGATCGGCCATGTGCGCAATTTACAGCAGGAGAAAGAAAGGCTTGTCAACGCCCCGGGCAGCCCGCCGGATGGCGAGGCTCGCCCAAAGGGCGGCCCGCCGGTTGACGAATCGCGTTACGCCCGGATCGAAACGGTGGTCAAGGAGGTCAGTGATAAATTGTCTGTGGTGACAGAGGAAAAGGCCGGCCTGGAGAAGGAGCTGGCCAAAACCAAAGAAATATTGGAAGAGGGACAGGCAAAAGTTAAAACGCTGGAACAGGAAAACAGCGCGTTAAACGAACAGCTGGAACGGATCAAAGAAGAATTGGACAAGCAGGAGGCGTTAAAAAAGGCCACGGCCGCGCCGGAAGATCAGCCCGCCAATGGCGAGCCCACCTTTGGTGAGGCTCGCCATTGGCGGCCTCGCCCGCCGGAGGCGAGGTTCGCCAAAGGCGACCTTCGGCGGGCCGA
>CAYIMR010000154.1:0-2889 GCA_964364455.1 uncultured Planctomycetales bacterium | reverse complement strand
CTCGTAGGCGAGGGTAATTGGCCCGAGGCTCACACCGCTTTTAAGCTTGAGCTCACGCGGCGGCTCGGCGAACGCATAATATTGGGTTTCAACGATGTGCATATGGTGAGAATATTAACATAGCCCTTTCGGCGTGTCAATTTATTGGAAGAGGTAGAGAGGTAAGAGGTAAAGAGGTAAAAAATTCGTACCTTGACTCTTTTTCTTACCTCTTACCACTTACCTCTTACCTCTGAATTCTATTGTCTTGTGTAATGAAACATCGCCTCAATGCACTTGGCCGCTTTTTGGCGCACCGTTTCATCAAGGACCACGCAGTCGCGCGGGGCGGGGTTTTTGAGCACCCGCGAGATATCTTCGAGGGTATTGGACTTCATGTAGCGGCACAGCGTGCAGATCCCGACCAGCTTCTTGCCGGGGAATTCCTTCTGCAGCCGCGAAGACAGGCCGCATTCGGTGAGCATCAAAAATTCTTTGGACTCGGTCTCGCGCATATAACCCAGCATCTCGGCGGTTGAGCCCACAAAATCCGAATTGGCGACGACCGCGGGGTTACATTCCGGGTGGCTGACCACCTTCACGTTGGGGTATTCAGTACGGATGCGGAAGATCTGATCGGCGCCGTATTCCTCGTGAACATAGCAGGTGCCGGTGTAGTAGCTGATCGTTTTATGCACGCCGCGCATATGCATCTCATTGACCAGGTTCTGGCCCATCAGCTTGTCGGGCAAAAAGTAGATCTTGTCACTGGGGACGCGTTCGACGATCTTGTAGACGTTCGATGAAGTGACGCACACATCGCACTCGGCCTTGACCTCGGCGGTCGTGTTGATGTAGCAGACAAAGGTGTAATCAGGAAATTGTTTGCGCAGGCGGCGGACGTCAGCGGCGTTGATCGAATCCGCCAGCGTACAGCCATCCAAAGCCGTCGGGATCAAGACCTCTTTTCCCGGATTCATGATCTTGGCGGTTTCGCCCATGAAACGCACCGCGGCAAAGACGATCAGATCCGCGGAGGTTTCCATCGCGTTCTTGCTCAAGGCGTAGGAATCGCCCACATAATCGGCCACGCCATAAACGATCTCCGGGCTGACGTACGAGTGGACGAGAATAACGGCGTTAAGCTCTTCCTTGAGCTCATTGATCTCGTTGATGATCGGAACCAACTCGGCGCACTTCTTGAGGGAATAATGGCAGACCGTGCCCCCGACCTTGATGTTCTTCAGGGACTCGTGGAGCTGTTCGGGACTTATTTGGTGCTGTTTGGTTAACATGTTTGTTCAACTCAAATGGGAATTAAGATAAGATACAACATTTTCTCTCAAATTGCAACCCCTTTCAATATATTGGGAGAGGCGTCAATAATGCGGGCCTGGACGAATTCACCCAGGGCGTAGCCGCCTTCATCGAGGGTGACCAGCTGGTTGCCGCTGGCGCGGCCGTAAAAAACGTCCGGCGAACGCTTACTGCCCTTGTTCTCCAGGAGGATCTCAAGGGTTTCGCCGATATGCGCGCGGTTCTTGCGCAGCGAAATTTTCTTCTGAACTTCGTTCAGAAGAACGATCCGCTCGGTTTTGATCGCCTCGGGCACATCATCGGAATATTTGCGGCTGGCGATGGTGCCTTTGCGCGGGGAATATTTGAAGGTAAAAGCCGAATCAAAGCCCACCTGCTCCATCACATCGAGCGTTTGCGCGAAGTCGGCGTCGGTTTCGGTACAGAAACCGACGATCACGTCCGTGGACAACGCCACCCCGGGGATCAGGCGGCGGATCTTGGCGGCCAAGGCCATAAATTCTTCCCTGACATAGGTGCGGCCCATCAATTCCAGGATACGGTTACTGCCGGATTGCAGAGGCAGATGAACGTGCTTGCAGGCCTTGGGGTTACGGGCAACCACGTGCAGCAGTTTGTCCGGGAAATCTTTGGGGTGCGGCGAGGTAAAGCGGACGCGCTTGATGCCTTCCACGCCGCTGACCGCCTCCAGCAAATCGGCAAAATCCTTGCCTTCAGCATAGTAGGAATTAACATTCTGGCCGAGCAACGTTACTTGCTTGAATCCCTCCTCCGCCAGCCGCCGGGTTTCTTCAACGACATTTTCCACCGACCGGCTGCGCTCGCGCCCGCGGGTGTAGGGCACCACACAGAACGTGCAAAAATTATTACACCCGCGCATGACCGCGATCCAGGCATTGACCCCGCGCTCGCGCTGGGGATAAACATCTGAATACGTCTCAAATTCACTCAAGGTAACGTCGAATGGTTTTCGTATCTCGTATCTCGTATCTCGTATCTCGCTTTGCATTGCTTCTTCGATCAACTGTGGAAGACGCTTGTACGAATCCGGCCCGGCAATAAAGTCGATCTTGAGTTTCCGGTTCTCCAATAACTCCGTGCGCAAATTCGTGGCCATGCAACCTAATATTCCAATTATGACCGGATGACCGCCTGCCCCGCCACCGGCGGGATTGTGACCGCGCTTGATCTCATGGATCCGGTTGTAAACCTTCTGATGCGCGTGCTCCCTAATCGCGCAGGTATTCAGCAACACCACATCTGCCTCGTCCTCTCTGGATACCAGCGCATAGTTCGCCTTAGCCAAAATCGAATGCACAAGCTCGGTGTCGTAGACGTTCATCTGACAACCGTACGTCTCAATAAAGACCTTTTTAGAAAACGTACGGTTGTCAGCCCCCATTTTTAGATTTCGAGCCCCTTGGGGCGAGAAATCTATGGGGGTGACATCGCCCTGCTTAGGGTTCGGTGCCACATTATTTTGTGTCCTATTAATCATAACCTGTCCCCTTCAAAAGTGCCTGGCACCTTTATTTCCTAAAGTGCCTGGCACCTTTATTTCCTAAAGTGCCTGGCACCTTTATTTCCTTTATT
>CAYIMR010000153.1:0-2892 GCA_964364455.1 uncultured Planctomycetales bacterium | reverse complement strand
CCGTCTCCGGGGACGCTGTTTGCCCGACGGAATCCAGCAAAGGAAAAGCACAATCCTCCAATTCCATACAGACACCTTTTAGGGAAGGAAGAGCCGCTTCGAGCTCCAACAGACTTAAATTTATACGCGTTTGCGGGCCAAATACCTCTCCCGAAGCGATGCGAAACAACAAAGCATACCCGATCTGCCCCGCGGCTCCAGTCACCGCCACTTTAATTTTTTTGATTGTCATTGTAATATCCTCTCCGCCATATTGAGCATGGAATTAATGTTCGAGTCATAAGTCGCGTTAAGCGCGTTCTGAAAAATCCCGTTATTGCTGAGAAAAACCAGAACGGCCACAATCACTCCGGCAACGACAAGAATATATTCGATCGTGCTTTGCCCTTCGCGGTTTCCGGTTTCATTGCAACTAAGCATAGTATGTCACCTTTCGTTTTACCTCAGTGCCGGCAATTTTTGCCTGGCGACTTTTATATCATTTAAGCTCAGCTGTCCGCAAATCATTTCTTCTTTATTTCCAGATGCCGCGGCAAGGATATCTCCCCATGGACCGATGATCATGCTGTGTCCGTAATGACGCGCGCCCTTCCCGCTTTTGCCGACTTGGTTCGGGGCGAGCACATAACAACGATTTTCGATCGCGCGTGCCCGCAAAAGCACTTCCCAATGAGCCTTTCCCGTTTCATCTATAAATGCCGATGGGATACACACCGCATGAACCCCCAGGCGGGCATATTTGCGGTACATCTCCGGGAAACGCAGATCATAACAAATCGAAAGTCCTATCTTAAATTCTTCGGCGCGGGCCGTAACCATCCGGCGTCCCGCCACAAAACAATCCGCCTCCCGGATGCGCATATCGCCAAGGACCGCTTTAAATAAATGGATCTTCCGATATTTAGCTCTTATCGTTCCGCGGTCATCGATAAATACGGAAGTATTATACGCTTTGTCCGTTCCTGCCGTCTTTTCATAAATCGACCCCGCCAGGATAAAAACTTTATGCTTTTTGGCCAGCTCCATCAAGGGTATCAGCGATGCCCCGGGGATGGCCTCCGCGATGGCTCGCACATCCGCGCCGGAACGGATGCGGCCACGGAAAATAAAAACTTCCGGCAACACGATCAATCGCGCGCGCCGGTCGATCGCCCGACGGATAAAATCAACGGCTTTTTTAAGATTGCGCGATCTGTCGGCTGTCGCGCTCATCTGGATAACGGCTACTTTCATATTTTAAACTTTCCACATAAAAGCGCAAGAAAGCTTTTCATGATTCCATAACCGCGTTCGGGAACGTGCCCTGGCGCAAAAATCGTTCGACTGCCTCGGCGCTCAACCGCGCCTTTTCCTCCAGCGCCTCTTGTGTGTTGAACGCATTGTGCGGCGTGAACACAACGTTGTTTTTATCTTTGAGTTTCCGTATCCGCCTGGCGCTGGAATTCGCGCGCCGCGCCCGCAAAGAATCCGCGAGCAGATATTCCCCGTCAAAAACATCCAAACCTATCCCTCCCAAGACATCTTCGGATAAAAGCCGCGCCAGATCTTCCGTTGGAGACACTTCGCCGCGGCCAACGTTGACAAAAATCGTTCCCCTCTTAACTCGCCGCAACATACTATAATTGAGCATCCCTTTTGTTTTGGCCGTGAGTGGGCAGGCGCAAAGAACAACGTCCGCCCAAGACAATCCCTTTGCCAGCGGAACATACTCAAGCCCTTTAAGGCCGTGCCGCGGATCCACACCTTTGACCGTCATCCCCAGCCCTCTGCAGATAGTCACGATCTCCGTGCCGATGCGCCCAATGCCGATGACCAGCGCGCGCCGCCCACGGCACTCGGCCCCGGTCAGTCCGTCGCGGGAGAACGCGCCGAAACAATCCATCTGTTTCTTGAGTTTGCGCAAAAGGACCATCATCATAAGCACGGCTTGCTCGGCCACGGCCCGCGAACAATATTCCCGAATATACCCGCACGGGATGTCCCTGCCTGATGCCCGACGATAAGAAACAAGATGATCATAACCCTGGCTCCGGGTGAATATCCCCGCAAGACGCGAGGCCCAGCCCAAGGGAATGCGCGACTGTGTCCTGACGCTGATGAGTCTGGCGGGCGGGAGCGCTTTACCCAATTCCTGTATTGTCTTCGATATAAATTGTGTTTGAATTCCAGGAGGAAGAAATTTCTTCAACGCTGCTTCTTCCTCTTCAAATACTTCATAAAAGACGACATCCAACATAATGCTTTCTTTGTCTCGTGTAAAAATTTCAAACAGAGAAGCTATCTGCCCCTTCTCCTTGAACTAATATGACATACATCATGCTCAAAATGGTGGGGGCCAGCAACAAACGCGTAAAAGCATCCCTGAGATATTGCTCGCTGGGATCCAAAACAGAAAAGCCTAGCGCCAAAAAAAGGTGAAAAAGGATCGAAAAAAGAAAAAACCGATAAAATGCCCTGGACCAACGCTTCCAGCTGAATATCAAAAATAGAAAGAACATGATCCATGCAATATTATAAAATTCGAACTCGAAAGGAACGGCCATTAAGGCTTTGAAGGCAGGCCCAAGGGCAAAAATATTCTCTAGAAGCCCTCGCGACACACCTTCCGCATTAACTAAAATATTTTTTAATCCTAAATTAAATTTTAAAATCCACCAGGGGCCTATGATGATCCCAACAATCCCCAGGTAATGCCCGACATAAAAACTTCTTTTTGAGAACGCCATTTTATTTGTCATCAACAAAATGATCATTAAATTAAAAATGGCATAAACCATGCCTTCATTTTTTGTCCAGGCAGCCAACCCCGCAAAAATGGCAGACAATAAAAAAACATATCCCGGCGGGTTTCGTGCCATTGCAATAAAAATGTGAAACTAAGAATGTAATAGA
>CAYIMR010000152.1:0-2912 GCA_964364455.1 uncultured Planctomycetales bacterium | reverse complement strand
TGCGTTGGGTATTTTAATTTGCGTGGCTGGAAGGCACTTGATCATTTTGTTGAATCTTGGGCCGGAGGAGATGATCAACAGTGCCGCCTGCTTGTCGGGATGCAGCGTCTTCCACAAGATGAGCTCAGACAGTTCTATAGCATGATCCAGCAGGGGCAGGGGATTGATAACGCGACGGCCGTTCGTTTAAGACGGAAGATGGCTGAAGAGTTTCGGGACCAGTTGACCCTGGGTGTGCCGACATCAGAGGACGAAGTTGGTTTAAGAAGACTGGCAGTACAATTAAAAGCGGGCAAGTTGGCGGTTAAGTTATTTCTTAAACATCCCTTACACGCGAAACTTTACCTTTGTTTTCGCCCAGACCCTGTAAGTCCGATCGTCGGTTATATGGGGAGCAGCAATTTAACTCTTTCTGGACTGTCCCAGCAGGGTGAACTTAACATTGATATTTTGGACCATGACGCGACACAGAAATTAGCCCGTTGGTTTGAGGACCGCTGGGACGATCAGTGGTGTTTGGATATCTCAAAAGATCTTGTTACGGTTATTGAGTCGAGCTGGGCAAGGGTTGAGCCCATTGCCCCCTATCATATTTATTTAAAGATCGCGTATCATCTTTCACAGGAAGCCCGCGCCGGCCTTAATGAGTTCGCGATACCAAAAGACTTCGGCAATAAGCTTTTTGATTTTCAGAAGGCCGCGGTCAAGATTGCGGCACATCATCTTAATAAGCGTGGTGGCGTTCTGATCGGCGATGTCGTTGGTCTTGGAAAAACCTTAATGGCTACCGCCGTGGCCCGGATCATGGAGGATGATCATGACCTCGAGACGCTGATCATTTGCCCCAAGAATATTGTTTCCATGTGGGAGGACTATCGCGATCAGTATCGGTTGCGAGCCAGGATCCTTCCCGTCAGCGTTGTGATCAAAGAATTACCGGAGTGTAAACGCTATCGAATAGTGCTTATCGATGAAAGTCACAACCTTCGCAACCGTGACGGCAAGCGTTTCCTGGCCATCAAAGAGTATATTGAGAAGAATGACAGTAAATGCATTCTTCTTTCGGCCACCCCCTACAACAAAACTTATCTCGATCTATCCAATCAGCTGCGGCTTTTCGTGAAAGAAGATCGCGATCTCGGTATTCGTCCGGAAAAGTTGATCAAGGAAATGGGTGAGACTGAGTTCATGAGAAAACATCAATGCCCTGTCCGTTCGTTAGCGGCTTTCGAGAAAAGTGAACACGCGGATGATTGGCGGGATCTCATGCGTTTATACCTTGTTCGCCGCACAAGAAGTTTTATTCAGGATAACTACGCGGAAACAGATCCCGCGAATGGCAGAAAGTTTCTGCGATTTGAAGACGGCAGGAAGACATATTTCCCGACGCGTGATCCCAGGACTGTTACGTTTACTCTTTCGGGTGGCAGTGATCAATATGCAAGGCTGTATTCCGATGGATCTGTCGACACCATCAACAACCTCTTGCTTCCGCGTTACGGGATGGGGAACTACATCGCGGCTTCTCCTCATAAAGCGCCCACGGTCAATGAAGCGAATATCATTCAAAATTTGTCACGGGCGGGACATCGATTGAAGGGGTTCTGCCGGACAAATCTTTTTAAACGCCTTGAGAGCAGCGGGCACTCTTTTCTGTTGTCGATCGAGCGGCATATCTTGCGTAATTATGTTTTTTTGCATGCTATCCAAAACAACCTGCCGTTACCCATAGGGACACAGGATGTCGGGCTTTTAGATTCGCGCGTCTTCGATGAGGACCCGGACAATGAAATGGATACTTCAGACCTTTTTGATGAAGGAGAGGCCCTTCAGGATGCGGAGGTTATCAAAGGGGCTTTGACAACGGAAGAGGACTACAAGCGCCGGGCCGCGGAGATCTACAACGATTACGTTCAGAAATATCAGAAAAGATACAAGTGGCTTCGGGCTGATCTATTTGTCCCGTCATTGACAAAGGATCTTTTAACTGATGCCAGGGCCCTGTTAAGGTTGCGCGATAGCGCGGGTGAGTGGCGGCCGGATGATGATGCCAAACTCGCGCGGCTGGTGAAACTCCTGTCCAAAGACCATCAGAGGGAGAAGGTTCTTATTTTCACGCAGTTCGCGGATACGGTCAGGTATTTGGAGCGAGAACTGCGCGCGAGAGGCGTGGCCGGGCTTTGCGGTGTTACCGGGGGTTCCAATGACCCGGCGGCCCTGGCCTGGCGGTTTTCGCCGGAGAGTAACAACAAGCGCGGCAGGATCAAGCCGGAAGACGAGATCAGGGTGCTTGTTGCCACGGATGTGCTCAGTGAAGGTCAGAACCTTCAGGATAGCGCGATCGTTGTTAATTTTGACCTTCCCTGGGCGATCATACGCTTGATCCAGCGCGTCGGCCGCGTTGATCGTATCGGCCAGAATTCTGAGAATATTCTTTGTTATTCATTCCTCCCGGCTGATGGAGTCGAGAGGATAATCCGCCTGCGTTCTCGTATCCGCCAGCGTCTGCATGAGAACGCGGAGGTTGTTGGGACGGATGAAGCGTTTTTTGAGGATGACAACAATGAGAGGGCAATTCTTGATCTTTACAACGAAAAGGCGGGTATTCTCGATGGTGAAGCGGATAGTGATGTCGACCTTGCTTCCTACGCTTATCAAATATGGAAGAACGCGATCGACAAGGACCCGGGTTTAGAGAAGACCATCGAGTTATTGCCGATGGTTACTTACGCGACCAAGCCGCATACTCCAGCAGACAAGGCGCCCGCCGGGGTGATGGTCTATATGAAGACCCCTGAAGGGAATGACGCGCTGGCCTGGATGAATGAACGAGGGGAGAGCGTGACCGAATCCCAGTTCACGATCTTGCGGGCGGCGGAATGTAAACCGGAAACTCCGGCGCTGGAACGGCG
>CAYIMR010000151.1:0-2913 GCA_964364455.1 uncultured Planctomycetales bacterium | reverse complement strand
AAGACAATAAAAAAGATAAACCAGAAAGATCCCCATAAATATTTGAAGTTAAGGGTGATCGCCTGAAGGATTTTCTTACGTTCGATGACGATAAGCGGAAGAACAAAGGCAAATACGGTTGTGGCGAAGGTCCCGATCAATAGATTAAAATACGGCGCTCCGTAGAGAATAACCGCCTTGACCATATAAAAAATACCCGCGTCCGAACGGATCTGCAGGGCTCGGCCCATGATCGATCCTTGCAGCTTGGAAAGAGCGTAAAATACGAAAAACGTCAGGATGGCTGCCAGGCAAATATGAACGTACTGCGGCAACACGGCGCGCAGCGCGTTAGGAAACGTCACTTTTTTGTTGTTGTTGATATTTTTGATGATCTCGATGGCAACGGCGATCAAAAAGCTGCTGACAAATATAAAAAGGAAATATTGAGCGGGTTGGAACCATTTCGGCAGGATAAGCAGATGCTGCGGGTAGTGCAGGTAGGCCTCCCCCTCCATCCTGCGGATGATGGGGCCGAAAAAGTGAACAAGCGGAAAGCGGGGAGCGAAATAGATGATCTCAAGGACAAGCATCTGGATAAAAGCCGTTGTTATAAAGGGAAGCAGGATAATTGGATTGGCCACAAAGGAATTTACCGCTTCTTTGAGGAGTGGTATAAGCTGTTTATGTGATTTTCGGGTCATAGGGCTATTAAGTCCTTGTGCTTAAATGAATTATGAAAATCTTAACACAGCTTGTCTGTACTGTCAATTGGTATAGCGGCGATTTCTTGGTTCCCTTCGTGCTCCTGAAGGAAGACGAAGGGAATAAAAAAAGGCAGATTATTTTTCAATAATCTGCCTTTTTTTGTGTTTTATGCATGAAACAAGGACCGGCGCTGATTAGTCTCGCTTACCTCTTTTGGTCTCGCGTGAGCCTGTTTTTCCGGTTGCGCGCGAATCTCATCGCGGCGATCCCACTTCCGAACAGGAGCATGGTTGCTGGTTCCGGATGGTGAAGCGTGGCCAGCTGTGTGCCCGTTGTCGTGTCTGTGCCCGAAAGCGAATTGAGTGACGAGGATGAACCCGTATCGTCACCACCACCGAACGCGAAACTGCTCAAAGAAGCGCCGCTGCCACTACCGCTAGCTCCTCCACCACTGCCTTGACAACCATAGAGGCAAGGAAGCAAGAGAGCCAGGGTGATCACTTGCATCGCGTGTATGTATTTTTTTTGTATATCCATCTTTACCACCTTCCCTATTTGGTTTAGTAATTCCGTTTTTTTAGCTTCTTTTCCTGCGTAATCCGACAAATCCCATCAAACCGCTTCCCAGAAGAGCCATCGTTGCCGGTTCGGGGACAACAGGTTCGCCGCCATCGCCACCCTCTTCGGCAATCGTCGGATATTGGCGAAGGACAAATTGATAATCCCCATTATTCTGATCAAAATCAAAATTATCGATGTCTGGAACATCGATTGAAAAAGTGATCCATGCTAAATCTTCAAACTCCGCGTCCTCTCCCAAAACCGGAATCAGGCCGTCAAAGAAAGAGACATCGTAATCATTATGGAGAACGGTTGAGAAAATCTGATCCGTCGTGAACGGCTCCAACCCTGTAACAAAAAAGGAATACGGCGTAGGATCCTTCTGCGGGGTATCAAAGTCCAAGCCAAAGTCAAACCCAGGAAGATCGTTTAAGGAAACAAATTCGTCATCATCTAGGATCCCAAGCTCAAGATGATAATCTGTCCATGGGGCACCCGTAGAATTGGCAACGCCCTCAAGAAATAGATACTCTGTGGTTCCTTCGGAATTATACACATCAAAATAAATATCAATCGGGTCTAGATTGTCAAATTCCTTAATAAGGGCAATCCAGTTAAAATCAACTGCGACATCCCCTTCCGTTTCGACAATATCCGTTATGCCTCCCGGATTTACGTTGTTATTGTTATTCTGGTAATCGTTTTGCTCCAGGATCCCCCCATTCCCCCGGGGGAAATACGCATCACCAATATAACCGGCCCGCGCTACGCTGATCCCAGTCACTGAGAGCACGAGCGCAGCTACGATTGAAAGTACTTTTTTCATCTTCTCTCCCCTTTTCTGCCGCTGTTAATACGTGTTTGATTTATTCCGAATTATCAATTCCTATCTCGCCCCTTCACCTGTGAAAACGACGCGAACGGTTCGCAATAAGATGCGAAGGTCCGTCCAGAGACAAATTTTCTTAATGTAGAGAATGTCGTACTTGATCTTTTTCCGGACGTCTTCGATGGTTTCATCGTACTTGTGCCACACCTGGGCCAGTCCGGTGAGCCCGGGTTTTACCGCCAAACGTTTTTCATAATTCGTGATCTCTTTTTTGAATTTTTGAACAAAAATGGGACGTTCCGGCCGCGGGCCGATCAGGCTCATTTCCCCTTTGAGGATGTTGATAAATTGCGGGATTTCGTCGATATGCGCTTTGCGCAAGAATCTGCCGATGGGGATAAGCCGGGGATCGTTATTCTCCGCCCAAACGGGGCCGGTTTCCTTTTCCGCGTCAACCCGCATGGTGCGGAATTTATAAATTTCAAATAGCGTTCCGTCTTTCCCGACACGGGTTTGTGTGAATAAAACCGGGCCCTTGGAAGTGCATCTGATCAGAACCGCTGTGAGTAAAAATAAAGGTGAAAGGAAAATAATCCCCAGCACAGAAGCGATGATATCAAACGCGCGTTTAACCATGTGGTATGTTCTGCGGACAAAGCTGACCACCATGCCCAAAATGCCGCCTCCGAATAACATCATAGTGGATGGTTCCGGAGCGCGCGACCGCGGCTTCTCTGTTTGGTCAGGTATAGCCGTAACGGCTGGATGTTGGGTTGGTTGCTGTACTGAAGCCGTTGTGTCATGCGGCATGATAGAGGATAACGCAGCCCCCGCGG
>CAYIMR010000150.1:0-2923 GCA_964364455.1 uncultured Planctomycetales bacterium | reverse complement strand
AATATACTGCCGAAACGGTCGCCATCGGGACAACGCGCCTTCTGGAAGCCATCCGTGATTCGGGCATTCAAACCAAATTTTATCAAGCCTCAAGCTCAGAGATGTTTGGCAACGCCACGGAAAGACCGCAGGATGAAAAAACGCCCTTTTATCCGCGCAGTCCTTACGCGGCCGCCAAGGCCTACGCTTATTGGATGACGGCCAATTACCGGGAGGCCTACGGCATGTTCGCCTGTAATGGGATTTTGTTCAATCATGAATCCCCCCGTCGTGGCGAGACATTTGTGACGCGCAAGATCACCATGGCTTTGGCCAGGATCAAGCACGGTGTTCAAAAGAAGCTTTATCTGGGAAACCTGGATGCCAAGAGAGACTGGGGTTTCGCCGGCGATTATGTGGAGGCCATGTGGCTTATGCTGCAGCAGCCGAACCCGGATGATTATGTGATTGCTACCGGTCAAACACATTCGGTGCGGGAATTTCTGGAAGAAGCTTTTAGTTATCTGGATCTTGATTGGAAAAAATATGTCGAGATTGATAAGCGATATTTCCGCCCGACGGAAGTGGATTATCTTTTAGGGGATAGTTCCAAGGCGCGAAAAACATTGGAATGGAAGCCAAAGGTTCGGTTTAAAGAACTTGTCCGCATGATGGTGGATGCCGATATGAAGGTTGTCGCGCAAGAGCTCTACGGTAAAAGGCCGATAGGCTTCTTGCGGGAGGGAAAATGGCGCCAATAAAGTTCTGGCAGGACAAGAAGGTGGTGGTGACCGGCGGTGCCGGTTTTTTGGGGCAGGCCGTTTGCCGATTGCTTAAAAAAAAGGGCTGTAAGGAGATCTTTGTTCCCAGAAGCAAAGAATATGATTTACGATTGTTGTCAGCGATCCAGCGAATGCTTAAGGCAGCCCAGCCGGACATAATAATTCATTTGGCGGCGTTTGTGGGTGGGATCGGCGCTAACAGGGAAAAGCCCGGGAAGTTCTTTTATGATAATCTCATGATGGGCGTTCAACTGCTCGACGCGGCCTATTGGTTTGGCGTTAAGAAATTTATTGCCATAGGAACGATATGCGCTTATCCAAAATTTACGAAAGTTCCTTTTAAGGAAAATGATTTGTGGGATGGCTATCCAGAAGAGACCAACGCCCCTTATGGCCTGGCCAAGAAAATGTTGCTGGTTCAGTCCCAGGCTTACCGGCAACAGTATGGTTTTAATTCCATTTTTCTATTGCCGGTCAACCTTTATGGCCCCGGAGATAACTTTTCATCGCAATCATCTCATGTTATTCCGGCGCTCATCAAAAAGTGCGTTGACGCTAAAATGAAGGGGGAAGATCATATCCTGGTCTGGGGCAGTGGACGGGCAACGCGCGAGTTCTTGTATGTGGACGACGCGGCGCGGGGCATCGTACTGGCCGCGGAAAAGTATAATAAGCCCGAGCCGGTCAATATCGGCGCGGGATTTGAGATCTCTATCAAGGATTTAGCCGCGAAGATAGTTCACTTAACCGGTTTTAAGGGAAAAGTGGTCTGGGATCCATCAAAGCCGGATGGCCAGCCCAGACGGTATTTGGACACTTCCAAAGCAAAAAGGGAATTCGCGTTTCAAGCGGATATAAAATTCGACGAAGGTTTAAAAAAAACCATTGATTGGTATAAAAAGAAGGTCTTTCGGGGGGCGGCGAAATAGTGAACAGGGCGGAAAAATTTATCGATTGGTGCGACAAGGCGATGGCCTTTTCTTTTTATGCCTTGATCTATTTCCTGCCGATCTCCATCGCCCTTTCAGAGATATTCACAGCGCTTGCTTTGGTTTCTTATCTTTTTAAGCGGTTGGCTTGGTTCTGTACCCATGTGCGGGGCAGAGTCCAAGAGAGAACCTCTGCGGCTTTCATGGACAATAATTTTATTTTTTTCTTCAGGTCTTTTAAGCCGGTGGAGAATTATCTTAACGGGCCGATCCTGATCTTGTTGTCTTTCAGTTTGATCTCGGTTTTCGTAAGCCGGCATCCGATGCTGAGCATCGAAGGATTCCTCGGGAAAGTCCTGCAAAGCGCGTTTCTTTACTTCAATTTTATTGAAGCCATTAACTCAAAAAAGCGTTTAAAGAAATTTCTGATCGCTTTTTTAGTCTCAGCCACACTCATTTCTATCAATGGGTTGTATCAACATTTTATCGGCAAGGATTTTATTTACGGTCATTTAGCCGGTAGCGGCAGAATTTCATCGAGTTTCCGTGCCCATAATGATTTTGCCGCGTATCTTATTGTGATTATACCTATTTTTTTAAGCCTTTCCGTGTTGAGCACGATCAATGGCATGAAACGGTCTTTAGATCATGGGAAAGAATATGTTTTCTCGTTTTTTCTTTCACGGCAGGGGAAGGTGTTGATTTTTGTTGTTTTTATTTTGTCGCTCATCTGCCTTGGGCTTACTTTTTCCCGCGGGGCATGGATAGCATTCGCTTTTATAATGCTCATCTTTTCCGTTCAGAAGAAAAGATATATTCTCATAAATGGCCTCATCCTTATTTTATTTTTCAGTTTTTTTTATCCACAATTAAAAGAAACGCGTCAAGTGAGTTTAATGGTTGATTCTGTGTCAAAAAAAGATGATGTAAAGCCATTAAAGGAAGTGCGGTTAGAAGATCAGCCAACCCAAAATAATGTTGAAGAGAAAACGAAAACGGACACACAAACACTTGACTTGAAAGATGAGACAAGAGAGGCCGCTATTTTAAAGCCGGTTAAAAAAGAGTTTAATATCATGGAAGCATTAAAAGAAAAATTAAAATTGTTCAGCCTTTTGGGCGGCTCCGGACGAAGTGGATACTGGCGGGAAGCTGTCCATATGATCAGGGACTACCCGGTGTTCGGGGTTGGCCTTAATACCTATTCGGTTGTGGGGAGAGGATATAAAATCA
>CAYIMR010000149.1:0-2950 GCA_964364455.1 uncultured Planctomycetales bacterium | reverse complement strand
AAAACAGCAAAACGGCCGTGCGGCCAAGCCGCGCGATGCTTTTAAGATCGACGCCTAAAAGGAGCAAAAACAAACTCGCCGGCAAACCATACGTCGTGACCAAACCGTACAACGGACTTTTGGCATCAATGAGCCCGACAGAAGAAACGCACATCGGCAGGAAGTAGATCCAGAAAACAGCGGGAAGAAATCCAAAATATTTCTTTGTGCGAGGATGCGCGGCGGCGGACAAGACCGCGATTTCGATGGATAGCAGGACCAGAAAAATAAAGAAAGGATTTTTAAGCATATGTAAAGGTTATTGGGTAATTAGGGAATTAGAGACTAGGAAACTTGAAAATTAGGATATTGGGTACAAAATAATATACTCCTAATATCCAAATTCCCCAATATTCTATTCCCCAATTCCCTAATTACCCAGTCCCCTATTTAACAATCCCGATTCCGCTTTTCACAGCACTCAAATTGTACACGCCTCTCGCTGATAAATATTTATGCCCGGCCGCATTGCCGCGAATAAAGAATGGTGTATCGAGATCGACGTAGGAAAAACATCCCAGTCCGGCGGCCAAGTGCGCCGAGGCCGTCATCGCGAGCGGACTTTCCATCATGCCGCTGATCATCAGTTTCAAACCTGCCGCTTTGGCGGCGCGGGCGATTCTCCACGCCTCTACCAGCCCTGATTTCATCGGCTTGACGCTGATCACCTTTGCGGCCTTTGCCCTGATAATGGCCGTGGCATCGGACAAACTGCGCACGCTCTCATCGGCGCAGACCGGAATATCCGTTGAACGGGAAATCTTTTTCAACCCGTCAAGATCAGCGCGCGGGACAGGCTGCTCGAGAAGCGCCGGACGGATTCTTAAACGCTTGAGCTCCTTTAAAAATTTGAGCATGGTGACGGCGGAAAATCCCTGATTGGCATCGAGGTAAATGACGGCCTTCGGTGCCAGCCGGCGCACCACCGCGACGCGCGCCACGTCCAGATCAAAGTTGCGGCCGATCTTGACCTTGAACTGCCGGAATCCTTGTCGATAAAACCGTCGCACCGCGTTTTCCGTTTCTACCAGATCCGCGATAACGATTGTGATATCCGTTTGCAACTTTCGGCAGCGCGGCCCAAATAATTTCCACAAAGGACAACCAAATTGGCGCGTCAGCGCGTCGAAAAGCGCCATCTCCACCGCCGCGATCATTGCCGGATTCTTCAACGAACGTTCATAAACGCTCGTTGAAGACCAGCGCTCATGCAGTGTCGCAGAAATACGCCAAGCGTCGCGAACATCTTGACCGATCAACCAGCGGCCCGCGGCCTGAAGGTTACGCCGCGTTACGGGAATCGTTTCGCCGGTAATGTGCGTCGCGACGGCCGCTTCGCCGTAACCTTTGGTCCCGTCGGCAAGAGTCAAAACGAGCAACAAATTATCCAGTGTATCGTGACTGCCCAGCGCCGTGCGAAAAGGTTGAATGAGCGGCGCTCGAAGAGGTAAAACTCGGGCTGATTTGATATGCCATGCCTGACCAGTCATACTCACGACTAAAACTCCTATCGTACAATTTTCACCGCATTAAGGCGGTCAAGGAGTGAACCTCGTTTTGAGCCTTCGCCGAGACTTAAATCAGAAACGACCACGCGGTTTAACACGAACGTCTTATCTCCCCCATGCTCGGGCTCCCGATACGCCCACACACTGTGAACCGCGTACACCCGGCCGTCGATGGTTCCCAGATACAACAAGATGTGCCCTTTCATTCCTAAAATGGTGATCCCGCCGATGGCAAAATCCGTCAGGACGAGCGTTTTATCCGCTGTGGGCGCGCCGGCTTCCCATTCGATCAGTCTCGTGCCGACCTGGATCTGATTTTTGGAATCCCGCGGCAATTCGATTCCCACAGTGGCAAAAACTTCCTGCAGAAATCTGGAACAATCCTGCGCCTGGTACATCCCTCCCCAGCCATAAGGCTGATCGAGCATCTTGAAGGCCTGCAGCAAAATCTGACGCGGGGTGTAAGGCAAATATCCTTCATGAATATCGGCGGCGGCGATAAAGCCCGGCACCAGCGCGGCGCTCCCGTCGGACTGACGCCGCGGCACCGTAATTTCCGCGTAATCGCCGTCAAAACGCATCAACGGCAGGCGCGCGCCCATCTGGAGCGAACCGGCAAATTCGGTCATCGCGCGGTTAAGATAAATATCTCCCTTGGGGACGGTCACGATGACAAATGGCGTCGACCAAAAGGGCTTGACCTGATCTTCCGTTGTAACCGCGACGTTTTTCGCCTTCACCCACCCGGCGCTCGAAGAAGATCCTGCCCAAAGCCATTGTCCGTCCAGGCTCCGGTGCACAATTACAACGAGCGTGCCGATATCGAGCGCGCTATTTTGCAACTCATCAAAATCCTCATCGTAGGCTTGCGCGTACAATCCTTCTTCAAAAGGCAGGAACCGCTGGTCGGCATATCGGACAATTAAACCGTATTGACGGGGAATTCCCACGGGGATCGCGCCGATGTTCATCGCCTGCCGCGCGCCGTCCCAATACGCGGACGAAGGCTTTTTGCCGTCAAGCAATCTCAACCCACGCGCCTGTAGACCGTCTAAAGTCTTCTGCAGTGTCACGCGCAACTCCTCGCCAGACATGACGGAAGGCCACGCGGACAGATCTTTGGTGAGCTTCAGTTCCTCGCGGATCTTCTGATTAAAACGAGTGATCTCTTCGGAGGATAAAATGACCGCGTCGGAGTCAGGATGCCGGCTGACCCAGAACCCGGCGGTTCGCATTTCGGAAGTTGTATGAGGGAGCAAACTCAGGGGGGAATACAAAACAGCGCCGCGTTGATGCGCGGCGCAGCCGTTGCACAGGCAAACCAGGGCCACCCACAGGATCCCGGCCCATCGGCAGGAGAATCTCGGCATAAGCATGGATTCACTATAGCAAAATTGAAAATG
>CAYIMR010000148.1:0-2951 GCA_964364455.1 uncultured Planctomycetales bacterium | reverse complement strand
CAATCTTTTTTAACAAATCCAGGTTCATTGGGTTGCGCTCGGGCTTCGTGAGCGTTTTAAAAACAGACCCGAATCCGATATAATCGGCTCCCTCCGATTGGGCCTGCCGGGCGTGCTCATAACTCTGACAGGATACACCGATCACGGCCCTGGCCCCAAGCATCAGGCGCGCGTCCTTGATGGGAACGTCATCTTGACCAAGATGAACCCCGTCGGCGCCCACGGCGATCGCCAAGTCAACGCGATCGTTCATAATGATCGGCACGCGGCCATTAACCACGCGCAGGATCCCTTTAAAACACCTCAAGGTGTCCCGCGCGGTCCCGAGTTTATCCCGCAACTGGATAATATCCACTCCGTGGCGAATGGATTCCCGGGCTATTTCAAATAACCGGCCGTCGTCATTGACCTGACGGTCCAGGATTAAATACAATTCAGCCTTGCGCAGTGATTTTTTTCTCAATGGCATACATGCGGTAACGTAATTTCTTAAAATCTTCAGCGACGCGTCGGTCCTTCAATTTCGCGAATTCTTCCAGCACGCGGATCGATTCTTTGACCCGCTGCGCGTTGGCGTAAAAAATATCCTCAACATTCTCGCGGGCAAGTTCGCTGTTGACCGTTCTCTTGCCCACATCGCCTTCGATATGACGCGCGGCCACCAACTTCAGGATCCCAATCCCGACTGCCGCGTCGGTCAATTGATGACGAATCGTTTTAAAACCATTGGTCCATTGCCGATGGTCATACACGAACCGGCAAATATCTTCACAAACCCGCAATCCCTCTTTGGCCCGGTTGAGGTTCGCGTCCATCACGCGATAGAGTTTTTCGTCCTTCATGATCCGCATCGGCATTTTCTTCTTCTTCGAGGAAGAAGAACCGCGTCAATAATATTCGTCGATGAATACCGCGGAACGTAGCGGGCATATTCCACTCTGCCGCCGTAGCGACGAACGACATCACTGCCGGCGACCTCTTTGCCCTTCCAGTCGGCACCTTTGACAAGAACATCAGGCTTGAGCGCGGCAATGAGTTTTTGCGGAGTTTCTTCGTTAAATATCGTCACGTAATCGACACAGGCCAACGCCGCCAACACGGCCGCCCGCGCGTTTTGCGCTACGATCGGACGCTGTGGCCCTTTGATCTTGCGCACCGACCGGTCGCTATTAAGTCCGATGATAAGGACGCGGTTATGGCCTTTCGCCTTCTCTAAATATTGTACGTGGCCGAAATGTAAAATATCGAAGCAACCGTTGGTAAAAGCGATCATTCTCCCCTGACGTCTTAGCCGGGCAAGAATGCGTTGCAGCGTTTTTAAACCAACAATTTTCTTATGCGTATCCACACCCGTGTGCCTAAATTTTTTCTTCCACCAGTTCACAGATCGCGTGGGCGACGCACAGATGCGATTCCTGGATCCTGGCTGTTTCCGAAGAAGGAACAATAATGCTGATATCCGTGAGTGGAGCCAGTTCCCCGCCGCTACACCCGGTCAATGAGATCGTCTTTAATCCCATTTTCTTCGCCTGCTTGACCCCTTCAATGACGTTCCTGGAGTTGCCGCTCGTGGAGATGCCGAAAGCCAGATCGCCGTGTTGAGCGAGCCCTTCGATCTGGCGGGCGAAAATAACGTCGAACCCGTAATCGTTGCCCAGCGCGGTCAAAATCGATGTGTCGGTCGTCAGGGCGATCGCCGGTAAAGCCCGTCGCTCTTTCTTGAACCGGCCGATGAATTCCGCCGCGATATGCTGGCTGTCAGCGGCCGAGCCGCCATTACCGAAAAAAAAGATCTTGCCGTTTCGACTGAAAAGTTGCCGGATGGATTCAACGGCTTCAACGATCTTGTCGCTATTGTTTTTGAGGGTTTCTTCTTTGACGCGGATGGATTCGTGGAAGATCCGTTCGATATCTTTTTTCATACAATCCTTTCAGGCTCAAACGGAAAACGTCTTGGCAATGGCGTAGAGGTCGTCATCAATTTTCTTATGCTGGCGCACGGCCTCTTCGATCTTGACCGAGCGCATTTTGTTATCGCGCAGGCTGGCCATTTCCCCGAATTTCTTCGCCATGACCATTTCCACAGCCTTAAACCCGAAGCGCGTACCGATGATCCGGTCGAATGCCGTCGGCGTGCCGCCGCGCTGGATATGCCCCAAAACACTGACCCGGGTTTCGTACCCGGTATTTTCCTCAATCAAATTCGCCAGCACTTCCCCGATCCGGCCCACACGGTGGCCGCTTCTGCGGTTTTCACCTGCAAGCGGTGTTGTCTGCCCAAGGATCTTCGCCCCTTCCGAGGCCACCACGATACTGAAGGTCTTGCCCCGTTTATGGCGCGCCTTCAGGGACTCGCAGATATCTTCGATCTTGACGGGAAGTTCAGGGACACAGATAATGTGCGCACCGCCGGCGATCCCCGCCTCAAGGGCGATCCAGCCCGTATAACGGCCCATGACCTCGATGACCATGATGCGGTGATGGCTTTCAGCGGTCGTGTGCAGGCGGTCGATACATTCCGTGGCGATATTGACCGCTGTATCGAAACCAAAAGCGTAATCCGTTCCGGAAAGCGCGTTATCGATGGACTTGGGGACGCCAACAACCGGGATCGCGTACTGTTTATACAACTCCAATCCAATCTTAAGCGTGTCTTCCCCGCCGACGGCGATAACGGCGTCCATGCCGCTACGCCTGAAATTTTCGTTGATCAATTCTGTTTTGGCCTCGGCCAGAGGAGGGATCATGCGGCTGGTTCCCAGGATCGTCCCGCCGCGATCGAGGATCCCCGAGGTCAACCGCAGATCCACAATGCGCATGTCATTTTCAATGAGCCCCATCCAGCCATTCTTGATACCGGTGACCACATACCCTTCGAGCATGGCCTTGTGGACCACGGCCCGGATCACGGAATTCAATCCTGGACAATCGGCCCCACCGGTTAAAATACC
>CAYIMR010000147.1:0-2958 GCA_964364455.1 uncultured Planctomycetales bacterium | reverse complement strand
TTTATTCCAGAACCTGCACCGTTACACGCTTTATATCGCGATCTTTTATATCATTGTCCTCGCTTATGACACGGTCGTGTCGTGTTTCCGCTACGGGCAATTCGGGATCGGGGTCGGGACGCTGGTGATGGCCGCCAACGTGTTCCTTCTTTCGGGGTATACCCTCGGTTGTCACGCTTGGCGGCATTTGGTCGGCGGCCGGTTGAACTGTTTTTCCTGCCCGTCAGGGGAAGAGCATCTGGGGCACAAGACTTGGAAAAAGGTGACGTGGCTTAACGAGCGGCACATGCTTTGGGCGTGGATGAGCATGATCTGGGTCGGGTTTACGGATTTTTATATCCGTATGGTTTCCATGGGCGTTTGGCATGATTTTAATACTTGGAGCAATTAGCAATGGACATTTCTGAGATTCAGACAATTGAGCATGACGTCCTCGTCGTCGGTGCCGGCGGGGCCGGGATCCGCGCGGCTATTGAGTGCGCGCAACTGGGCTTAAATACGGGGATGATTTCCAAGTCGTTACTTGGCAAGGCGCACACCGTTATGGCCGAAGGTGGCGTGGCCGCGGCGCTGGGTAACGTCGATAAACGTGATAATTGGAAAATTCATTTTCGTGATACGATGCGTGGCGGGAAATTCCTCAACCAGTGGCGCATGGCGGAATTACACGCCAGGCAGGCACCGGAGCGTGTCCGGGAACTCGAAGGATGGGGCGCGGTCTTCGACCGAACCAAGGACGGGTTGATCAGCCAGCGTAATTTCGGCGGACACCGTTATCCGCGGCTCGCTCACGTCGGCGACCGCACGGGCTTGGAGATGATCCGCACCCTGCAGGATTTTTGTATCCATCAGGGGATCGCCACGCATATGGAATGCACGGCACTGGATCTTTTTTTGGACAACGGGCGCGTGGCGGGTTTGGTCGCGTATTGGCGCGAGACTGGACGATTTGTGATCTTCAAGGCCAAGGCCGTGATCTTTGCCACGGGCGGCGGCGGCAAGGCGTGGCGAATAACATCGAATTCCTGGGAGTATTCTGGCGACGGCCTCGCAATGGCGTATCGCGCCGGCGCGGAATTGATTGATCTGGAATTCACGCAGTTTCATCCGACCGGAATGGTCTGGCCGCCGTCGGTGCGCGGGGTTTTGGTCACCGAAGGTGTGCGCGGCGATGGCGGGGTCCTTCTGAATAATAAGAACGAACGGTTCATGTTCAAATATATCCCGAAGAAATTCGCCCCGGAGACCGCGGACACCGAAGAAGAAGCGGCCCGCTGGCTGGAAGGTAAAGAAGGCGCGCGCCGGCCCCCGGAACTTTTAACGCGCGATGAGGTGGCTCGTTCTATAAAAAAGGAAGTGGAGGAAGGCCGCGGCTCGCCGCACGGCGGGGTATTTCTCGATATCGCCTCCAAGCGTTCACCGGAATTCATCCGAAAGAAACTTCCCTCGATGTATCATCAATTCAAAGAATTGGCGGAGCTGGATATCACCAAAGAACCGATGGAAGTCGGGCCCACGATGCACTACTTTATGGGGGGGATCCGGGTCAATAGCGACACGCAGGAAACCTCCGTTCCGGGGCTCTTTGCCTGCGGCGAATGCGCGGGCGGCATGCACGGGGCCAACCGCCTCGGCGGCAATTCGCTTTCCGATCTTTTGGTCTTCGGCAAACTCGCCGGAGAAGGCGCCGGCAAATATATCAAGAAACTTCAGGGGACGCCCAAGCTCGACGCGGGGCAAGTCAACGCCATTATCCGCCGCGCGACGGATATCCTCAACCGCGAAAGCGGCACCAATCCGTTCTTGGTCCAGGAAGACCTGCAGGATGTGATGCAAAAATACGTAGGTATTATCCGCACTGCTGATGAGCTTAAAAGAGGATTGGAAGAACTTAAACGTTTGCATCAGGACACGGCCAAGGTCAAGGCCCACGCGAGCCCGCAATATAATCCGGGCTGGAACGCGGCCATTGATCTGCCGAATCTTTTGATCACCTCCGAAGCGGTGACCCGCGCGGCTTTGATGCGCGAGGAAAGCCGCGGCGGGCACACTAGGGCGGATTTTTATTTTGAATCCGATGAGTGGTTGAAATACAACGTTGTTATCCGTAAAGCCAAAGACGGAAATATGGAAGCTGAAAAGATCAAGCGTGACGACCCGCCGGAGGAATTAAAGAAAATCGCTTACGCGAGCCTTGAAGAGCTGGAGGGAGCCAAAGGTGGCTGAGCGGAATTTCAAAATATGGCGCGGGGATAAAAAAGGCGGCGACTTCGTCGATTACAAGGTCGAGTTGGAGCCGGGGATGGTTGTCCTTGACGCCGTGCACCGCATCCAGGCGCGCCAGGCCACGGATCTGGCGGTACGCTGGAATTGCAAGGCGGGTAAGTGCGGCTCGTGCAGTGTGGAAATTAACGGCAAACCGCGGCTCAGTTGCATGACGCGCCTTAATCAATTCCCCGAAGGACAAACGATCATGGTCCAACCGTTAAAGACGTTCCCGGTCATTAAAGATTTGGTCACCGACGTGTCCTGGAATTACGCGCAGAATAAGAAAATCGCGCCCTTTAAGCCCGGCAAGAAAGGCCATGACGGCAATTACCGCATGATGCAGCGCGACATTGACCGCGTGCAGGAATTCCGCAAATGCATCGAATGTTATCTTTGCCAGGATGTCTGCCATGTCCTGCGCGACCAGGCCAAGAAAGAAAAGTTCGTGGGCCCGCGCTTTATGGTCCGCATTGCTTCCCTGGAAATGCACCCCCTGGATACCGAAGACCGCATCCCCAAGATCAAGGAAGAATACGGATCGGGGTTGTGCAACATCACCAAGTGCTGCACTGACGTTTGTCCCGAACATATCCACATCACCGATAACGGTATTATTCCCTTAAAAGAACGGATCGTTGACCGCTATTATGATCCCATCCTCCGGCTCTGGCGGAAGATTTTTAAGAAGAG
>CAYIMR010000146.1:0-2983 GCA_964364455.1 uncultured Planctomycetales bacterium | reverse complement strand
CAATTATTTATAGATCAGATCCAGGATGAAATCGTCTCCAAAAAATCTTAACAGGCCGCCATTTGAAGATCTAAATGTCGGGCCTCGCCATTTCCTTCATAAACGGAAATGGGAAAAATGGCGGGAGGTGTTGCCATTCAGAAATTTATCCGCATTAACGAACGCATAAAAGTCCCGGAGGTGCGTGTTATCGGGCCGAACTCCGAACAGCTGGGGGTGTTGATGGTGCGCCGGGCCATCGAGCTCGCGCAGGAACACGGCCTGGACTTAGTTGAGGTCGCTCCGACGGCCACCCCCCCCGTGTGCCGTATCATTGATTACAGTAAATATAAATACGACCAGGAAAAGAAAGAGCGGCGCGTCAAAAAAAATCAGCATGTGATGCATTTAAAACAGATCCGGCTCAAGCCCAACATCGGCGACGGGGATTATCAAATCAAGGTCAAGCAGGCCAGAACGTTTTTAGAGAAAAAGGATAAGGTCAAGATCAATATGTTTTTCCGTGGACGCGAGATGATGCATAAGGATCTCGGAGGAAAAATTTTGACCCGCGTGATCGCCGACCTCGCCGAGTGCGGACAGGCGGAAAAAAATCCGGTCATGGAAGGGCGCGTCATGAGCATTGTCATAAGCCCTAACGCAAGCAAGCCATAACGGGTAAGTCAAGAAAGGAAACAAGATGCCTAAGTTAAAGACAAACAAATCGGTGGCCAAGAGGTTTCGGCTGACCAAGTCCGGCAAAATAAAAAAGCGAAGCGCCCGCCGGGGGCATCTTTTAGGGAAGAGGTCTCGCAAGGCAAAGAGAAAATTGCGTCAAAGCTCGTATGTCGCTGCTGTCGACGCAAAGAAGATAAGGAGGCTGTTGCCTTATGGTTAGGGTCAGACATGCGGTTTCAACACATAAAAGAAAAAAGCGCGTCTTAAAGCAGACCAAAGGTCAATTCGCGCAAAAAAGCACGCGTTACCGTCAGGCCAAACGGTCTTTGATCAAGGGGTTGGCGTATGCCTTTCGTGACCGTAAGGTCAAAAAACGTCAATTCAGACAACTCTGGATCGTCCGTATCAATGCCGCTTGTCAGGAAGCGGGCATCACGTATAGCCGCTTTATGAAGGGCGTCAAGCAGGCCAAGATCGGCGTTGATCGCAAAATGATCGCGGAGTTGGCCGTTTCTTCGCCGGACGTTTTCCAAAAGCTCGTTGAGATGGCTAAGAAAGCCGCGTAATATAAGGATAGTGTTTTAACGAGTTATTGAGCTTCTTCGGAACAAATATAACTTCAAATCTCCCCTGGACTTCCTTAACGATGGGGGAGATTTGAAGTTGGAAAAGGAAAGCTCAATAATGTGCAGGGGCACAAAAGTTTGTGCCCCTGCTTGCAAGCCCCGCCATTTCAGGCGGGGCAACTTATTGGTGGCAAGACATGAAAATCATCATTGTTGGGGCAGGGAGGATAGGAACAAACCTGGCCAAATTGTTGGCGGAGGAAGGTAACGACGTCTATCTGATCGAGCGCAACGAAAAAATTGCCCAAAAAAATCTTGAGAAGATCGACGCGCAGGTGATCATCGGCAATGGCGCGGATCCCGATGTGCTGCGCAGGGCGCATGTCCACGAGGCGGAACTGGTCTTGGCGGTTACGACTTCCGATGAAACTAACCTCGTTGTTTGCGCGCTGGCGGGCATGATGGGGGCCAGGCGCCGGATGGCGCGGGTGCGCAACATTTCGCTTGGAGACATGCTGGCGCAATCCACCTATAACAAGTTTTATATTGACGAGATCATTAATCCCGAGCTGGTTGCCGCCCAGGCCATCGCAAAGATCGTCGAGGCGCCCGGCTCCAGCGAAGTCGCGGATTTCGCCAATGGACGGATTTTACTGCGGGCCTTCGACATCCCAGCCAGTTCACCGCTTTGCGGATTAAAACTTGCTGATGTCCGCGATGAGGATTTTCCATGGCCGTTTCTTATCATTTCCATTATCCGCAACAATTCTGTTATTATCCCCAAGGGTGATACGGCCATCAGCGCCGAGGACCACATTTATGTACTGCTCCCGGCACTGTCGCTGGGAGAATTCCTTACTTTTGTTAACCCCGAAGTAAAAGTCCCACGCAAAGTGATCATTTATGGCGCCTCGATCACGGGCAAGCATGTGGCCATGTATTTGTCCAAACGGGTCCGCGAGATCGTTTTGATCGAAGAGAATCCCGACGCGGCGAAAGAGATCGCCGGTGAATTTGAGTCCGTGCGCGTTATTAACGGTTCCGCCTCGGAGGCGGATATCCTGACCGAATGCGGCATTGAGGCTGCGGACGCCTTTATCGCCACCTCCGGCGACGATAATGCCAATCTGGTGAGTTCTGTCCTGGCTAAAAAGATGGGGGCCAAAAGTACCATTGTTACTTCGCAACAGCAGGATTTCATGTCTTTGATCGGTGTTTTGGATATCGACGCCAACATCAATCCTTATTTTCTGGCCGTGGAACGGATCTTGCGTTTGGCCCGCGGGCGGGGCGTGTACTCCGTCACGAAATTTCTTGAAGGAGACATGGAGGCCCTGGAGCTAATTCCTGAAGAAGGTTCCGCGGTGACAAAAACCATTCTTGGAAATATCAGGTTCCCCAAAGGCGCTATCGTCGGCGCGGTTTACGACGACAAAGATGTTGTCCTGGCAAAGGGCGACACGCAGATCGAGGCAGGCAAGCGCGTCATTGTGTTCTGCCAAAAAGACGCGGTCAAGAAATTGCAGGCTCTTTTCACGCGCGGATGATCGGATATGCACAAACGGTTTGTTATTAATATTATCTTTCGGGTTATTTTGCTTGCCTCTGTGTGTATGCTGGCCCCGCTGGGATGGGCCCTTCACGAAGATCCCCGTAGCCTCGAAACAAAAGCATTCCTTGAAACGATAGCTTTGGGTTTTTTTGCCGCCGGTCTTTTTTTGTGGATTTTCCGGGTCCAGAAAGAATATGTTCGCAAGATC
>CAYIMR010000145.1:0-2991 GCA_964364455.1 uncultured Planctomycetales bacterium | reverse complement strand
GATCACGACCGTTGCCGATATTTATGACGCCTTGACCTCGGAGCGCCCGTACCGGGACAGGATGAGCCCTGCGCAAGCCTGTGACGAGCTGCGCAAGATGGGGGGGAAGCTCGACCAGGATATCATTGAGACCTTTGCCGAAGCGTTGTGCGAACAGCGCAAGATGTAACCTTTCCTTTGATCCCTGCTTTTCATTTCCCAAGAAAACCGGCAGCCGGTATGGGCGACATTCGCAAGATCAATGATGAATATTATATCGAATTTCACGCGCGCGGGCTTTTGTACCAGCAGAAGGCAGGCAAAGATATCGCGCGCGCCCGTCAGCTTCTTGCCGATATCGAGGCGAAGATCCAGCAAGGCGAGACAGGGCCGCTTGTGCGCGACGTCGACGTGGACATATTCTTCCAGGCCTTCCTGGAAAGCGCCTGGCAGGAATACGCCCCCCGAAGTTTCCGGCGCTTTGAAGCGGTGATCGGAAACTTTCACGGATATCTGAAAAAAGAATTTTTCAAGGTCGTCAAACTTTCCGGGATCACGCCGGCTGTCATCGACAGTTACCGCGTTTTTTTGGTCAAGCCCGCGCCGTTATCGCCGAAATTCAACCTCGTCAATTTCACGTTGCTGCTTTTGCGCGTCGTTCTCGATCACGGGTTGAAGCTGGGATATATCAATGATAACCCGACGCTTCATGCCCGGTTTTGTGAACTTCCCCGGCACCCCGGGCCGGCTGTCTTGACAGATCACGATCTCGAAAAATTATTGGAAAGTTGTTCCGTTGGAAATAAAGATCTTTTTACATTCCTTGCGGGAACAGGGGTCCGCGTTGCCGAGGCCCTGGAGCTCCGCTGGCAAAATGTTGACTTTCAAAAAAGAAGTCTTAAAATAGCACAGCGTGAGGTCCCCATGGACATGGACGTGTTCGCTCTTTTGAAGAAAAAGGCCGCGACTGGCGCGGCCAACGAAAATGGTTTTATTTTCGCGGGACCAGCGCGGAAACAGCCGCGGATCAGCGAGCTTGAAGAAGAGCTGACGCGGTCACTCCGGCGATGTAAGCTGGCGGGAAATATCCACTTGCGCACGTTTCGCCACAGCTTTGCCCGGCGATTGCTGGAGGGCGGCGTCGCGCCGGTGCGCGTGTGCCGGCTGATGGGCTTTGAGGATATCGCGCGGATCATGTATTATTGGCCGTCTATACCGGCGGATAAGAAATTGATTTGAGTCACTTCCGGCCTGCGGCCAGAAGTCCTCGAAATCTTTCTGGATAAAAGGTAATTTCTCGGAGACGTGGCAGAGTGGTTGAATGCGGCGGTCTCGAAAACCGTTGCCCGCGCAAGCGGGTCAGAGGTTCAAATCCTCTCGTCTCCGCCAGTTTCTTCTTTAAAACGCAAACATCTCAACCCGAAAGGGTGAGATGTTTGCGTAAGTCTAGAAAAGAAACAAGGACTCTGATGAGGCTCCGTCCGAATCAGAGTCTGCCAAGTTTTTCTGGTCGAGTTTTTCTGGTTTAATTATTAGGGTGTGGTATTCTAATGCATTTGAGTCACCCCACACCCAGGTAAAAATATTTATTCTGGGTGTGGGGTCCTCGAAGCTTTTCTGAATAAAAGGTAGCTTCTCGGAGAGGTGTCTGAGCGGTTGAAAGAGCACGCTTGGAAAGCGTGTGGGCGCAGTAATGTGTCTCTCGGGTTCGAATCCCGACCTCTCCGCCAGTTTTTTAGTGAACCCTCCGTCGAGGACTCAAGGTGATTTGTGCCTGAGTAGACGGGGATTCGAACTCAAGGTTCGAAGAAAGGGGTATCAATGAAGACGTTTTCTAAATGGGTGCTTTATGTGATATTTTTAATTTTACCTCTGATGCTTTTGCGGTTTGTTAGCTTTATAAGTAATCAGATGCGTTGGGAAATCGGAAGCCCAACAATGCCCGGGTACAATTGGTTTCGATGGAGTCATGCGTATTTAATTTTAGGATCACTTTTTTGTTTAGCTTTGTACGCCCCTACGATATTTGCAATCGTAAAGAAGAGTTTGAAGCCATTATTAATAACAACTGGACTTATAGTTTTGTTGGTTATTAGGAAGCATCGCCTTGGCTATTGTTGGTAGAAATTCCTACTATGATCAGCAAGCAAAAAATGCTGAAAAAACTTTTGCGGAGAATCCAAAGGATTCTATGGCATTAGAGAGAATGGCGACTGCCTATTCAGAGAAAGGTGATTACGCCAAGGCCATTGAGCTTTTCAATAAGGCTCTGGAGATAACAAAAGACCCCGCTTATGTTATTCATGATCGTGGAAGCGCTTATGCGGGAGCTCAATCATATGATTTAGCGATAGCTGATTTTACCAAAGCGATGGAAATGAAACCCGATCAGAAGGATTTTGTGGCGCAGTGTTATAATGATCGCGGAGTCGCCTATTTTAAGTTTGGCAAATATCAGGAAAGCTATAATGACGTTATGAAGGCTATGGAGATGGGATATAGAGTTCATCCTGGATTTATTACCGCACTGGAAGGGAAAGGTTTTAAAGTTTCTCGGTAGTGGTGTGGGCTAAATAACATAGTCGTAATAAGGTCAGGTCAGCTGGAACTGTTTGATGGAATCTAACAATCAACCGTAGTCAAATACCTCGCAGCTCTGCTGCGGGGTAGTTTATTTATGCGGGATTTTGTGTGTGGGCTTGTCATCCCATTCTTTTATGGGCAAAGTTTTTACGCGAGAAACGGTTCATGGCCTTTTGGAGAATATCAACACGGCACGCTTGGTTTATTAGAATATTATCGAAATTCTCGCAGTGACATTGATAAAGACTTAATCAAAGATACGATCAATTCTTTAAAAATATATAACATGCTTTGGGATTTTTCTTTTAAGCCATTCTTGCAAGTGGAGGGTGCTGGCTGGAATGGGTTTTGTCCTTGCGAATCAAAGAGAGATTTTCAGGAATGCCACCCAGAATTCTTTTGGATACTATGGCTTTTGAAACAAGATAT
>CAYIMR010000144.1:0-3032 GCA_964364455.1 uncultured Planctomycetales bacterium | reverse complement strand
ATAACGGTGTCACCGGCAATGGATTCAGCCAGAAGTACCATTCTTTCCGCGGGGAGCTCTTCCATCATTTTCTCAATGCCGCGATGCTGATACCCCAGCTGGATCTCCAGATTCAGGACCTCCTCGCCATGGCATTGAAAACGAAAATGCCCCGGCTCAATGATCCCGGCATGGACAGGCCCGACGGCAACTTCATGCACCTCCTCTCCCTCGACGCGATAAAAAGGATAAACCCCTCCCCTCGGCCAGAGGCTCCTCCCGCAGGGAGCCTCTCGGCCTGCGGGGAGGGAGCCTTCGGCGGGGACAGGCCTCGAAGCTACGCCGGACCACAGATCAGCAACATCGCGATAATTTTGATGATAACGTACCGGTTTAAGCCAGGGATGCCCGACGGGCATAATGGCAAATTGCTCCGCGATCTCCCGCTCGAACATATGCGCCTGGGGAAGTTCAAGCGTCAAGGATCGAAAAGAAGATTTATCCGGCAGGATGCGCATGGAAAGAACTGATATTTTCCCTTCCTGATCCTTCCCTAACATCGCGAAAACTCTGACATCCCCGCTATCTTCCGGACAGGCTCCGCCGCCGGCGGGGCAGGCGAACAGATTAACGAGCCGGGCACCCCGGGAACATTCCTCAAGGATCTTTTGACGGAATGACTCTTCATCGAGAATGGGGACGCGGCTTGATTCCCAGCTCTGTCCATTACGCGCATAAAATTCTTGGGGGTCCATCTTATTGTCCTTTTAAAAGCGCGCTGGCTTCGTCGATCAAAGCATAAAGAGAATCGGGCACAAAAATCCCGGTAAAGAACAAAACTAATACCAGAATAACCAACGGTGTAACCATAAAAAAATTCTCTTTTTTAATTTCTTTATTAGCGCTATCCGGCGGCCTGCCTGCCTGTCCAGCCGAGTAGGTCCCGCTCCGCGGGACAGGCAGGCCTAAAGACATCCCTAAAATAACCTTTGAATAACCAAAAAAAATCACCGATAAAAACAGAAAATAAAAAAACACAATAATGTAGCGTTGGGTCAGGATGGCTTCCTTGAGGATCAACAGTTCGCTATAAAAGATCCCGAAAGGCGGGAACCCGGCGATCACGATAAGCCCCAGGATCAAGGATATTCCGGTCACGGGGAGCCGGTGGATGACCCCCTGAATATTTTCAACCCTTTTGCTCCGGAAACTTTGAAAAAGATTCCCTGCTACCAGAAAAATCAGCCCCTTGGCAAAGGCGTTATTGACCGCGTGAAAAAGACTCGCCCAGACAGCTCCTCCTCCCAACCCTATCCCCAGGGCCAGGATCCCCATATGCTCGACGCTGGAATAACCCAGCATCCGGTGGAAATCTTTCTGGCCCATGATAAAAACCGCGGCGATCCCTAAAGATAACATCCCCAAAAGGATGAATATGGGAGAGACAAACTCCTGCAAACGCGCGTGAAAACAAATTTGAGCAACTCTGAAAACAGCTAAAAAAGCACATCCTGTCAGAACCCCGGACATCAGCGCCCCCACGGGGGCCGGCGCCTCGCCGTAGGCGTCGGGTTTCCAGGTATGCATCGGGGCCAACCCCATTTTTGTCCCATACCCCACCAAAAGAAAAATGACACTTAACTTCAACCACGACGGCGAAAGAAGCGTCGCGTTATCCAGGATATCCGCCAGAAATATAGTTTTCAGGGGTGTCGCCGATATCGCCAGAAAAAGCGTGCCTAGCAGGCCTAAAGCGATCCCTAGAGAAGAGATCAACAAGTATTTCCATGTGGCCTCAATGCTTCGCGGAGTCCGGTAATAACCAATTAACGGGGCGCTCAACAAAGTTGTTGCCGCGAGGGCGATCCACAATAGCCCCATATGCCGGCTCATCGTTACCAGAGTCATAGCCGCAAGAAGACACAATAGACACCCGACAAAAATCCCGTTGGAACGCCTCCTTTTTTCTTTCAGATAACCGACGAGATAGATCGCGATGACAAAGAACAAAATACTGATCAGGTTGAGGACCAGCTGGCTTAAGGCATCGAATCCCAGAAAAGGATTGAACTGGACATCATGCGGCCCCTGCCAAAAACCGATCGTTGCCAGCAAATGGAAAGAACTCGCCAATAAAAGGATTATTTTTCTTAACCAGTCTTGCCGCAAAAGAAAAACAACCATTGCCATTAAAAGTGGAAATCCCAGCAATAAAAATAATTCCATGAATTTAATCCCTCAAATTTGTCAAATTGACCGTGCTCGCGCTGCCGAATTCCTGGTTAATATGATTAACGACGATCCCCATGATCAAAACACCCACAAAAATATCCAACAGTATCCCCATCTCCACCAAAAGCGGGGTCTTCTCTAACAACAAAAGAGCAAAAAGAAAAATACCGTTTTCCATGACAAGATAACCGATGACCTGTGTGATCGCTTTAAACCGGCTTACCAGCAGCAGGAACCCGACCATCACGACAGAAAAAGCGCAGGGAACCAATAAATTCGACGTTTCCCTGACAGGCAATTCCAGCCGGGAAGAAATCCAGAAAGCCACCCCCACAAGAAAACCGCCCAACATGAGCGTCTTCCCGTAACCAATCAGGGGCTGAACCTCCCGGCGTATCGATACATGCCGTATCGCCCAAAAAAGCAGATTGGGCATTAAGAAAACTTTCAAGATGAGCGTCCCCATGGTCATAACAACCGCGTGCTTGCCCGGGTGGACGAGCAGAGGCGTCGCGCTTAAAACAAGCGACTGCAGCGCGAAAAGCTGGATCATTGTCCCCAGCCGGTTGCTCCCAAGGGTGACTACCCCCAGGCAAACGATCAAAATCAAGGCCAGCTCCAACCACATGACGATCACACCCCTTTGATTAAGACAACAAGTAATCCAGCCAATGTAAAAACCATCGAATTAAGTATCGCCCCTCTATCGTCCATCATTCCGCCCGCCATTTTCACCATTTCTTTTTTTAGAGGAATGGCGAGGCTCGCCTTTAATAGGCGGCCATGCGCACGGCGTGTCCACTGTCGAGCAGTTCCTGGTT
>CAYIMR010000143.1:0-3036 GCA_964364455.1 uncultured Planctomycetales bacterium | reverse complement strand
CCTTGGTCGAGCCGTTTTTCTTTTCAGGGTATTTGACACGGGCATGATACATCGCGCTTAAGATACGCGTGAACGTCGATGAGATCTTGTTGATCTCTTTGAGGGTCAGGTTACATTCGTCCAGCTGGCCGTCGATAAATTTGTTGTTAATGACCTTTTTGACCGTTTCCTCGATATTAGTCGGGCTGTGTTCATCCAGCGCACGGGTGGCGCCTTCGACCGAATCGGCCAAAAGCGTGATCGCCGTCTCGCGTGTCTGCGGCTTGGGGCCGGGATAACGAAAATCGGCCTCATCGACCGTCTCGTCCTCTTTAGCCTCCTCGAGCGCCTTCTGATAAAAATAATATATCAATCCCGTCCCGTGATGCTGGGGGATAAAATCAATGATGGCGGAATTGAGTTTATGTTTCTTGGCAAGCTCGATGCCTTCGATGACGTGATTAAGGATGACCAGCCGGCTCATAGTGGGCTCGATGTCATCGTGCTTGTTATATCCGAGCATCTGGTTTTCCGTAAAATATTCGGCCTTGACCAGCTTTCCGATATCGTGATAATAAGCGCCCACGCGGGTCAAAAGCGCGTTGGCGCCGATTGTATCCGCCGCGCCCTCGGCGAGGTTGCTGACGATCAAACTGTGATGATACGTCCCCGGCGCTTCCATGACCAGCCGTTTTAAAAGCGGCTGGTTGAAATCGGCAAGTTCCAGCAGGCTGTAATTGGTCAACACGCCGAAAAGATACTCAAAAACTTTCAAAGTCGCGATGACCAGAAACGCGCAAATAAAACCGTTCAACGCCAGCGGGTACAACTGCTGAACGGCAAAATCCTTGTTCAAGAACAAATGATAATCCGGGTTCAGCAAGACCAGGCACGCCAGGTGGACCACGCTGACAAATACGCCGGCGCCGATGATCTGGCCTCTCATGCGCGCGTCGCGCACCGTGTAGGCCCCGGCCAGTGCCCCCAGAAAAAATGTGAGCATCATCCCTAAGTCACCGCCTAAAACAAGGCTGACCAGAACGCTGCTGGCGAAGGCCATCGCGAAAGCGAGTTGCAGGTCATTGAATAAAAGCATGGTCAGAATGACTGCTCCCGCCACAGGCACATAACGCAAAGGCATATCGCCATAACGGACGATGACATGCGCGGCAAAAACGACCAGGACCAGCAATAATCCGAAATTGAGGAATAATTTAAGATTGGATTTGCGTGAGACGATCAGATGAATGGCCAAAAAAAGCAGGAATAACGGGATGATCAGCGGATACCGGGCGGCCCAGCAGAATATCCATAAACCGATGAGCGCGAGAACGGCCAGAGAGATGTGGGTCATATTATCCCGTAAGGGACGCAAGGGACGCAAGGGACGCAAAGGACGCGCGGATCCTTTAAGCTTGTTGATCATTGGCGTAGGCCTCGATAATTCGCTGGACGAGTTCGTGGCGGACAACGTCATCACCGGTCATGTGGACGAATTTGATCCCCGCGATATTTCCAAGCACTTTCTCGGCATTGACCAACCCGTTGGGTGCCCCCTTGGGCAGGTCACTTTGCGTGATATCGCCGGTGATGACCGTTTTGGAATCAAACCCCAGGCGCGTTAAGAACATCTTCATCTGGAACGGCGTGCTGTTCTGGGCTTCGTCTAAAATAACGAAAGCGTCATTGAGCGTTCGTCCGCGCATGAACGCCAAAGGCGCCACTTCGATGATCCCCTGCTCGGTAAAACTTTCCACCTTATCGGCGTCCATCATGTCGTAGAGGGCGTCATAGAGCGGCCGCAAGTACGGCAAGACCTTTTCCACCATATCCCCGGGAAGAAATCCCAGGCTCTCCCCCGCCTCGATGGCCGGGCGCGTCAGGATAATGCGGCGCACCAGTCCCTTTTTCAAGGCATTGACCGCCATGGCCATAGCGAGATAAGTTTTTCCGGTTCCCGCCGGGCCTACACCGAAAACAATGTCATGGTGTTTGATGGCATCCACGTAGTCGATCTGCCCTTTGGTCTTGGGGGTGACCAGCGTGCCCTTGATGGAAACCTCGATCTTCTCCTTGGCAAGCTGTTTGAAATCCACACCCTCATCGGGCTGGGCCAGTTTCAGGGCGTAGATAATATCCCTGGCCTTGATGTCCCCGCCGGTATCGAGGATCCCCAGCAGATAATCAAACAGGTCACAGGCCTTGTCGACCTGGGGGCGATCGCCGCTGATCCTTAAGCCGACCTCGTTACGGACGACCCTGACCTTGAGCTCTTTTTCGATGAGCTTGAGGTTACCGTCGTATTTGCCGAAAAGTGTCGGCAATTTCTGGGGATCTTTAAATTGGATCGTTCTTTCCATAGGGGGGAGGTGGTGTTGTGTTGATCAATCCATCGGGATCTGAAGGACAGTGCCGGGTTTGATCCGGTCCGGATTGGGGATCACGGACTTGTTCGCTTCGTAGATGCGGGTCCATTTGCCGTAAGAATCGTAGAATTTTTTTGCGATCTTCTGGAGGGTATCGTCTTTGTCCACCGTATAGGGGACGAAATGTCCGGCCTTCGCGGCGCCGGCGGATCGATCCTTGGGATCTCCGGGAGCAATTTCCCCATCTTCAACAGGCTTGATGTTCCCTGCTCCTTTGGAAACCTCCATCACGTAAATCTTGCGCGTCGTTTTGCGTTGTGCGAGGGTGCTCGATCGCATGCTTCCCCCGATATAACCCGCGTTGCCCATTCCGGAAATTTCCTGGTCTACCCTGGGCCGGTCCTCCGCGTACGTCCTGAGATTGATCCCGGAAGAGCCGCAGCCATAAAGAAACAGCGCCAAGGCGCTAAGAAGCGTTGCCTGATATATGGATTTAAGTGTCATATCGAGTCCTATCCTAAATTTTGCTATTTGCAAAATTTAGGATAACCCCGCAAACAGAACAAACTCTGATCGAGTTTGTTCTTGCGGCCCTTCGCTATCGCTCAGGGTAGATCTTTCTCCTGAAAGATCTAGGTTATTATACCTTCCGCAAACCCAGCTCGTCTAACTGTTTTTTATCAACTTCTGA
>CAYIMR010000142.1:0-3062 GCA_964364455.1 uncultured Planctomycetales bacterium | reverse complement strand
CCGTCGATGTTTTAAATTTCAAGGAGAAGGAAAAAGCAAGCCAAATCGTTGCTTTAAGAAATGCTGGATTAGAAGAAGGTGAAGAGATTATTGAGGGCTTAAAGGTCAAAGGAACCATGGACCGAAATATTGCCGAGAAACTTGGATATTTCCATCAAACAGCCAACGCCCTTGTAAAAACTTCTGATGGAGAAATTCTCAATCAAGTACGAGTTCCTTGGAAAAGCTTCGGTTTGTTCGAATCCATGTATGGAGGGCATTTAGGTTCCAGTCAGCGGCACAGCGAAGGTATATCAAGAGAACTTATAGAAGAATTAGCACTGGATGATAAACAAGGTCTGAAAAACAAACCTCAATTTGCAGCATTTGACGTATTTGAGGATCCGGATAATAACAATAAGGAAGTTCGGTCTTTTTTTGTTTATACGCTTCACGCTGATGAACGGGGAGTCGTTAGCGGGGAACTGGGTAAACTAAAAACGGCTAGGGAATATGCTGTAACTAAAGCAGCTGAACAATTAAACAAAACCAAAGAAGATATATCAACGCTTTTGGGGGATCCCAAAAATTTTGCTGAAGGGCGAAACGGCGATATCAAAGCTGCTTTACAGAAATTTTTTGTTGAAAAACTCAAGGCGACGGGTTCGGGCCTGGGAGAAGTCTGGGATGTGAAACTCCTTACCTGGGGCGAATTAGGCAATGCTATTAATATCGCAAAGTACACCCCGGATTTGTTAGCCCCGATTATGAATAATGTTAATGGCTTAAAGGATAAGATCCAGACGGCTCTTGTAAGGGAACAGCTTCTGCAGATTTTACAGAAAATACAATGGTGGAAGAGATCGTCTCATTTTACGCAAGCTGATAAATCATTAGTTTATAGCGTGGAAGAAGGAAATGTCTTTGCCGGTCCCGGAATATATGAATCAGAAGAAGATACGGCAAGAAGAATGAAGGAAGATCAGCTTATAAGAAATAATTATGCTGTTGTCAAAAATAAAATACGAGCGGCTGAAGCGGCTGAAATTGATAAAATAATTGCTTGGGTTAATGATCGCCCTGCAAATTTTAGGAAGAAAGAAGTGGATGTTTTGGATGAGCATAATAATGTCGTGGGCCGAATCGACCTTGGAATTGCTGAAAAATTTAGTTTTATCTATAAAAAATCTGCCCCATCCAGCTCGCCGGTGCTTGTTTTGTCACCTGAACAACGTGCTTTGCTCAATCAGGCGACAGAGCAATTTAGGTTAGGGGAAATTAACAAAGAGTATTTAGCGGAGCAATGGCGGCGGAGCCTTAACCATGGCGACGGGACCCAAATCAAAATTATCCTGGATGAAGACAACCCCCAGGATCCCGGGAACTTTATTCTGGCCTCAAAATTGACCGACGAAAAGCGCCGAGAATGGCTGGGATCATTTTCATTGGAAGATATCCGGAACACCCAATCGGTCGAGGATGTGATCGTGACCTTAAATTCACTGGACGGCGGGATCGGAGAAGCTGTTAATCGCCTCAAGTTCAAACAAAAACGCGCGCAAGCCAGAGGAGAGTCCGGAGAAGGTATCATCCTGGGCGCGAAAGGGACAGATCTGGGATATGATGTCACGATCAACGGAAAAACGGTCTTTGTCAGCATCGCGGAAGCCAAAATCCTTAAACTCATTGACATGGTCGAAAAGGGAACCAATCGATTCCACGAAGTCTATTTTCAACCGCTTGTTAACTATCAATCAAAGAAATCGTACGAAGGTCTATTAGCAAGCACTTACCTCAACGACCGCCTGGATGACACCAAACCCGCCGCTTCGAAAAGAAGTTATAGACAATATATGGCGGGGATCGGAATTCAAATCCCGGAAATGCTGGAACAGGATGACCTTCCCTGGATCGAGGAAAATACCGGTAATATCACATTAAAATCAGATGAAGGGAATTTCCGCTACCGCCAGCCCGGGGGGCATGGACAATGGGGATTTTATTTCTTATGGAACATCCGCTTCACCGAACAGCCCGAAGACGGAAAAACCCGCATCAGGGTCTTTTACAACGGCGATAATCTCAACAGCCGTGTCAGCAAAGATATCGTTGGCAGGATGAAGACTGCCAACTGGCCGATCGTCAAGTTGACGACCGTGGCCATGGCTATCGATAAAAAAGGTGGGAAAGACGGCGTGCGGATCGTTTCCGTTAATGGCAAGAAGGTTTACGTTCCCGCGCAGATGGAAGAGGCCGATGCCAAGGTGGTCGGACAGACCAAAGAATTTTACACCGCCGGTCAGGAAAATGGGTTTGGAGAGCCTGGCAAACAGCCGTTTAATACCAATATTTTTTACATCAACGAAACACTGCTGCACGGTATCCTGACACAATTGGCCGCGGCCGTCGGCGAAGAACGGTTCAAGGAGATCATTAGTCCTTCGTACATCAAAAAATCCGTCAAGGTCGGCAAAGACGGCAACCAATATATCCCTATTGATGGCGCGATCGGAACCGCCATGCATAACCTCAATGAATTCTTCATGACGAGCACGGAGCCAGAAGTAAGAAAGATCGCTGCTGACCTGCAGAAAAAGTACGGGATTGACCGTCTGCTTTATTTCGTGGATGTCCCCCGCACGGAATTCTTTACGCCGGTTAAATTCACTTCGGATATTTTCCTGCAAACGCATACGGATTACTACAAACGATTGGATGGGACTGACTGGATCCTGCAGGAAAACCCGCATGAGGGAAAAAGATTAACACCACCGGAGATCGTTCTGGGGGATCCCGGCAATAAGGAGGACACGGTATATTGGCAGGAATTTCAAAATCTTATTGATGCTTTTGGGGAACTGAAAGTCCGGGAATTAAGATTTCTGGTCATTAAGGGGAAGGTGAAGATGCTGTATGCCCGGTTAAAGGGCAATGTTGAGATCGTCAACTCTTCCGGCCAGGAAGTCGATCTAAAACAGCTTCCCGAAATGCAAGGGCATATCAGCAATGGAGAGCTGGTCCTGGACAACCTCAAGATTTCAATTAACGGGCAAGGACAAGTTCAGATTCAATCCAGCTCGCCG
>CAYIMR010000141.1:0-3066 GCA_964364455.1 uncultured Planctomycetales bacterium | reverse complement strand
TCATCACGGGCAAGCTGGGTGCCGTGCCTGAGGCGGTCAAGGAACGTCTGGAAAAGATCAACGCGCACTCGGACGATCTGGTGAAGATGATCAACAACCTTTTGGACATCGCGCGCATCGAATCGGGCCGGGCGGAAATGAAAATGGAGAAATGCAATATCGCCGCGATCATCGAAACGGCGCATGATCTTCTGACACCGCAAATGGAGGAAAAGAACCTTCAATGGAAGACCGACATCGGCGAAGGAATACCGGAACTGTCCCTGGACAAACACCAGGTAGAAAGGATATTCATCAATCTGATCAGCAACGCGATCAAATTCACACTGGAAAAAGGGACAATCACCGTCCGGGTGCGCCGCGATCCCCACGCGGCCACCATCGAAGTCTCTGACACAGGCATCGGCGTTTCCAGGGAAGACTTGAACAAACTTTTTGATGAGTTCTACCGGGTGGATAACGTGATCAATCAGAACGTCAAAGGGACAGGCCTGGGGCTGTCGCTGGTCAAAAAAATCGTTGATGCCCACAAGGGAAGGATCTGGGTGACCAGCGAAGTGAACCACGGAACGACGTTCCACTTCACGCTTCCCCTTGATCCCGCAACGGCGGTAACGGCATAAAACAGGCAGGCCACTATGCGTAAAATGAAAGTTTTAACGGTCGATGACGATCCCGACATCCTGGATGTTCTGAACCTCACACTTTCCGAGCATTACCAGGTTTTTCAGGCCAGCGATGGAAAAGCCGGCATGGAGCTCGTCCTGCAGAAAATGCCGGATCTTGTTATCTGCGACTACATGATGCCCGTGATGAACGGCAGGGAACTCTGCAAGACGCTTAAAAAGGACATCCTGCTGCGGCATATCCCGGTCATTATGTTGACGGGCAAAGGCGAAGTGCAGGACCGCATCAGCGGCATCGAGGCCGGCGCCGACGATTACATGATCAAACCCTTCGATCCGGACGAACTTCTGGTGCGCATCAAAAGCATCCTCAAGCGCACCGTCACCTCATTAGACGCCAATCCCCTCTCCCATTTGCCGGGTAACACTTCCATTATGGAAGAGTTCCAGAACTGCATCGACTCAAAAAAGATATTCGCCATCGGATACGCCGACCTGGACAAATTCAAGGCGTATAATGACCTCTATGGATTTGAAAAAGGAGACGAGGTCATCAAGGAGATGGCGCGGATATTGATCAAGGTTGTCCGAGATCAAGGCGGAGCGAACGCCTTCATCGGACATATCGGCGGGGACGATATGGTCTTTATCGTCGATGACGCGGTGGCTGATGCGGCCTGCGAACAGACCATCAAGGAATTCGACGCGAAAGTCCCTTCCTTTTATTCGCCGGAGGACCGCAAACGCGGATATATCAAAGCCAAGGACCGCCAAGGCAAGGAGCAGAAATTCGGACTTTTAGCGATCTCCATCGGGATCGTCAGCAACGCCCACCAGCCCATCACCCACGTGGCCCAGATCAGCGAGATCGGCGCGGAACTAAAAAAATACGCGAAGAGTTTCGAGAAAAGCATTTACGTGCGGGATAAACGCTTTATCAAGTAGACTAATAATCCCCAGGCACATACTGTAACCTTAAATATCAAAATTCAAATGCTCCAAACGTTTAAAATTTTTGGCATTCGAATTTTAATATTGTTTCGTATTTCCAGGAAAAATGGTTAAAAAATATCAAACGCGATCATCTCCGGCGGGACGCCGAGGGAGTCGAGCATTTTCTGTACGGCGGCGATCATCATGGGCGGGCCGCAGAGGTAGTATTCGACCTCTTCGGGCTCCGTGTGGTTCTTGAGGTAATTCTCGTAAACGGCGTTGTGGATGAACCCGGTAAGCCCGGTCCAGTTGTCCTCGGGCAGGGGTTCGGAAAGAGCGGCGTTGTAGGTAAAATTCGAGAAATTCCTGGCGATGTCCTTAAATTCCTCGTCGTAAAACATCTCCCTTCGGGAACGGGCCCCGTACCAGAAGCCGACCTTGCGGTCGCGCGTCTTTAAGGTATGGAACAAATGGAGAATGTGACTGCGCATCGGCGCCATGCCCGCCCCGCCGCCGATGTAGATCATTTCGCGCCTGGTATCCTTAATGAAGAATTCCCCGTAAGGCCCGCTGACCGTCGCCTTGTCCCCTGGCTTGAGATTAAAAATATAGGAAGACGCTTTCCCCGGCGGCAAGGACATATCTTTGGGCGGAGGCGTGGCGATGCGCACGTTAAGCATCACGCGGTTGCCCTCGGCCGGGTGGTTGGCCATCGAATACGCGCGGAAGATCGGTTCTTCATTATGCGCCTTGAGGTCCCACAGCTTGTATTTGTCCCAATCGCCGCGGTATTTCTCTTCAATGAGAAAATCCTTAAAATTAATTTTGTAAGGCGGGATGTCGATCTGGATATATCCGCCCGCGTGGAACTTCAAATTTTGGCCGGGCGGAAGGTCTAACACCAATTCCTTGATGAACGTGGCGACGTTGCGGTTGGAGCGTACCGCGCATTCAAATTTCTGGATATGGAAAATTTCATCCGGGACATGGATCTTCATGTCGTTACGCACCTTGACCTGGCAGGCCAGGCGGTAATGCTGTTTTTGCATCTTGCGGTTGATCTGTCCGGTTTCCGTGGGGAGGATGTGCCCGCCGCCCTCGAGGACCTGGCACTTGCACATCGCGCACGTCCCGCCGCCGCCGCAGGCCGAAGGGATAAAGATCTTGTTATTGGCAAGCGTAGTTAATAAACTCACGCCGGCAGAAACAACGAGAGGCTGGGGGTCATCGTTAACGTAGATCTTGCAGGCGCCGGGTTTGATAACCTTTATCTTGATCAGGATAATAACGGCGACCAGAAAGAGGATGATGGCCGTGAATACGGCGGTGCTGGTCATGACATAAAAGAAAAGCGGCATATAAACCGTGAATTGTAAATAGTAAATGGCCAAAAACCGTTAACCATTAACTATTAACTATTAATTTTTAATTTTTATTTATAACCGTATCCCCGCGAAACACATAAACCCCATCGACATCAAGCCGGAGATGAGCATCGTGATCCCCA
>CAYIMR010000140.1:0-3072 GCA_964364455.1 uncultured Planctomycetales bacterium | reverse complement strand
GCACCCGTGTCCGCACAGGAAGTTTTGACGTGGGCCGACTGTCTGGCTGAGGCGAAGAAAAATCATCCCGATCTGATCTCCACGGCGGAGAGCGTCAACCAGGAAAAGGCCGCCAAAGAGGTGAGTGTGAGCACTCTTTTCCCGCAGACCGGCGCTGACCTGGACATCTCCCGCGCCAAGACCGGCAGTACAACCGCGAATTCGTATTCCTACGGGGTCAGCGGCACACAGTTGATCTTCGACGGGATGAAGACCTCCAGCGAGATCAGGGCCGCTTCCGAAAACGTGGCCGCGGCTGAGCAGAATTACCGCTTTGCCTCCACCGAAATCCGTTTAAATTTGCGCGGCGCCTTCATCAATCTTTTAAAAGCCCAGAAACTCGTCAAAGTCAGCGAAGAGATCGTCAAGATCCGCAGGGATAATTTCGCGCTCATCCGGTTGCGTTATGAATCGGGATTGGAGCATCGCGGAGCGTTGTTGACCGCCGAAGCGAATTTTGCCAGCGCGAGCTTTGAACTGGCGCAGGCGAAACGGAACGTGGAATTTGTCCAGCGGCAGTTGACCAAAGAATTGGGTCGCGAAGAATTCACCCCGCTCACCGTGGCCGGGGATTTCACGGTGCGTGAAACTGCCGTGGAGAAACCGGATTTTGGCGCGCTGGTCAAAAATAATCCGTCCGTGTTGAACGCGCTGGCGCAGAAGAACGCCGCGTCTTTTGGTATCCAGTCCGCGCGCGCCAATTTCTTTCCGACCGTTTCCGGGTCGGCGGCCGCGGAAAAATCCGGCGCGACCTGGCCGCCGGATAACGCACGGTGGAACGCGGGGGTAAGCGTTTCATTGCCTTTGTTTGAAGGCGGACTAAAAACTGCCCAGCTTGCGCAAGCACGCTCGGCGTACAAACAAGCCGAGGCAGACGAGCGTAGTACGCGCGATACGATCGTCGTCAGTCTGGAACGGACGTGGGCGGCGTTGCGGGACACGCTGGAAACCGTCGATGTGCGGCGCAAATCTTTGGAGGCCTCCGAGGAACGCTCCAGAATCGCACAGGCCCAGTATTCGACCGGCTTCATCGCCTTCGACGACTGGATCATCATTGAAAACACTTTAGTGGAAGCCAAAAAATCTTATTTGGAAGGCCAGGCGGCCGCGTTGCTTGCCGAGGCGGCTTGGATCCAGGCGAAAGGAGAGACGTTGGAATATGCGCTCTAAAACGATAAAAATTATTGTATTTGTCGCGGTGGCAGCCACGGGTGTCGCGTTGTGGAAGATGAACGCGCGATCCGCCGCGCCGGGCAATGAAGTCACCCGTGAGATCCAACCGGTTATCGGTAGCATCCAGAACGTGATTTCTTCGACGGGCACGGTCTTGCCCAAGAACAGGCTGGAAGTGAAACCGTCCGTTAGTGGCAGGGTCGAAGAGATCCTGGTGCGGGAAGGCCAAAGCGTCCGGGCCGGGGAAACGCTGGCGTGGATGAGTTCGACTGAGCGGGCGGCGCTTCTGGACGCGGCGCGCGGACAGAATGAAGAGGCTTTACGCTACTGGCAAGAGGTGTATAAAGCGATCCCGCTCATTTCGCCCATTAACGGCGAGGTCATCGTTGCCAAGACCCAGCCGGGGCAGACCGTCACCACGGCCGATTCGGTTCTCGTACTCTCGGATCAATTGATCGTCCGCGCGCAGGTGGATGAGACCGATATCGGAAAGATCAAGGATGGACAGAGCGCGCTCCTTCATCTGGACGCTTACCCCGACACCAAAATCTCCGCCCAAGTCGAGCATATCTATTACGAATCCAAAACGATCAACAACGTCACCATTTATGAGGTGGACTTGCTGCCGCAGGAGGTGCCGGAGTTTTTTCGTTCGGGGATGAACGCGGCCATCGATTTCATCGCGCAGAGCAAAGACAATGTCTTGCTGATCCCCGCTGAGGTGGTCCTCCGGGAGAAGAACAGGAATTTCGTTCTGGTCAAGGACGCTAACGGCCAATCCCAGCAACAACAGCCCGTCCAGCTGGGGATTTCCGATGACAAGAACGTGGAGGTCCTTTCGGGGATCGACGTCTACGACACCATTGTTATCAAAACAAAGAAGTACACGCTTCCGAAAAGTAATGTGGGCACCAATCCCTTGATGCCGATACGAAATCAAAGAAGAAGCAGTCAGCAAAGATAAGCCGCCGTGATCGAATTAAAGAACATTTCGAAAACTTATTTGATGGGCACCTCCGAAGTCCACGCCTTGAGTAATGCCTCGTTGACAATCGCGCCGGGGGAATTCCTCGCCATTATGGGCCCGTCGGGTTCGGGGAAGTCCACGCTGATGCACATTCTGGGATTTCTGGACCGGCCCGACGTGGGATCATATTTTTTCGAAGGCACGGAGCTGACCGGTTTGTCCGACGATGAATTGGCCGTTATCCGCAACCGGTTGATCGGTTTTATTTTTCAGCAATTTCATTTGTTGCCGCGCATGACAGTCCTGGAGAACGTCGAGCTGCCGCTTATTTACGCGGGAAAGAGGCATCTTAAAAAAAAGGCGGAAGAGAAGATCATCTCGGTCGGCCTTAAAGAACGTCTGAACCATCATTCCAACAAACTTTCCGGCGGCGAGTGCCAGCGTGTGGCTATCGCCCGGGCGCTGGTCAACGAGCCGCTCATTATTCTGGCGGATGAACCGACTGGCAATCTGGATTCGAAGAATAAAGACGAGATCATGGCGATGCTCGTGGGTCTCAACCGCAAAGGGAAGACCGTGATCCTGGTCACGCATGAACCGGATATCGCGCAGCATGCCCGGCGCGTCATTCACATGCGCGACGGACAAATTGTCTCTGATGAAATCAGAGGGCAGCCATTGTCCGCCGGTGGGGCTGTTTTCACGGACACGGCCATTATTGAGCTTCCTCTAGATAAACATAACTTCACATCTCCCGCCAGCATCAAAGAACTCCAAGGGAGATTTGAAGTTGGAGAAGGAAAGCTCAATAAAGATTTTTTGTCGAAGCCGGCGCGCAGCATCGGCGGGACGGAGTTTTTGGATTATTTCCGTCAGGCGGCCTCCGCGATGGT
>CAYIMR010000139.1:0-3081 GCA_964364455.1 uncultured Planctomycetales bacterium | reverse complement strand
TCGGCGGGTCCATCGTGCTGGGCACGGTCATTTCCGCGTTCTCCGCCATATTTATCTTTTCCCTGCTCGCCAAGCCGCGGGGAAAATCCAGGAAAAACCCGGACCACGCCCCAGGCACTGCCCCCTTCTCGCGCCTCGCAAAATTCAGGGACAGCTGATCCCAAAAAAAGGGGACAGGTCCCAGGACCTGTCCCCTTTAAATGTGCCCGGGACCTTTACCCTTCTCTCAGCCCGGCACCACCAGTACGCCTCTTATTCACCGGATGATTATCCCCATTTTGCGTCAGGTCTCGGCGAGACAAGAATACGAAAATAAAAAAACAGGTACAGCCCGAAGGCGACCATCCAGAGAACCTGGCTCACCCCGATCCATAAGACGTATTTCGATTCGTCAAAGATCGGAGAAAAAACGCGTATCACCGCGCCAGCAGTAAGCGGAACGAAAATAAGCGGCAACTGCCGCGGCGCTTCGGCGATATTGCGGCCGGTGTGCCCCCAAGATACACGAGCCATCATGCCCAGCGTAAAAATACCGATGCCTCCGGCGGTAAATGCGTGCAAAGCGGAATCATCGGGGCGATGGTAAATAGCCGCAGGCATTTTAAGAAGAAAACCGGTAATCAAAAATACATATCCCGCGAACAAAATCCACAACAAAGGTTTTCTCCATATCCCGGGAGTATACCACCCTGCCAACCGCACCATATGCACCACAACCAGCAAGGCACATAGAATGGCCACTATAAACGGGAAATTCCAAAACACATCGATAATAGCGAACGCGGTCAAAAAGACGACACTCGCCAGATCAAGAATCCGGCTGTTTCGCAAGGTCACCGGATATCCGACTCCGCGTTCGATAAAAAACGGGAGAATTCTCCGGCTGATTGTAAAGAGCAAACTAACGATCATATAAACGGCAAACCGCAAGGCCTTCCGTTCGATCTCAAGATCGGCATAAAACAGCGCCCCGTAAAAAACAATACCACTGAATAAAATCAGTATCAATTTTGAAAATACGGCTGATTGCCTCCACTGCTTAACGGCAATAATCGGCCGCATGACGGCAACCGAGAGAAAAACAAGGAACGCGGAATCGCACAACGCCATAGGCCACGTCGGGACAAAAGCGGGCATGAAAGCCAGAACGCGCGCGGCAGCCCAAAGCAGGAATAAAACCAGAAGAGGCGTCCCGCTTAATGTCGGTAATCCCGTCCAATTCATCACAGCCGTTAGAAGAAATCCGGCCACAACGGCCATGGTAAATCCAAAAATCATTTCATGGCCATGCCAGACCGTGAGCGGCATGGCTATAAGAATATTTCCTCCAGCGACGTAGAATACAAGCCAAAAAGCCATCGACAATACCGCATACGCCGCGGCGCCGAGAAAGAAGATGCGAAATCCGGCCTGCAAAACAACCGGACAACTTGATGGCAGATTATCCCGGGATTCTATTTCCATAATCATGCTTCTCCAGATTCACCGCCCTTGCTTTACTTCCTCTTTCTTAACCCTTTATTCCCGCTATATTTTTTCAATCTTCTAACCTTCAATAACGGGTCTTCTTCCTCAGACGCGCCCTTTATGGATTTGTTTTCATCTTTTTGAAGATAACTTCACGCTCCTCGTCAGATGCCACATGGTCAATCGCCGGATAAAGGATAGCCTCTTCCTTGTGATTATGTTGCTTAAGGACGTCCCACAGCTGCTGTTCCTCCTGGTCGCTTTCCGGATTTTGGCGTTGCACTTTTTTGTGTACTTCCTCCAGGAGCGCTTTGATTTGGCGATGTTCCTCTCTCATGACAAACGTTGGGCCGCCGTCCGTCATCCCTGTCTTTTCCTCGAAAAGCGGGAAAAGGATTTCCTCCTCCCAGGTGATATGCCTGTGCAAGCCGAATCTGAATTTCTCGAAACATTCCTTGGCTCGTGCATAATCCTGCCTTTTATTTTTTTGAAAGCACTTGAAATGCTCATCCAGCTTGTCGTGATCATCCGTATAAAACGGGGTTACCTTCTTATCATCCATGTTATCCTCCTGCTTTTTGTTTTATTGGAGCGCGCAAAGAAGGGGGACAGGCTCTAGAGCCTGTCCCCCTTCCCTATTTACACTCACAAATAATCCCGGCACGATCACCGGGGCAACGCCGGCGGCTCTAGCTGTTGATCCTTCGCGTCCTATCTCGCCGCTGTCATCATGCGATTGATCACTTTATCAGAGATCTTATTGTCTTTTAAATAGGCGATTGTCTCGGAGGTGAGCGTATATTCTGAATGCGTCCGGTCAATTTCGCTGATAATAACATCCTCCGGTATACCCTTTTGCCCCATCTCGGCAACTTGGATAATGGTAATATGCTCTTTGTTTAACTCCTGCTGGCGTTTGTCCGCTTCATTGCCAACGGCTCCACCCAAAACAGCTCCAGTTGCTCCACCAATAAGAGCGCCTTCCCATCCATGGCCGCCCTGATGCCCGATAATACCACCCGCCGCGGCTCCCGCCAAGGCTCCTAACCCGGCGCCTTTTTTGGCATTCCCGCCCATGCTCTCGCATCCGGCAACCGATGCCGCCAAAACCAAAACCATCATTCCCTTAAGAATTTTGTTCATACCCCCTCCTTGTATAGTTTGCTGTTAATAAAATCATTGTTTTTTATACACCCGCGAAGATTAAAAATCAAGCACATTCCACCCGGTTTCCGCACCACGCGCCGAACGACGAACAATATGAAAAAAGCCTATACGACAAGTAAACTGAAAGGGGAAATGCAAAGGTGGCTGGCTGAAGCAGGTTATCCCGCCTTTCTATATCAAAAGGTAGGCGGGGATCCCGCTTACAACAAATTCATTTACATAAAATGCGGCGAACCCGTTGCGCTAAGCTAATTTGGCCCGGTGGGTCAGGATATTCGCCCAAATCAGCATAGATTCGGCCCAATCCGCATCCATCTTGACGTTATGACGCATTATAGCATAAAAACAAAAGCCAACTAATGACCTAAATCACTAGCTGGCTTTCATTTGTATTGGTTGCGGGGACAGGATTTGAATGGTTTCGCTTCGCTCAACCACTCCCTCGTT
>CAYIMR010000138.1:0-3172 GCA_964364455.1 uncultured Planctomycetales bacterium | reverse complement strand
TATTATAGACATAATGGTCGGCAAAGTTAAATGCTTTTTGGATTTTTGCCCCCAGTTGCGTCAAGGTCGCCGCGAACGCCGCGGGCGCGCCCAGGCTGCACACCGCGCACACTCTTTGACCAGCGATAGATTTCAATTCACGGGACATGCCTGTTTTTAAATCCATCAACCGCACCGGCCGATGGACAGTTTCAATGAGTTGCTGCGTACATCCGATCGCGGCCAAACGCTTACGGATCAACTCCGCCTGCTCCCGCCCTAAATCCACTTTCGTCAAGATCAGCAAATTCGCGCGGCGCAAAGCCGCGAGCGGTTCGCGCAATATCCCCCGCGGCAAAAGACAACCGTTCCCAAAAGGGTTTGTGGTATCAATGGCAACAATATCCAGATCCCGCGCCAAACGCCACTGCTGGAAGCCGTCATCCAGGATAAAAACATCCGCTTGATTGTATTTAAGAAAATTCCGGGCATTTTTGATCCGATCCGCGCCGGAAATAACCGGAACGTCCCCCAGGATCTCCCGCATCATGGCCGCCTCATCGCTTTGCGCGCTTTGCGCGGGATCGCCTGCGATCCCACGCCCCATGTAGCCGCGCGTCAAAATAACCGGTTTAATTTTGTTCTCCTTGTATATTTGCGCTATCTTGACGACCAGCGGGGTCTTGCCTGTACCACCGACGGTAATATTCCCCACACTAACGACCGGCCGTCCCAACTGATGCTGCTTTAAAATTCCGCTTCGATAAAGCCAGGCCACGGCCGTAACAAGGGCTAAATATATAAACGAAAGTACCCGCAGGAAAAATTTCAGGATACCGGCAAGCGGCCCGTGGACATCATCGGTTACGATACGATAAAGAAGATCCTTCACGGTCCCAATATCTCCTCAATGGCCCTGACGGTCACTTCCGTCGCCCCCTGATGCCGCGCGAGCTCCTGTTGCGCGGCGAGGCCGACCCTCGCGCAGCGCTGAGGGTCATATAACAAACTACGCAATTGCGCGATCATTTCTTGGGGCGTATTGACCTCCAACAAAGCGCCGGTGGGCGTAAAAATATTGACAATATCCCGAAAATTTTCCGTGCGCGGACCGACCAGCGTTGGCTTACCCAAAACAAGAGGTTCAAGCATGTTTTGTCCCCCCGCTCCCCGCAAACTTTTTCCAATAAAAACAACATCAGCCAAACCATACAAATCGCGTAAATATCCAATACGATCAATGATCAAAACCGTTGAAGCATCCGCCATGAAAGTTACCGGATTGTCTGAGAATTTTTGCGGCAACAACCCCACGTACCCACATAACCGCGCGACCTCATTCGCGCGTTCAACGCGCCGGGGCGCAATGATCAGGCGTAAAAAAGGGAATTGTATCTTCAGGCTGTTGTAAACGTCCAATACGATCTTCTCCTCACCTGGATATGTGCTGCCGGCGATGAACAGTCTATCCTGCTCACGGAAACCGAGGTCCTCCTTTTTCACCGATGTTTCCCGGTGAAGATTATCAAATTTAAGGTTGCCGACCACGCGCACTTTTTTTCCATCCGCGCCCAGCGGAATGATCCGCCGCGCGTCCTCCTGGCTCTGCATGCACAACAGCCGCACGCCGCGTAATACCCGCCGCGTCAGGAAATACACTTTGCGGTATCCGGCAAACGCCTTGTCCGATATCCGGCCGTTGACTTCGACGATCGGGACATTTCGTTTGTGCAGACAGGTGAATAAATTCGGCCATATCTCGGTCTCCGCGGATATATACAGGACCGGGTCCAGTATAGCCGCATATTTACGCACGACCCAGCTAAAATCAAACGGCGCGTAAATGACAGGGCACGTGCCCTGCAGTTTTTGGAGGGCGAGCGCGTGACCCGTTGACGTCACGGTCGAAAGCACGATTCCATACCCCGGGAACCTCTCCTGAATTTTTTGGATCAAGTTCAAAACGACTAACACTTCTCCAACGCTCACCGCATGGACCCAGATGATCTTCTTGGCCCCCATTCTCGGAGGCAACGAGAAGCCAAAACGCATCCAGAGCCCCTCATGCCATTTCCTTTTTAAAACGAGATACGGCAAATAGGCGATGGCGAAGAGCAAAAAGATAATGTCATAAATGATGAACACGGATTTTCCTTCAGGCCCTGGGATGGGCCTGGTCGTAAACTTTTTTCAAACGGTCGGTCGTAACATGCGTGTAGATCTGGGTCGTTGAAAGATTAACATGCCCCAAAAGCTCCTGGACGGAGCGCAAGTCCGCCCCCCGGTTAAGAAGATGCGTGGCAAAGGTGTGCCGGAGAACATGCGGGGAAATATCGTGCGACGTGCTCATCAGTTTGATGTATTTGTGGACGATGGTGCACACGCTGCGCGTTGACAAGCGCGTCCCGTTCTTATTTAAAAAAACCGCGCTGGCCTGCCTGGAGCGGCTATCCAGATAATCACGGATAGCATCAACCGCCTTGCTGCCGATCGGGACCAGACGTTCTTTCCTGCCCTTACCCGCCACTTTGACGATATTGCTGATCAGATCCACCTGCTCGGTATTGAGCCCCACCAGTTCGCTAACGCGGATTCCCGTGCTGTAGAGCGTTTCCAGGATCGCGCGATCCCGCTTACCCATTATTCCATCGCTTACCGGTGTTTCAACAAATTGCGCGACTTCTTCTTCCGTCAAGAATTTAGGCAATAATTTTTCGCGTTTGGGGGACATCAAAAGAGTGGCCGGATTATTTTTGATATGGCCTTCGCGGTGAAGGAATTTGAAAAAACTTCTTAGAGTGGAAAGTTTCCGGGTCAGCGTGCGGGGCAAATACTCTTTTGTCCGCAAGTGGGCGAGAAAACGACGCAAGAATAAATAATCGATCTTTTCCAGGGCCGTTGAGCCGGTGAATGCGGCAAATTCCCGCAGGTCAATCGCGTAATTTAAAGTGGTATGGCGGGAATAATTTTTCTCAACATCGAGATAGGTAATGAATTTGTCGATATATCGATCCATAGCCCCATCATCACAGATTAAGGACGTATAAGTCCGATTAGGTTTGTGTTTGTTGCTCTTGCGGTAACTCTTTGCTCACATAGGTGCATTTGGGATAATTGCTGCATCCGTAAAACGCGCCGCGGCGCGACTGGCGCTTGACGAGTTCCCCGCCGCAATCTTTCTCCGGGCATTTGA
>CAYIMR010000137.1:0-3174 GCA_964364455.1 uncultured Planctomycetales bacterium | reverse complement strand
TTCAGCCGATAGCCGCAGCCCCGGGATAATGATCCCCCCCTCATATTCCCCGCGCGCGGAAACGATGTCGAAAGTGACCGCGGTGCCGAAATCGATGATCAGGCACGGCGCTTTGTAAAGGCATTTGGCCGCGTAAGCGCCCACCAGCCGGTCCTGTCCCACCTGGCGGGGGTTCTTGTAATTATTCTTTATCGGGACTTTGATATCGCGTCCGATCACCAGAGGCTTAATGCCCATTTTACGTCGTATGACTTTCTCGGCGATGGCCAATGCCCCGGGAACAACACTGCAGATGATGACCGCCTCCAAAGACGGATATTGTCGCCGCACACGGCCAAAGAGTTTTTCCAACTCCTTGGTCAAACCCCTCTTGCTAACGGCCGTATCCATACGGAGCGTGGTCAAAACTTTCCTGCCGGCGCACACCCCGCAGGCGATCGTCGTATTTCCTATGTCAACGGCCAGGATCATCTTATTTTTCCGCCTTTGATCTCTTTGATCTTGTCCCTGATCAGGGCCGCACGCTCGAATTGCAAATTACGCGCCGCCAGTTCCATTTCGCGCTCCATCCGCGCGATATGATTGGCTAGAGTATACTCCTCTTCATTTTGTCCCGCAACGGCAAAAACCAGTTCCTGGGCCTCCTCGCGCGACAATTCCTCAATGCCGTTGCGGATGGCCTTTTGGATCGTCTGGGGCGTGATGCCGTGTTCTTTATTAAACGCCGTCTGGACCTTCCGGCGGCGGTCGCATTCCCGGATAGTTGCCTTCATCGCCGCGCTGGCACGGTCCGCGTACATGATGACCAGGCCGTTGATGTTGCGCGCGGCCCGCCCGGATACTTGAATAAGGGAAGTCTGCGAACGCAAAAACCCTTCCTTGTCCGCGTCAAAAATAGCGACCAGCGAAACCTCAGGCAGGTCCAATCCTTCACGCAGCAAATTAACGCCGACCAGACAATCGAATTTCTTCAAACGCAAATCCTTAAGGATCTGCATGCGATCGATCGTTTCGATGTCCGAATGAACATATTTGACCTTCAATCCATGTTCTTCGAGATATTGCGTGAGGTCTTCCGACATGCGTTTGGTCAGCGTGGTCACCAGCACGCGCTCATCTTTTTTCGCCCGCTTTTTGATCTCTTTGATGAGATCATCGACCTGTCCCTTGGTCGGCCGGATCTCGATGGGCGGATCAACGATCCCCGTGGGACGGATGATCTGTTCAACGATCCTTGCGCAGCTGTCCTTTTTCTCGAAGGACCCCGGCGTCGCCGAAACGTAGATCCGCTGTTTGATCAATTCCATGAATTCATTGAACTTCAACGGCCGGTTATCCAGACAAGACGGTAAACGAAATCCATATTCAACCAAAGTCTCCTTGCGGGATCTGTCGCCTTCGTACATGCCGTTCAATTGCGGGATGGTCACGTGCGATTCATCGATGAGCGTGACAAAATCCTCATGGAAATAATCGATCAGACAAAACGGCCGGCTTCCCCGCGGCCGGCCCGAAAGCGCGCAGGAATAATTTTCAATGCCGTGGCAATACCCTGCCTCCTTGAGCATTTCCATGTCATATTTGGTCCGTGAGGCGAGCCGTTCGGCCTGGGTATATTTCCCCGCGCTTTTAAGTTCCTTCAGGCGCTGTTCTAATTCTTCCTCGATTGAAACGCGCGCCCGGTCGATGTTATCGGGCGAGGTGATAAAATGTTTGGCCGGGTAAACGGCGACTTTAGTCAAACGCTGGATCTCATTGCCGGAAACAGGATCAATGGCCGATATCTTCTCGATCGTATCGCCCAAGAACTGGACGCGGACTGCTTCCTGTTTGTAGGCCGGATATACTTCCAGAGTGTCGCCCCGGACACGGATCTTCCCGCGCGCGAGGTCGCTGTCGTTACGTTCATACTGGATGTCCACCAGCTTGCGCAACGCCGCGTCGCGGTCCATCGCTTGGCCTTCTTCCAGATACAACAGGAATCTTTTATAATCCTGCGGCGCACCAAGATTGTAAATGCACGAAACGCTGGCGACGATCAAGACATCCCGGCGGGACATCAGCGACGTGGTCGAAGACAGCCGCAGACGGTCCAGGTTGTCATTGATGGAAGCGTCTTTCTCGATGTAAACGTCCGTTTGTGGAACGTAGGCCTCGGGCTGATAATAATCGTAATAGCTGACGAAATATTCGACCGCGTTGTCGGGGAAAAATTCCTTGAACTCGCTGTACAACTGGGCGGCCAATGTTTTGTTGTGGGAAATAACCAGCGTGGGACGGTTGATACGGGCGATGACGTTGGCCAGCGTGAATGTCTTACCGCTTCCCGTAACCCCCAAAAGGACCTGGGACTGCTCGCCTTTTTCGATGCCCCGGACGAGCTTATCGACCGCGTCTATTTGTTCCGTGACCGGCTTGAACTTGCTCTGAAGGACGAATCTATCCATACGAAGGAAGGCTTTGCGGCAACCGGACTACTTTAGCAGGGACTCAATACGGCCAAAGAACTTCTCGGCGTAACGGTCATTGCGGTAATTCTGGAAATTCTTTAGGGAAGCGGAGGTAACCGTCAAATACCGCAGTTCGACTTCCGTTGAATTATCGGCGGCGGACTGCAGATAAATGTTCATCCGCGCGTAACGCGTCCCGAAGATCAGGGCCGTCTGGCGGACATCCGTAAAAAGCAGGATCTGCTTGACGCCGGGCTTATCCGCGTCTTTGTTACGCTCAAAGACGGAGGGTTCCGTCGTCTTGGCGACCTTCCAGCCCGAATCTTCCAGGGCATGGACCGCGGCGTCCAGCACCGTGTCAAAGGAAGCGTAAAACGTTTTGCGGTAAGGATGTTCGTCGCGGATATAATTGGGAATGGTCACGCTCGCGCATCCCATCAGCGCAGTGCCAATTACCATCCACAATAGAATTCTTGCTCTCATAATTATTCTTTCGGGTTTGTTGATTCATTAAAAATGAATCAACAAACCTTACCGTGCTTATACGGCCGATTTTTGTTCTTCGTGGACTTCTTATAAATCTCTTCTTCGATATCAATGCCAAGCCCGCCGCACAGGTCCAGCAGGCGGATAAAACTATCCGCGAGCTCTTCTTTGAAATTTTCCTCATCCTGGACCCGATGCGCTTCCATGGCCTCGGCAAGTTCGGTGACGATGAGCATCA
>CAYIMR010000136.1:0-3230 GCA_964364455.1 uncultured Planctomycetales bacterium | reverse complement strand
GATCTTAAAGGTTGTGCTAGAAGACGCGGTGGAAGTTAATAAGACCTTTGAAATGCTGATGGGTGATGAGGTCGAGCCCCGGAGGGTCTTTATCGAAACCAACGCCCATCAGGTAAGAAATCTGGATATTTAGACGGACGAACTTTTATGGAACGATCAGGCGGAACAACAGAAAAGATCATCCCGGTATATATCGAAGAGGAAATGAAGAATTCTTATCTTTCCTATTCGATGAGCGTTATCGTCGGGCGCGCGCTGCCGGATGTGCGCGACGGGCTTAAGCCCGTGCACCGGCGTGTTTTGTACGCGATGAAAGAACTTTCGCTCGAGCACAATAAGCCTTACAAAAAGTGCGCGCGTATCGTCGGCGAGGTTTTAGGCAAATACCATCCGCATGGGGACGTGGCCGTGTACGATACTCTGGTGCGCATGGTGCAGCATTTTTCGTTACGCTATCCTTTAGTTGACGGACAGGGCAATTTTGGGTCAGTGGACGGGGATGCGGCGGCGGCCATGCGTTACACCGAGGCAAGGATGGCGGCCATCACCGAGCAGGTTTTGGCCGATATCGACAAGGAAACCGTAGATTACGCGCCCAATTTTGACGCGACGCTGCAGGAGCCCGTCCTTTTGCCATCGGCTTTACCCAATCTTTTGGTCAATGGCTCCAGCGGGATCGCCGTCGGCATGGCGACCAATATGCCTCCCCACAATCTGGGGGAGATCGTCGATGCCATCGTGTTGCTGGTGGATGAGCCGGACACCACGATCCCGGAGCTCAGCAAAATCGTTAAGGGGCCGGATTTCCCGACGGGCGGCATTATCTGCGGACGGGAAGGCATCAAGGATGCGTATACGACGGGCCGCGGTAAAATAACGGTGAGGGCCAAGGTCAGCATCGAGCGACAAAAGGCAAATAAAGACAGCATTATCATTACGGAAATCCCCTACCAGGTCAATAAATCTAACCTCATCAGCGCCATGGCCGATCTGGTCCAGGAGAAAAAGGTCGAGGGCATTACTGATATTCGCGACGAGTCTGACAAGGACGGGATCCGTGTTGTCCTGGAATTGCGCCGCGACGTTGAGCCGCAGATCATCTTAAATTATCTTTACAAACATACTCAGCTCGAAACGACTTTTGGCATTATTAATCTGGCGCTGGCTAGCGGGACACCGCGCGTCCATAACCTTAAGCAGTTGATGGTGTATTTTATCGATCACCGGCGCATCATCATCCGCCGTCGGACGCAATTTGATCTGGATCGCGCGCTTAAGCGGGCGCACATCCTGGAAGGGCTGCGCATCGCCATCAAATCTATCAATCAGATCATCCAGACGATCCGTGAATCCAAAAGTACGGCCGAGGCCAAAGCCGCGTTGATGAAAAAATTTGAACTCTCCGACATGCAGTCCCAGGCTATTCTGGAAATGCAGTTGCAGCGCTTGACCGCTCTGGAACGTGACAAGATAGAAGCCGAATATCAGGAGCTTCTTAAAGATATCGAGAATTACCGCGCGATCCTGGCCTCCGTGAAGAAAATCGAAGGGATCATTAAAGATGAACTGGCCGAGATCAAGAAAAAATATGCCGACGAACGCCGCACCGAAATTACCGGCAAGGCAGAAGAGATCGAGGTCGAAGACCTCATCGCCGAAGAAAGCATGGCGATCACCATTAGCAACGACGGGTATATCAAGCGGCTGGCCGTTTCCGCTTATCGCAAACAAAAGCGCGGCGGCAAAGGCGTCGCGGCCATGACCACCCAGGAAGAGGATTTTGTCCAGGATCTGTTTGTAGCCTCCACCAAAGATTATCTGCTGATTTTTTCAGATCAAGGCATGGTGCGCTGGTTAAAGGTGTATGAAATTCCGGTCGCCACGCGCATGGCCAAGGGGAAAAATATCGTCAATCTTTTGACGTTTAGCAAGGATGAAAAGATCAGCGCCATCGTGGCCGTGAAAGAATTTAATCCCGACCAATATTTGATTTTCGCGACCGCCCAGGGCAACGTGAAAAAAACCTCACTGTCGGCTTATAACAACCCCCGCAAGGGCGGAATTATCGGCATTGGTTTGGAAAAAGGTGATCGCCTGATCGGCGTTGCGCTCAGTAACGGCAAAAGTGAAGTCTTGCTGGCAACGAGAAACGGCAAAGCGCTTCGTTTCGCCGAAAAACAGATCCGCGATATGGGCCGCGGCGCGAAGGGTGTGCGCGGCATCAGCCTTGAAAAAAGTGATCACGTCGTTAGTATGGTTGTTTTTCCTTCGGATATTAGCAAAACAGGCAGCACCTTATTGACCGTGAGTGGATATGGGTTTACCAAACGTTCTGATTTTGAAGAATATCGTATTCAATCCCGCGGCGGCAAGGGGATCATTAATATGAAAGTCACCGAGAAAAATGGTCCGGTGGTCGGCGTTTTGGCGGTTATGCCCGACGATGAGATCATGACGGTAACCAAGCAGGGCATGATCGTTCGCTGCTCCCCCAAAGATGTCAGGGAAACCGGCCGAAGCGCGGTCGGCGTGCGGCTTATCAGCCTTGAGAAAGGTGATGAGGTCAGCTCGGTGGCCATCGTGGTCGCCAAAGAGGACGAATAAGCGCGTCCTTTAATGATTCGGCTCCTGACTTAATATCCTTCGGCCTTGAAAAGGCCTCAGGATCGAATTTTGCTTTGCAAAATTCGACCCCATCGTCTAGCCTGGTTAGGACACCCCGCCTTCGGCGGGGCAAGCACGGGTTCCATGAAAGGGGAAAAGAAGTGTTTTTTGTTTATATTTTGCAAAGCCAGAAAGATCAAAAATATTATGTTGGGTATACGAACGATGTAGAACGGCGGATCAAAGACCACAACCGTGGCAAATCAAAAAGTGTTCGAAATAGAGGGCCGTTTCAATTAATATACAAAGAGCCTTTTGCCGCGAGAACGCAGGCTGTTAAGCGGGAAAAACAGATTAAGAGATACAAGGGCGGCGAGGCCTTTAAAAAATTAGTTCAACGAAACACTTTCGACCCCATCGTCTAGCCTGGTCAGGACACAAGCTTTTCAAGCTTGCAGCACGGGTTCAAATCCCGTTGGGGTCACTTTCTTTGTTGCTAAACTTCGCATTAAGTTTCAACTTGTCCTCCCAACCAGGTATTTAAATTATGAACTTAGCGAAACCGAAGGGTTCCGCAACTGCTGATATTGACTGGTTTCGAATATTGCGCGGATATCTTTTTTTTG
>CAYIMR010000135.1:0-3266 GCA_964364455.1 uncultured Planctomycetales bacterium | reverse complement strand
TCGATGGCCTTGAGCTGCGCTTTTGCTTTATTGACTGTTTCCTGATATTCCCTGTTCGGCACCGAATCAGCCACGATGCCGGCCCCTGCCTGGACGTAAGCCTTCTTTCCCTTCACAATGATCGTCCTTATGGTGATACACGTATCCAGATTTCCCGAGAAACTGAAATACCCGATGCATCCCGCGTACGGGCCGCGGTCAACCCTTTCCAGTTCATCGATAATTTCCATCGCCCGGATCTTCGGAGCGCCGGAAACCGTCCCCGCAGGGAACGCGGCCTGCAGCGCGTCCAGCCCGTCCTTATCCTCGCGGAGCTTTCCCCTCACGTTGGAAACGATGTGCATGACGTGCGAATATTTCTCGATATTCATGAACTCCGTAATCTGCACCGTGCCCTGTTCGCACACGCGGCCCAGATCATTGCGGCCAAGATCGACCAGCATGATGTGCTCGGCCTTCTCTTTGGGGTCGCCCAAAAGATCCTTGGCAAGCGCCGCGTCCTGAGCCTCGTCCTTGCCCCGGGGACGCGTGCCGGCGATCGGCCGCGTTTCCACCACCCCATCCTCGCAACGAATCAACAATTCAGGTGAAGAGCCTATGATGCAAACGTCGGCAAAATTCAGGTAATACATGTACGGCGACGGATTAAGCGAGCGCAACTTTCTATATATATTAAACGGTTCTGTCGTCAAGTCAACCGCAAATCTCTGGGAAAGTACCACCTGGATAATGTCCCCGGCATGGATCCTTTCTTTCGCTTTTTCCACGATTTTTCCGAACTGGGGCGAGGTGAAATTCGGCTTGACCTTCAAGGAAGCTGCCTTTTTACCCTTGGCCGGTTTTACATTCACCACAAGCGGTTTGTTCAATTCGCGCACAAGCGTGTCGATGCGGGCAACAGACTTCTTATATTCCTGTAGTTTTTTCCGCGATGAGCTTTTGGGATCGACATACGCGCAGCTGATCACCTTCATCTTATGATTGATGTGATCGAAGATGACCAGGTCTTTGGCCAAAACGAGACAGGTGTCGGGCAGGTTCAGATCATCTTTGGTCGTATGGGGAAGTTTTTCGAAAAAGCGGACGATATCGTAACCCAAATACCCCACCAGCCCGCCGCAAAAGCGAGGCAGGCCAGGCAAAGCAACGAATTTGTATTGCCGAAGAATATCGCGGATGAACGACAGCGGCGTGTCTTTGACCTTCGCGGCTTGCACGGAAGGTTTGCCTGAGGCGTAACGAATGATCTTCACGTCACCGCCCTTGGACTGGATAACGACCTCCGGGTCCCTGGCCAGGAATGAAAACCGGGCGACCTTCTCTTCCCCTTCGACAGATTCCAGCAGGAACGAATATTTGCTCTTACCCGCGATCTTGAAATACGCGGAGACTGGCGTTTCCAGGTCCCCCGATATTTCCCGGTACACGGGGATCAGGTTGCCCTGCTTCGTCAAATTCAAAAATTCTTTTTCAGATGGAAAATACATTACTTTATCTTCCTATAAAAGCAGCTTTTACGAAATGTATGGCACGCCGCGCCAATCTGGCGCACCTTGATCAAAAGCGTATCGCAATCGCAATCGTAATGCACGGATTTTACGTACTGAAAATGTCCCGAAGTCATGCCCTTGACCCAATATTCTTTTCGGGAGCGCGACCAAAAGCAGGTCTTGCCGATCTTCAGGGTCTGGCGCAGCGAATCGATGTTCATGTACGCCATCATCAGCACTTCTTTGGATCTGCAATCCTGCACAATGGCCGGGATCAGGCCGTCGGCGCTGAATTTCAATTTGTTCAAATTTCGCGCCGTGATCTGTATCGTTTCGCTGGATTTTTCCTTACTCACAACCGGACCTCGACTTTCTTTTCTTTAAGATAACTTTTCACTTCGCCAACGGAAAATTCCCGGTAATGGAATACCGAAGCGGCCAGGGCTGCGTCCGCGCCGGTTTTTTGAAACACGGCATAAAAATCTGCCAATTTTCCCGCCCCTCCGGAGGCAATAACTGGTATTCTCACCGCTTTACAGACCGCCGATGTCAGGGGAATATCATACCCGTCTTTGGTACCGTCCGCGTCCATGCTGGTCAAAAGAATCTCCCCGGCGCCCAATTTTTCGGCCTGCTTGACCCAGACAATCGCGTCTTTGCCGGTTGCCGTGCGGCCGCCGTGGGTATACACTTCCCATTTGCTCCCCGAAGGGGAGCCTGCTCGGCCGTTCGTCTTTTTGGCGTCGACCGCGACCACGATGCACTGGCTGCCGAACTGATCGGCCGCGCGCCGGATCAGGTCCGGGTTCTCGACCGCGGCGGTGTTGATCGAAACCTTGTCCGCGCCGGCGTTAAGCAAAACCCGGATATCTTCAACCGAATTGATCCCGCCGCCGACGGTCAACGGCATAAAAACCTGTTCCGCGGTCTGGCGCACGACATCGAGCATGATCGAACGTTTCTCGTGGCTGGCCGTGATATCCAGAAAAACGATCTCATCGGCGCCCTGCTCGTCATAGATCTTCGCAATGGCGACCGGATCGCCGGCATCACGCAAATTAATGAAATTGGTCCCCTTGACCACCCGGCCGGCCTTGACGTCGAGACAGGGAATTATTCTTTTCGCGAGCATACGCGGATCGCCTCTTCCAGATTCACCCTGCCTTCGTAGATCGCCTTGCCGATGATCGCGCCCAGAAGCCCTTCAGATTCCAAAGCCAGCAACTTTCTCAAATCCTCGATACTCGCCACACCGCCCGAAGCTATGATAGGGATCTTCGTCATGTTCAATAATCCTCGCAATCCCAAGACGTCGGGGCCGGTCAACATGCCGTCACGCGCGATGTCCGTATAGATCAAACACGCGATGTTCAAGCCCTCCAAACCCTTCACAAAATCCACGGCCTTGACATTTGAACTTTCCGTCCACCCGCGCTGGGCCACGAACCCTTGACTGCAATCCAGGCTGATGGCGATCTTTTTCTTCCAGAGCGCCAGCGCCTCGATGAGAAAATTGTGATCACTGATAACTCTCGTTCCCAAAATGACGCGCGCCACACCGCCGTCGATGAGCCGCTGAATATCTTCCCGGCTGCGGATCCCGCCCCCGACCTGAATGGGGATAGGAACCTTTTTCGCGATCTCAATGATGACGTCGCGATTTTGCATCGTTCCGGTCTTGGCGCCGTCCAAATCGACGACATGCAGCCATTGGGCGCCCTGTTGCTGCCATTTCTGCGCCACCACCAGCGGATCGCCGGAATATTCGGTGACTTC
>CAYIMR010000134.1:0-3297 GCA_964364455.1 uncultured Planctomycetales bacterium | reverse complement strand
CTGGATCCCGCCTGCCGGTAACGGGTAACGTAAACTATACTCTGAATACAAGTTGACAATGAAATGTCCCCGGGATAAAATTGGGACATTATGCAACATATTTACTTCGATTACGCCTCCACGACCCCCACGGATCCTCGCGTCATTGAGGTCATGCAGCCGTATTTTTATACTCAATTCGGGAACCCGGTGAGTCCGCACGCTTTTGGCCGCGAAGCCCAAAAGGCCATGGAAGACGCCCGTCAAAGTGTCGCGCGCTCCATCGGCGCCGAGCCGGAGGAGATCATTTTTAATTCCGGCGCGACCGAGGGGAACAACCACGCTCTTTTTGGGATTGCGCGCGCTTGTAAAGACAAAGGCAGGCATATTATTGTTTCCGCTATTGAACACCATTCCCTTGAAGCGCCTGCCGAGTATCTAGCCAGAGAAGGGTACAAGATCGTTTATCTTCCTGTCAGCCGGGAAGGTCTGGTCGATCCGCGGCAAGTTCAAGATGCCGTTACGGATGAGACGATTTTGATTGCGGTCATGCACGCCAATAACGAGATCGGCACCATTGAACCGGCCGCGGAGGTTGGGAAAATCGCGCGGGCAAAAGGCATCCCGTTTTTAGTCGACGCGGTCCAGACCGTCGGGCATATCCCGGTCAATGTCGACGCGTTGGGCGCGGATCTGTTGACGATGTCGGCGCATAAATTTTACGGGCCCAAAGGCGTTGGCGCGCTGTATGCCCGAATGGGGCGAAAAATCAAAATAGCTTCTTTTCTATTAGGCGGCGATCAGGAAAAAGGAAGGCGTGCCTCCACGCAGAACGTGGCCGGCGCCGTCGGCCTGGCCAAGGCCCTTGAACTGTGTCTGGAAAACATGCCGCAGGAGATGGCAACGCAAACCCGGTTGCGCGATCAGTTATTGACCGGGATCCCGAAACGGATTACCGGGGTCGTCCTCAACGGGCATTGTACGTCGCGATTGCCGAACAACGCGCATTTCGCGTTCGAAAAGGTGTCCGGGGAATCTCTTTTGATGAGCCTGGATATGGCCGGGATTTGCGCTTCGATGGGCTCGGCCTGTAAGGCGGGCGCGATGGAGCCGTCGCGGATCCTTTTGGCGATCGGTCTTTCCGGTGAATTGGCCCACGGCGCGCTGCGCGTTACGATCGGCCGCTGGACAACGCAGGCGCACATTGATTATCTCTTGGAACAATTACCCATCGCCGTGAGGAATTTGCGAATATGAGAGAGAGGATCATCAATTTTTTAAAGGAAACCGACGGGTACGTTTCGGGCGAGGAGATCAGCCGCCGCTGCGGGATGAGCCGCGCCGCCATCTGGAAGTACATGCAGGAACTGCGCCAGGACGGGTTCGACGTCGTTGCCGTACCGCATCTGGGGTATAAACTGGTCGCCACACCGGATAAATTGCTCCCCTCTGAAATCCAGCACGGCCTTAAGACGCGATATTTAGGGAAGAAGATCATTTACGAGGACACGGTCAGTTCCACGATGGATGTCGCTTTTCGGTTGGGGATGGAAGGCGCGGTTGAAGGGACATTGGTGTGCGCCGAGGGGCAGACCAAAGGCAAAGGCCGCCTGGGCCGGCATTGGAATTCACCCAAAGGCAAGGGGATTTATATGTCGGTCATCCTAAGGCCGTCGTTGCCGCCGACGGAGGTGGCCCAGCTGACATTGCTGGCCGCGGTCGCGGCCTGTGAAGCGATCCAGCGGGTGTCGGGTGCCGGGGCGCGCATCAAATGGCCGAACGATATTCTCGTGGAGAATCGCAAGCTCGCCGGGATATTGACCGAATTAAGCGCGGAAACCGACCGCGTGCGTTTTGTGGTTATCGGGATCGGTATTAATGTGAATACACCCTTGAGCGTTTTACCGGCGCAGGCGACTTCTTTAAAAGAGGAAACCCAAAAGAAAATATCCCGCGTTGAACTCCTTCAGGAAATTTTGCAGGATTTGGAAGATTGGTATGAACGCTTGAAAAAACAGGGGTTCGCGCCGATCGTGCAGCGCTGGAAAGAACTCTCCTCGACGCTGGGCAAGCGCATCCGCCTGGTCGACCCCGGCGGTGAGATTGAAGGCGAGGCGGTCGATCTGGACAAAACCGGCGCGCTGATGATCCGTAACGACGCGGGGCTTATCGTCAGTAAAATTTCCGGCGATGTAGTGCAAATGCGATGAATCCGATAACAGGTACAACCTGGGATGAAGAGCTCGCGGCTTTAGAGCGTCAGGGCTTAAAACGGCGCTTGCGGGATGTGGCCGGCGCGCAGGGCCGGAAGATCATCCTGGATGGCAAAGAGGTCCTGAATTTTTGCTCGAATAATTATTTAGGATTGGCGGATGACCCGCGCCTGCGGGAAGCGGCGGTTGAATGCATTCAAAAAGAAGGAGTGGGTTCCGGAGCGTCGCGGCTTATCTGCGGAAATATGGCGGCGCACCGGGAGCTTGAAGCAACGATCGCGCGGTTTAAAGGCGCGGAAAGTTGTCTGGTTTTTAGCACCGGATACATGGCTAATGTGGGGATCATCTCCAGCGTCTTTGGCCGCGATGATATGATCTTTTGCGACCGGTTGAATCACGCTTCCATCATCGACGGGATCATTTTAAGCCAGGCTAAATTCAAGCGCTATCCGCACAGCGACATGGAAGCCCTGGAAGAAATGTTGCGTACAACAACAGGCTTTCGTCGCCGCGGCATCATCACCGACAGTGTCTTTAGCATGGACGGTGAGATCGCGCCCTTGGACAAGATCACTGAGCTCGCGCGCAAATACGATTGTCTGGTCATGATCGATGAGGCCCACGCGCTCGGTGTGACGGGTAAGAATGGCAAAGGACTGGCCGAACATTTTGGCGTGGAAGACAGGATCGATATCCAGATGGGGACTCTTTCCAAGGCTGCTGGATCCTTTGGAGCGTATTGCTGCGGGTCAAAAGAATTGATCGAATTTTTGGTGAACAAGGCGCGAAGTTTTATTTACACGACCGCGCTGCCGCCGGCCGTGGCGGCTGCCTCCCAAAAAGCCATTGAAATTATTCGTGATGAACCGATGTTACGACAGAAGCTTTGGGTGAATACTGATTATTTCCAGAAAGCGATCGTTGCGATGGGATTTAATACGCTCCTGTCACAAACGCCGATCATCCCGATCGTGGTCGGTGAACCGGCTGTGGCGGGTGAATTTTCCAAACGTTTATTGGAGCAAGACATCTTCGCTAGCGCGATCCGTCCGCCGACGGTGCCGCAGAATACCGCCCGTCTGCGCCTGACCGTGATGGCAACGCA
>CAYIMR010000133.1:0-3300 GCA_964364455.1 uncultured Planctomycetales bacterium | reverse complement strand
CTTGCGAGACGATGGCCACTTTCTCTCCGAGGACACAATTCAAAAGGGTGGATTTGCCGACGTTAGGCCTGCCGATAATGGTGACCATGCCGCAACGGCCTTGCACTGGGTTATTGTTTTTTTGCGTTTCTTCCATTGCGATACTTTAACGTCACGAACGCCACACCCGTGAACAATAAAAGGTTTGTGTAATTGAATGTCCTCCAAACGATGTCTTGCGAAGTAAATCCTGATGGGGCCATCAGAAGAATACACACCCACACGCCCACGGCCCAGGAGAGGCTGATATCTTCCGAAGACTTGCGCTTGACGATCCGGATAATGAGCGGGATGTTAAAAAGCGGCAAAACGGCCGCCGCCACGACACCGATCGAGCTGATCAAAGATTGTTGTTCCATCACACGAATAATTATGGCTTCATGAATTTAAGCAATTGTTTCATCCGGCCGCGAATCCGCGCCAACGTTAACGTGGAAGTCTTGCTCATGCCGAACCCCTCCACGTTAAAGGAAGCCACCGTGGTCGCGTGAAGCACCGCTTGCCTGAGTTCTTTTTCATTCAATCTTTTAACACGGCTTAAATACCCCATCAACCCGCCGGCGAAAGTATCACCCGCGCCCGTCGGGTCAATGACCTCTTCGACCGGATAAGCAGGGAACGAGAACATGAACCGGTCGCAATAGAACAAAACGCCGTGTTCGCCTTTTTTGATCACAATAAGCCCCGGGCCTAACCGGCGCAACTGCTTCGCGGCCTTGATGAGATTATCTTCTCCCGTGAGACTGCGCGCCTCAGCGTCGTTGGCCACAAACAAATGGACTTTTTTCATCAGGCGCAGCAAAGACGGCCTTTTATGATTGATCCACAAATTCATGCTGTCCAAACCAATAAGCCGCGGCCGGCCCATCAATCCCAGTAGCCGCATCTGAACGTCCGGATCGATGTTCGCCAAGAATAAATTGGGGATCTTACGCTGATGGGCGGCGACGCGCGGCGCGTAATCCAGCAAGACGCCCAGTTCCGTCGCGAGGGTAATGGCGTTATTGTAGTCGTCTTTTTTGTATTCCCCTTCCCAGCGAAACGATTTACCATGATGCGTGACGACAGAAGTCAGGTCAACGCCCTTTTTCTTCAAGAACCGGATATGCCCGTCGGGAAAATCGTGCCCGATGATCCCCACCAGATGTACCTTGGTAAAAAGCCGCGCGGCCATGGCAAAATGCGCCGCCGAGCCGCCGAGCATATTGCGCCGCGCGCCGGAGGCGGTCTTGACATTATCCAAAGCGATCGTGCCCAGAGCGATGAGATCCATAATAAATTCCTTTGCAAAGTAACCAGTTACCTGAGACCAGTTACCAGGATAAAAACTTCTGGTTGCTGGTTACCACAATCATTCTCCAACGATCTTAATCAACACTCGTTTTTTCCGTCTCCCGTCGAATTCCCCATAAAAAATTTGTTCCCAAGGCCCAAAATCTAATTTGCCCTTGGTCACGGCCACGACCACTTCCCGCCCCATGATCTGGCGCTTGAGGTGCGCGTCCGCGTTATCTTCCCCGGTATCGTTGTGGCGGTATTGATTAACGGGTTCGTGAGGGGCTAATTTCTCCAGCCACCGGTCGTAATCACCGAGCAAACCATGCTCATCGTCGTTGATATAAACGCTGGCGCTGATGTGCATCGCGTTGACCAGGCACAATCCTTCCTTGATCCCGCTTTCATCGATCGCCTTTTGCACGTCATCGCTGATATTAATGTAATCCCGGCGGGTCTTGGTATTAAACCAAAGCTCTTTTCTGCAGGATCTCATGACCGGCGCCCTTTCAAATCCCGATATCCACGGAACCTCTGAGCTTCTTCCCCTCTTTGATAAATTTCTCCAAAGACTCCAGATGGGATCCTTCCTTAAGCGTACTCTGCGCCTGGTGGTAAACGTCCAGAGCATCATCCGGGCGATCGGTACGAATATACGCCTGGATGAGATACCCATATCCCGTATACGACGGCGAGAGCGCGATCGCCTTCTCCAGATAGGGGATCGCCTCCGTATAATGTCCGCCGAGCACGTAGATCCTTCCCAAACCTACATAGGATAAAGCATAACGCGGAAATAGGCGAATACTTTTTTCGTAATAGGGCCCGGAGCGCCGCCAGTCGTGCAAATAACACAGTCCCATGAAATAATACCCGCGCGGATCATCCATCCCCAGTTCAAACCCCTTCTCCAGGGCTTCCCGGGTTTTATCAACGGCGCCTATTCTGAAATATTCCATCCCCAGATGAAGATATCCGGTTGGGTTCGTTGGAAAATCCCGCGCCATCATCGCCGCCATAACCAGATTGCTTTTCCAGGCCATATTCAGCGAAAATGTCGTGATCACGCACAAGACCACGATCCCCCAGCACAGGGCCGCGCCCACGCGCGCGCCCGCTCCGCGGCGCGGAGCGGAGCGGAGAAATTTATCCAGCGACACGCCCCATTTGTTCAACAGGATCGCCGCGACCGCCAAAAACCCGATCGAGGGCAAATACAGAAATCGATACGCCATTGGGTTAATGAGCGGAATAATATTGGCAACGGGGATCAAGGCGATGAGAAACCACGCAACGAAAAAGACCGCCGTTTTTTCCTCCCGAAGGGAGCCTATCGGTTTCCGGCAGATTTTGTACATCAAAAATATGGACAGGATCAATCCCGCCCACGCCGCGTATCCGGCCGCCGGCGGCGCGTACAACGGCGGCAAGACCTTGACGGTCAAGGGCAGAATAAAACCGGTCAGGTATTGAACAAATATATCGACGGCAACGGTCGCATGCGTGAAGATGTTCCCGCCCAGCAACCGCGCGTTATCCATCGCGGAATTGCGAAAAACATAAAAATAAATATAGAGATAGAACAAGGTGATCAAAAGATGTCCCAGATACCGGCCGTAAAAATGTTTCAGGACATCTGACATCTTTTCTTCCTTCACCAACACGTCATAGGCCACCAGTATCCCGACGAACACGACCGCCGATTCCTTACTGAACAAGGCCAGCAAAAGCGCGACGTGCGATAAGGCCTCAATGACTTTTCGTTTCCCTCCCGAAGGCCGACCGATAGGCTCCCTGCGGGAGGAAACTCCCTGCGGGAGGAGCCCGCCCCTGGCGAGGCTCGCCGCGAAAGCCGGCGGCCTACCGGCGGCGCCGCAGCGCTCCCGGAGGATATAACTCAAGAACGCCAACAGAAAGAAGAACGCGGCCAGAAGGTCCGCCCGGTAGCCGATCGCGCACACGGCCTCCGATTTTAAAGGATGAACG
>CAYIMR010000132.1:1314-3367 GCA_964364455.1 uncultured Planctomycetales bacterium | reverse complement strand
TGATGAACAGCCAGGCCATCCAGCATAACCTGGACTGGATCTGGCCGTTCTGGGTCGAGCGCCAGCTTGATCCCGCGGATGACGCGTTCGTCCCGCGCGCCTTTTCGCTGACCCAGATCAATCTCACGCACCGCAACTGGACTGCCGTGGGGATCCCTGACGTGAATGAATTCCCGATCGTTGATCCCCGAGGACTGGTGACGCCTCTTTATGACGGCTGGTCCATTGACGCGTGGATCCTGGACCATTGCGGCCCAGCGCTTATCCCTTCGCGTTTGCCGGCCGTATCGCAACAATTTTTGATAAAGGACAATCTGGCGGTGGTCACCGCCGCGCAGCTGGGGCCTTTATCGCTTGTCTCCAGGGTGGAAGCGGTCGGGACCAAAGGATCTCCCGTGTGCCAGATTGGATTTACCGCCTCCAGCGATCGCCCGGCCTGGCTGGTCATTTCTTTGCGGCCTTATAATCCTGAAGGCGTCAGCTTTATTTCGGCCATTGAGCTATTGAACCAACGCCGGGGCTGGGAGGTCAACAAGAAAGATTTTGTTTATTTCGACAAGCCGGCGGACCAATACGAATTTTCGTATTACCGCCACGGGGATGTTTACAGCCGGTTGCCATCCGTTGAAGATAAAAACAAGATCTTTTGCAACGTGGGGATGGCGACCGCGGCCGCCCTTTTCAAACTTGCGCCGAATGTTCCGCTTTCCGTAACGCTTCAGATCCCTTTGGGCGAGAAAAAAGAGCGCAAGAACCACGCGTCTTTTGTGGCGTTGCCGCCGGTGAAGTGGGACGCCCTTTTTGAAGACCGCTGCCAATTGCAAATTCCGGATGAACATTTTCAATTTCTTTATGAGGCGGCTTTACGGACACTGGTCCTGCATTCCCCCAAAGACGTTTATCCAGGGCCGTATACTTACCGCCGTTTTTGGTTCCGGGACGCCGCCTTTATTTTAGATGCCCTGCTTTGCGCGGGATTTGCCGACAGGGTAAAAAGGGCCATTGATTGTTTTCCGGCGCGCCAGCAGCCTGCGGGATATTTTCTTTCGCAAGAGGGGGAATGGGATTCCAACGGCGAGGCGCTTTGGATCATGCGCCGGTTTTGTGAGATGACAAAGATCCCGCCGACTCCGGCCTGGCTCAAGACGATCGGGAAAGGCGGATCGTGGATCACGCACAAACGGCTTCCCGCCCAACCTTTTTCACCTCACGCCGGGCTTCTTCCGGCGGGATTCAGCGCCGAGCATTTGGGGCCCAATGATTACTATTATTGGGATAATTTTTGGGGGATCGCCGGTTTCCAGGCGGCCGCCTGGTTGGAGAAATTGTACGGCGATAAAACCCGCGGCGCGGATTTTGACCGTCAGGCCCGGGAATATCGGGAATGCGTGGACCACAGTTTATTGCACGTTGAACGGCGTTTAGGCGCCAAAGCGATGCCGGCGGCCCCTTATCGGCGGATGGATTCCGGCGCCATCGGGTCATTGGCGGCAGGATATCCACTGCAGATCTTCAGCGCGAACGACCCCCGGCTTCTTGAAACGGTCAATTACCTTTTGGAGAATTGTTCGTTTGAAAAAGGATTTTTCCATGACATGACCCATTCCGGCATTAATCCTTACCTGACCTTACACATCGCCCAGATATTATTACGGGCGGGAGACCCGCGTTATTTCGATCTGATAAACGCCGTGGCTCAACTGGCCTCACCGACCGGTCAATGGCCGGAAGCGATCCATCCCCGGACCAAAGGCGGGTGTATGGGCGACGGCCAGCACGTCTGGGCCGCCGCGGAGTGGGTTTTGATGATGCGGAATTGTTTTGTGCGCGAAGAAGATGGCCGGTTGATCTTATGTTCTGGAATTCCACCGCGCTGGCTTAAAAGGAATGCGAAGATATCTTTCGGCCCCGCGGCGACGATCTTTGGAACGATCCAGATCTATATCAAACCGGATCGCGGGAACATCGTTGTCGAATGGACGGGGAAATGGTTTAACAAGGAACCGGCCATTGAAGTCTGTATCCCCGGGTTGCCGAAAACCAAAGCCCGCCC
>CAYIMR010000132.1:0-1214 GCA_964364455.1 uncultured Planctomycetales bacterium | reverse complement strand
CTGGTGGGAGGGATCGAACAATCCATTCGTCTGTTTTGCGATGAATTCCGGCGCCTGGGGCATGAAGTCCTCATTGCCGCCCCCTCGCATGAGGGAAAGGCTGATGACGAAGAGCATGTCATCCGCGTCCCCGCCCTTAGAAAATTTTATAAAACGGATTTCTCGGTCAATTTGCCCGTCCCGGGGCTTTTCCCGAAGATCATGAGAACACTCTCGCCGGATATCGTGCACAGCCATCATCCGTTCTTTATGGGGGATTTCGCGTTGCGTTTAAGCCGGCAATATCACCGGCCGTTGGTCTTCACGTATCACATTATGGTGGAAAAGTACGTGCACTATTTACCCATTCAGAATGAGGGCGCGAAAAGGTTTGTCATCGAGATCGCCGCGGGGTACGCGAATCTGGCGGACCAGGTGATCGTCCCCAGCCAAAGTGTGCGCGACATTCTTCTTGGCCGGGGCGTTGTCAGCCCCATTGAGGTCATCCCAACGGGGGTTGATCTGGAACGGTTTTCAAATGGAGATGGCGCGGATTTTCGCGCGCGAAACCGGATCCCCCTTGATGCCTTCGTCATCGGCCATGTCGGACGATTGGCCTCGGAAAAGAATTTGGATTTTTTGGTCAATTGCCTCATTGAATTCTTAAAGAAAGAAGTCAACGCCCATGTATTGATGGTCGGGCAAGGGCCATCGCAGACAATGATCAAAGCGGCGTTTGAGCGCTCCGGCCTGGGAGAGAGGCTGCATTTAACGGGGTTTTTATATAAGAAGGATCTCGTGGACGCCTATTTTTCCATGGATGTTTTTGCCTTCGCTTCGTTAAGCGAAACGCAAGGCGTTGTGCTCCTGGAGGCCATGGCCGCGGGAGTTCCCGCAGTGACGGTGGATGCCCCCGGGGTCCGGGAAGTCGTCAAAAATCATTTTAACGGCCGGGTGATCGACGATCCGGACCAGCGAAAGTTCGTCGACGCCCTGGCAGGAATCGCGCATTGTCCCCCCGAGGAATTACGCGCGCTTAAACAACATGCGAAAGAAACGGTGAAAGATTATTCGATGAGCTCCTGCGCGCAACATATGCTTAAGGTTTATGAAGGCCTGCGCAGGAAGGAGATCGATCCCCTGCGGCGTAACGACAGTTCCTGGTATATGCTCAAGGGCCGTCTCAAGGCGGAATGGGATATGTTCAAGAACCTGGTCGAGGCCAGCGAGGCGGC
>CAYIMR010000131.1:0-3392 GCA_964364455.1 uncultured Planctomycetales bacterium | reverse complement strand
AGCCAACACCATGGCTTAACGGCAAGCATACTATTTTCGGTGAAGTTGTTTCCGGGATGGATATCGTCAATAAAATGAACGCTGTTGAGGCCCAGGACGACAAGCCCAAAGAGGCGCAGAAAATAATGAAAGTCTATGTGAAGCCATAGAAAAACATAAATCGGGAGAAAATGTTATGGGACTGGTAAACGCGAAGATAAGTTTGAAGAATCCCCGGGAGAAGAAATTAAAAATATTGGAAGAGAACGCTCCTGTCGATTCAGGCGCGGTTCATCTTTGTATCCCGGAGCATATACAGATTCAGCTGAAATTGGAAGAAATAGATAAAAAAGAGGTGACTCTCGCGGACGGCAGCAAGAAACGGGTCCCCTATGTCGGGCCTGTCGAAATCAGATACAAAAACCGGGTTGGTTTTGCCGGCGCGTTGGTGATGGGAGATCAGGTTTTGCTTGGGGCAATCCCTATGGAAGATATGGACCTGGTCATCATCCCAAGTAAGCGGGTTTTGGATGTAAACCCTGACAGCCCGAATGTCGCCACTTCAATTGCAAAATAACACTATTATGTTATTTATGTTTACTAAATAACATATCGATGTTATATTTCGTGCATGAACTTTACTCGACAACTCCGGCTTGAAGGGCTGAAATTATCGGCGTTTGTATTTGGGCCGCGCATGACCGGCAAAACGTTCTTGTTGCGCCGGCTTGAATGCGCTTTATTTATCGACCTGCTGGATCCGGAAATGGAACTTAATTATCGCCACTCGCCCCGTCATTTTTGGGAGCGGATCTCCGTCTTGCCGGAGAAATCCCTCGTCATTGTGGATGAAGTGCAAAAGGTTCCCGCGCTCCTGGATTATGTCCAAAAGGGCATAGAGGAAAGAAGCCTTCGCTTTATTCTTTCCGGTTCGAGCGCCCGCAAACTTAAACGGGGAGGGGCTAATCTTTTGGGAGGCCGGGCGCTGGATTTGCATTTGCATCCCTTGACGGCCGGTGAAATCGGCAAGGATTTTCAGCTCGAAACAACACTTAAATATGGATCACTGCCCAAAGTGGTCCAATTGATTCTTGGCCGTCAGTTGGAAGACGCTAGGGGGATATTGCGGGCGTATAATACCACTTATATTAAAGAGGAAATCCAGGCTGAGGCTTTGACGCGTAACGTCGGCGCCTTTCAGCGGTTTTTATCCGTGGCGGCTCAAAGCAACGGAGCCGTGATTGAGTTTGCCAACATTTCGCGCGAATGCTCGGTCCCGATGAGCACTGTTAAGGAATATTATTCCATTCTTGAGGATACTTTGCTGGGATTCTTTTTATGGCCATGGGACCGCAGCGAGAGAAAAAAGGCCAGGCCCAAATTCTATTTTTTTGATACGGGTGTGACACGGGCTCTTCAAGACCGCCTGAACGATGATCCAATCCCCCTGGAGAAGGGAGTGCTTTTTGAGCAGTGGTTTGTTAATGAGCTTCGACGCCTGCGGGATTATAGCCGTAAAGACTACGACTTTGCTTTTTGGCGCCACGGGAGGCAAGAAGTGGACATTCTGGTGATGAAAGGTGGAAAACCCGTGCTCGCTTTCGAATGTAAAACAGGCCGGGAATCTCTTTCTTCGGATACTTTGAATAACTTTCAGAAGCATTTTCCCGGGCTCCCGTTATTTGTCGTCTCGGCGCGAAAAGAAGACCATCGCCGGTTAGACAATGGATTAGAGGTCCTTCCGTTCTCTATGGCTCTGGACAAATTCTTGTCTTTAATAGGGGGACACAATACCTGATTTGCTGAATTAAGTATTGTGTCCCTTTAATAAAAAGCATGGCATGAAAATAACCCCCGAATTAAAAATTGAGCTCAAGCGTATTATGTGGGATTACGCCATTGACGAGAATACCCTTTGGGCTATTTGGGAAGGGAAAAGCGAGACATTTTCGCTTAACAAAAATAAACTCTATTCACGGTTGCTTCTTAGCACGCCCTGGTACAGATTATTGGATTGTTTAGGGTCAAATGGCCTCAAGGAAGTTCTGACGGAGGAAGTCATTAATTCCTTCTGGATTAAAGATATCCGGGAGAAATTTATCTATGCCAGGGACGCCCTCTATGGAATATCATAAATACTACCTTGAGCGGCTTTATCCGCTTCAGGACCGTTTTTTGAAATTTTTTAATGATCAGAACCAAGGCCGCTTTTATCTGACAGGCGGGACGGCATTAAGCCGGTTTTATTATCAGCACCGTTATTCCGAGGACCTTGATTTTTTTAGCACCGCGGAATTCAAAAATTTCCGGACCATAATAACAAAATTCCTGGATTCCGCCCGGCAAGAAGGCTTTTTGGTTGAAGTCGAAACGATTTCCGATCACTTTTTTCGTATTTACGCGAAGGAAAAGGAGGTTTCCCTGAAGGTTGATTTCGTCAATGAAGTGGCCTTCCGCTGGGGACAGTTGAACCAGTTCCCTCTTTTTTCCTGTGTTGATAATGGAATGAATATCCTCTCTAACAAGATTAGTTGTATCAGTCGTTATGAAGTCAAAGATATTGCTGATATCTGGATCCTGGCCAGGAAGATGTCTTTCTCATGGCGCGAAGTCATGGATATTGCCAACAAGAAATCTCCCGTTGACCCTGTCGAAGTTTCAAAAATTATCAAGACCTTGCCGCGTGAAGAGCTCAAACTCATCAAATGGGCATTTGATGTCGAACTGGATGAAGTTTATGGCAACCTTCAGCCCATCGCTGAGGATATTTTGTTGGGGCGTTCTAACGGTTTAAATCCAAAGCGGCCGGACTGACCGATGGCCGCGGCGGGGGCGACAAACCCAAAAACGAACAAAAAATAGAAAAGGCGCACATAAAGTCTTTGGTTGGACCACTGCCATCCCGCCGAGAACGCATAGTTTGATTTATAAGGAAGCTTTGTCATGGGTAAGAAAGACGTTTTAAATATTTTGAAGCATTTAAGTGAACTGCTTGAACACAGTAATGTTCATGTTGAGCGCTTGATTTTATTTGGCTCATGGGCTCGAGGCACTCAGCAAGAAGGAAGTGATATTGACGTGGTTATTATTTCCAGTGACTTTACGGGGAAAGATTACTGGACGCGGATCAACATCCTTTCCGAAGCTATTTATAAAGTCTTTGCGCCTATTCAAGCAGTGGCGATGACCCCTCAAGAGTGGGAAAGCAAAGAAAGTCCGGTTTGCGACTTTGCCCGAAAAGGTGAGATTGTTATTGCCTAACGTTATGTGGAGAAGCGGGACACAATATTTGACCAGCTAATAAGTATTGTGTCCCCAAGTCGGTTCCCAAGTCGGTTGAAAATGAACGCTGTTGAGGCCCAGGACGACAAGCCCAAAGAGGCGCAGAAGATGATGAAAGTTTACGTGAAGCC
>CAYIMR010000130.1:0-3465 GCA_964364455.1 uncultured Planctomycetales bacterium | reverse complement strand
ACCATGAGGTCAAGTCCAAGGTGTTCGTTAATCCGCAGGAAGTCACGGAATTTTACGAGCAGAATAAGGACAGTTTTTTAAAAAGCCGGCGCGTCAATTTAGACTCGATCTACATTACCTTTATCGACGATAAGGAAGCGGCCCGCGCCCGGGCCAATGAGGCCATGGCCCTGATCAAGGAAGGCAAGGATTTTGAAGAAGTGGCCAAGCAATATTCCGATTCCTCCTCCATCGGTGTCGTTGAAGAAGGGCAGTTCCTTCCCGATATCGAAAAGATCGTTTTTAGCCTGACGCAGGGCCAAGTTTCCGATTCCGTCGAAACGGACAAAGGCATATTTATCTTCAAGCTCAAAGGGGGGATCCCGGCCCAGGTGGCTGAACTCAAAGAGGTCAAGGACCAGGTCTACAATCTGCTCTACCGCAAGAAACTCCAGGAACGTTTTGAGCAATGGCTGGGCAATCTGCACAAAAAGGCCTATGTCGAGATCAAGCAATAACCCCAAATTTTGCGATAGCAAAATTTGCCCCGAAGGGGTTGCACGACAAAATCCAACAAGGATTTTGTCGGCTTGTCCCGAGAAATGCCTTCGGCATTTCCGGGATTTAATCCTGGCGACCTTTCAGGTCGCGCAGGACAAGGTAATCCCGGATTTTTCGCCGCACCATCTTGTGCCGTCGCAAAATTTGGGATACCCCGCAAAGCAGGACAAACTCGACGAGAGTTTGTCCTTGCGGCCTCTCGCTGTCGCTCGAGGCGGATTTTTCTATCGAAAAATCCGGGATAAGTCGATCGGCATCACGCTGGGCGACCCCGCCGGCATCGGTGCCGAGGTCACGGCCAGGGCGCTCGCGCAACCTTCCCTGCGCCGTGCCGCGCGCTTTACGATCATCGGCGATGAGTGTCTCTTCCGCAAATATTTTTCCGTCCACTACAAAAATTGCGCGTTTATCGATGTCGGTTGCCTTCGGGCCGGAGAGTTTCGAATCGGCCGGCCCAGCCGTCTGACCGGAAAAGCTTCGTTAGCGTATCTTCAAACCGCCATTGATCTGGTCAAAGGCAAACAATTATCGGCGCTGGTCACCGCCCCGGTGTGCAAAGAGGCGATTGGCAAAACGATCCCGTCGTTTCACGGGCACACGGAATTCCTGGCCGAGGCTTTTCGCGCGCGGGACATCGGCATGATGTTCGTTTCCGGGCCGCTGCGCGTCCTTCTGGTGACGCGCCACATTCCGTTGGAGCAGGTGAGCCGGGCGATCAATGCCGAGGTTGTTTTCCGGGCGATCCGCTTGGCCGATACCGCGCTGAAAAAATATTTCCGTCTCAAAAAGCCGCTCATCGGTGTCTGCGGGTTGAATCCCCACGCCGGTGAAGGAGGCACGCTCGGCCGGGAAGAGATACGCCACATCATTCCTGCCATCAAGCGCGCGCGTTCCGCAGGGATCAAGATCGAAGGGCCTTTCTCGGCCGACACGATCTTTTATCCGCGAAATTCCAAACGATTTGACGCGCTTCTGGCCATGTACCACGACCAGGGGCTGATTCCGGTGAAGGCCCTGTATTTCCGGAAATTAGTCAATCTGACCGTCGGGCTGCCGTTCGTACGCACCTCGCCCGCGCACGGCACCGCCTTTGACATCGCCGGAAAGAACAAAGCCGACGCCTCTTCCATGGCCGAGGCCATCAAACTGGCTGTCCAGCTGGCGGGGTAGAGGAATTTCATAGCTTTATATTGTTTGAACAAATTATATAAACCATGAGTAAATTCATCACCGAATCCGAAATCGAACAGGCCGCCATAATTTTATAAACCAGCGAGGAGCGTATGCATTCATTTAAAAACGATAAAGTCGATTTGCCCATGGGCGCGGTGTGGCTCTTGACGTCTATTTCAGAATATAAGGGAAAGCAGGATCTGTATACGCGCCAGTCGCCGCAGGTTTTAAAGACCCTTTTGGAAATAGCGCTCATTGAGAGCGCTGAATCGTCGAACCGTATCGAAGGCGTGACCGTCGATAAGGATCGTCTTAAACCTTTGGTCATGGGCAAAAGTAAACCGCGTGACCGTTCCGAAGAAGAGGTTGCCGGTTACCGCAAAGCCCTTGATTTTATTCACAAAAAACACGCAAGTTTGAGGATAACACCGCAAACAATCAAGGAGTTGCACCATTTATGCCGCGGTGAATCGCGGGACGCCGGGAAGTGGAAAGAAAAAGATAATGACATTATTCGTAAATACGCTGACGGCCGGATTGAGGTAATTTTCAAACCGGTAAGCGCCAAAGAGACGCCCGATATGATGAAGCAATTATGTCTGGCTTATGAACATAGCGTTGCGCAATTGAAATATCCTGATCTGTATGCCGTTGCCTGTTTAATTCTTGATTTTTTGTGCATTCACCCCTTTAGAGACGGCAACGGCCGGGTTTCGCGCTTGTTGACATTGCTGGCTCTTTATCAGCACGGATTTCAAGTAGGGAAATATATAAGCCTTGAGCGTATTATTGAGCAATCAAAAGAAACATATTATGAGTCGCTGAATAAAAGCTCGCAGAGATGGGATCAGGGAAAACACGATGGGTTCCCGTGGTTCAATTATTTTCTGGGGACTGTTCTTGGCGCGTATAAGGAATTTGAAGAACGCGCGGGCAACCTTAAGCCGTCGCGAGGGGCAAAGACAGACATTGTTGAAGCGGCGGTTAATAAACAATTTGGAGAATTCAGCATCTCTGACATTGAACGCGCATGTCCGAATGTGAGCCGGCCAATGATCCGTGTTGTGTTGGAGGATTTAAGGGCAAAGGGCAAAATAGAGGTTTTAGGCACAGGCCGGAGCGCGCATTGGCGGAAACGTGATAACAAGTCGTGAAACGTGATAATAAACGTGATAATAACACATAAATGGGAATTTAGCGTTGAGTAAGGCCATCACCGAATCCGAAGTTGAGCAAGTCGCCTTGGATATCCTCACCGATTTAGGATATGAGGCCGTGTTTGGGCCGGACATTGCCCCCGATGGTGATCGGCCTGAGCGATCAAGTTATGCCGAAGTTGTTTTACTCGCGCGTTTGCGAAGTGCTATTGATAAACTTAATCCCAAAATTCCAAACGCTTTGACGCGCTTTTGGCTATGTGCCACGACCAGGGGCTGATTCCGGTGAATGCCCTGTATTTCCGGAAATTAGTCAATCTGACCGTCGGGCTGCCGTTCGTACGCACCTCGCCCGCGCACGGCACCGCCTTTGACATCGCCGGAAAGAACAAAGCCGACGCCTCTTCCATGGCCGAGGCCATTAAACTGGCTGTCCATCTGGCGGGGCCGAGGCTTTAGCCGAGCGTCGGAGAAAGTCACACGTGCAGAGAATGGCCAAAGCATTAATCAAAGCCAACGGTTATAAGACCCTCATCAAGAGAATCGTTCAGGAGCTTGCGGAGTTGGAGTTCTTCGTCAAGAACCGTGTCGCGAA
>CAYIMR010000129.1:0-3504 GCA_964364455.1 uncultured Planctomycetales bacterium | reverse complement strand
TGCCGCCGCTGCCGGCGGAGGCCCCGCCCTTGACAAGCGCTATGACCAGGCTCTCGAGGACACCGATGCTCTCTTTAATCCGCGCGATGGTCTCCTGGTTGAGCTCATAGGCGCCGATGTGCTCTACCGGCGCGACCTTTTCGACCAGGTTCTCTTCCTGCTTGTCCCGGACGGACTGGATCATGGCCTCAATCTCCCCGGCGACCGCTTTCGCCGTCCCGGCGTAATCCGACCGCAGCAATTGGTCCCTCAATTTATACGTATAATTGCGCCGGCGTTCCAGATCCTCCTCGTTGACAAGCCAGATATCATCGATCACGACGTTATAACTTACCGATTCTTTCGCCGGCAGGACAACTTCCTTGCGCACGTAACACTGCCCCTTCTTGACATCGTAACCGACTTCCAGTCCCCCGGTGTCGAGAACATTTTCCGGCCGGATCCCTTTGGGCAAGTACGATTTGATCGGCACCGTCTGCTCCTGGAACTCCGACGGGTTGGAGGCGGAAACTTTCAGCGTGACACTCGCGTCGGCGGAGGCCGGACCAAAGACCAAAGACCAAAGACCAAAGACCAAGCACGAAAGATACCTCCTGGAAAACTGTATCATCATGGCAGGTGACTGTAGTCACCATGTCTCAAAGTCACAAGGTCACACGTAATTACTCTTGTGACTTTGTGACCTTGTGTCCTGGTGACGTTACATATAGATAAATTCATTTCCATTTAAACAAACTTTTCAATTTATCCCACTAACACTTATAATTATTCCAAATATTTATTATAATCATTCGTGCTTATTTCTATTTCCCGTAGAATTTCGTTAATGAGGGGCCGGGCAAGAACTCTTGCGCCATGATGGGGAACGGCGGATCCTTTCAAATCCTGATCGAAAAAGCAACTTCTCCATTTTCTTTGCGTCAATGATTCGAAGCTTGCTCAATTCATGACCTCAATTTGCTGGATTCCGACGAATTCCGGTAATTGTTTCCTGGTTTCGGGAGTCATCTCTCCCAGGCATAATTCTACGACCTCTTTCAGATTCTTATTTAATTCATCCAGCGTTTCTGCCTGAGTATGGGCGCCGGGAATCCCCGGAACAACGGCCACATACAATCCCGTTTCCACATCTCTTTCTATATATCCGGTTATCCTGTACATATAAGCACCCCCCTTGAAAATACTATTTCAACGTGACGCTGGCATCGGCAGACGTCAGACTAAAGGATAACGGTCACCAGGTCACCAGGTCACCAAGTCACACGTACTTTACTGGTGACTTTGTGACCTTGTGTCTTGGTGACGTTACGTATAATATAAATTCATTTCCATCTAAACAAACTTTTCAATTTATCGGCGACACTTTGCTTTTGTTCAGCCGGTCCGTCTCCGGCTCCGCCGGAGGCGGAGGTGGAGACGCCGGAAGGCGCTGCCTGGTCCCGGGCCTCTGTTTCCCCCCGCGGGTTTTCTCGCGTTTGCTGTTCTTGCTGCGAGGCGATCATGTTGCGCAGCATCGTGATATCCATCCCGACCTGCTGAAGCGTCTCGCGGTTTTTCTGGTACGCCTCGATATGCCCCCGCGCGCCAACCTGGGTAATGGCCGTCGCCTTCTGGTCTTCGACGATCTCTTCCAACTGCCGGGATATCTCTTCTTTCAACTTCAGGGCGACGGGGTCAGGGCCGGGCGGACGCGCCTTCAAGAGATCCTCCACCTGCTTTTTAAGTCCGTCGATCGTTTCCTGCGGGACAGTCCAGATGTCTTTGGCTTCGACCTCCAGGACCACGATCTCCCTGGGGGCGAGCGTGATCAGGTGGTCGACAAAATAGACCTTTTCATTCTCATCGAAGTTGATCTCAAAATCTGCCGCAACGGCAGGGCCTTTCCCGCGGGCGACGCGTTTGGCCAAAACGTTTCCCGGCGTTAGGCCGGCGGGGAGAGGATAATGGATGGTGACGGGCGCTTCTTCCTCCAGCGGGTTGATCGCGCGCACCTTGATGACAACGGCGCTTTCGGCCGCTGTGGCACAAAATCCCGTGAACAAAGCCAGCAGAATAATAGGAATATTAGTATTATTTTTCATACGGCCTCCCGCCATTTTCCCATTTCCTGTTGGAGGAAACGGCCTGCCATCCAAATATTTTAATGGCGGCCTTGTCTTATATGGCATTTATTATAAGACTCTTCACTTTTCATAACAAGAACCAATCATAATTTCTTTGGACGCCGCGGCGGCTAGAGAAAAGGGGGAAGAAAAGGGGGACACCATACTTAATTCGAATTAAGTATGGTGTCCCCCTTTCCCGTGTCCCCCTTTCCCCGTGGCATTACAGCAAATTATTTAATTCTTCAACTGAGAGCTGCGCTTGCTTTAGAATATGCGAAAGTGTTGATCGCTTGATAGGACGATGAGCTGGAATGGTGATTTTCAATATTTTTTCGGCGGTTTCTTTTTGAAGCCGGATATGGCTCCCGCGCTGACGGACAACCACCCAGCCGTCACGACGCAAGGCGTGTATGATCCGATCGTAATTCAAACTGGGGACTTTTGTCATACGGTAAGTTCTATCGACTCCGAGCGGGGAGTGAAAGTCAAATCGTCTTCGACGGGTTCCAGGTAAAGCTGGATAGCCTCTTTTATATTCGCGATAGCTTCTTCCCGCGTTTCTCCCTCGCTAACACATCCAGGCAATGCCGGAACAGTCACCGTAAACCCCCCTTCGTCACTTGCTTCAAGGATAACATGTAATTTCATATTTTTGTCCTCCATGATTTTGTTTCATTATAGTATACCATATTTTTCAGAAATAAAGGGTCAAGCGTTTTGAACGCTTGACCCTTTATTTTATGACAATTATTGTTTACCGCTTACCACAAAATTTATTCCTGCTCTTCTTCCAGCCAGCCGTGAACGACCGACTTAAAGTTTACACCATTCTTCTGCCGTAATCTTCCGCCCCAGAATCAATCCTGCCTCCTTAAGCATCATCCGTAATTGCGGAATCGAGTACTCGTGGTTTGATGGGATTGCAAGGCGATGGTTTCCTTGCACCATGAAATGATGCCGCGTACCGGAGAAAGGGCCGTCAAATCCAAGCTTATGCAACCGACGGGTAAAATCTTTCCGTTTACACGGTGACCATGGACTCACGATGCGGACTCCTGTTGAGGCTTATCCCGTCGATCACCGGCAGATGATGGCCCAGCTTGAGTCCGACAACAATCCAATCCTCAAGCACAGAACGCAATTCCTCTTCGCATTTGCGCAACGACTTCGCGAAGGCAACCACCCCCTTGCATTTTGGGATGCGTCCGGCAAAGGAACCGTCCTCAAGCTTGTCGTACTCGGCGTATTCCAGGGCGTGATTGATATAATCCGTTAACGTAAATTCCATTCTTTCCTCCTCGTTCAAACTTTGCTTCACCGAAAGTATACCACGAAATAGGGGGAGAAATAGGGGGACACAATACTTAAAGTCTTTTCCAATGAATTAAGTATTGTGTCC
>CAYIMR010000128.1:0-3529 GCA_964364455.1 uncultured Planctomycetales bacterium | reverse complement strand
TGGTAAAGGCATTCATCCCGCCTTTGGAGGCCGAATAGTTCGTCTGGCCGGGCAGGCCGATGACGCCGCTCACCGAGGAAATATTGACGATGTCCCCGCTTTTTTGTTTCATAAAAGTGACAATGCACGCCTTGGCCGCGTTGAACATGCCGTTGAGGTTGGTATCAATCACCTGGTCCCAGTCCTCACGGGACATCATCATCAGCGGTTTGTCGATGACGATGCCGGCGTTATTAATCAAAATATCAATGCGGCCAAAATCTTCTTTGACCTGCGCGATCCACTGCTTAACCGCCTCAAAGTCCTTGATGTCGATGCACGAGGCCTTGCACCGTACGCCTTTGGCCTTGACCGCTTTTTCCGATTCCAGGGCCGCTTCGTGGCCTTTGCTGTAATTAAAAGCGATGTCGCAGCCGCGGCTGGCCAAGGCCTCGACAATGGCGCGGCCGATGCCGCGCGAACCGCCAGTCACAATGGCCACTTTATTCTTGAACTCGGACATTACGGTTGATATCTCCCTAACACCATGCAGCTGTTACTGCCGTTGGGGCCGAAGGTAATGATCAAAACTTTATTCAGTTTTGCCGGACGGGATTTATTGGGGACATAATCCAGGTCGCAGTCCGGGTCTTTTTCCTGATAATTCACCGTCGGAGGGATGAAGTCCTCGTTGATGGCGCCCACGCACGCGGCGGCCGCCAGCGCTCCGGAGAGGCTGTAACATTCCCCGGTCATGGATTTAATGGCGCTGACCGGGATCTCGTAAGCACGTTTGCCGAACACTTCCTTGATCGCTTCGGTTTCAATTTTGTCCGCGGCCTGCGTGGAATTGGCGTTGGCGCAGATATAATCGATCTCATCTGTTTCGACCTGGGCGTCTTCGAGCGCGTTACGGATCGCCGCCTTCACGCCGGTACCTCGGGGATTATACTTGTTGATCCGAAAGGGATCAAAATAATATCCGAACCCCAGCACCTCCGCCTGGATCGGCGCCTTGCGCCGGCGGGCATGAGCAAGCTCTTCCATCGCCAAAAGACACGCGCCTTCCCCAAAGGTGATCCCGTTACGCCGTTTATCAAACGGGCAGTTGATGAACGTCGTCCCTTCTTTCGAACCGGAAAGGAATTTGAGCGTATAAAAACCGTAATAAGTATGAAAACACATTTCCTCCACGCTGCCGGCGTAGATCATTTTGGCCCAATCATAGATCTGGATCATATCCCAGGCGTAGCTCAACGCGTCGATCGCCGAGGTAAATCCCGTGGAAAGGGTCGTGTTGAAACCCTTGATATTGTTCCAGATGGAAACCTGGCTGGCCGGAGAATTGATGACGGTGTTGGGGAAAAGCGCGGGGTTGACGTAGCGCGGGCCTTCTTTGAGCGTGACCTCGTCGAATTCGGCAATGCTCTTGAGGCTTCCCAGCGTCGTCCCCACCGAAACGCCGACCTTGTCGGTATTTCTATTGGTAATCACAAACTTGCTATCGGCAATGGCGAGCTTCGAGGCCGCGACCAGAAGCCGGGTGCTGCGGTCTAAAAGCCGCAGTCCTTTGGGGCCAAAATAATTTTTGGCATCGAAATCTTTCACTTCCGCGCCGATATTGACCGAAAATTGGGAAGGATCAAACAAGGCCACCGGCGCGTAGCCGACCTTGCCGTCTTTTAACGACTGATAAAATTCCTCTTTGCCTTTACCGTTTCCGGCCAAAACGCCGACGCCGGTTATCACAACACGCTTGCGCATTTTATCCTTTAACGCTGCTAAAAACGTATTTCGCCAAAATGTCCGTCTCGATATTGACCCGGTCGCCTTTTTTCTTCGCGCCCAGCGTCGTAACCTGTTTCGTAAAAGGGATCAGATAAACGCTAAAACGCCCTTTCCCGACCTTGCCCACCGTGAGGCTGACACCGTCGAGAGCGACCGAACCCTTGGGAACGATGTATTTGCCCAATCCTTTAGGCAGCCGGATGGACAATTCCTCATAATTCGCTTCGACGATTCTTTGTTCAATGCGCCCGGCTTCATCGATATGTCCCGTCACAAAATGCCCGCTGACGCGCCCACCGGCCTTGAGCGCCCGTTCCAGATTGACTTTGTCCCCGCGGCGCAACTGGCCCAACGACGTTTTGCTCACGGTCTCGCGCATCATATCGAAGGCGAGAATATTTTTCTTTTTCTCCGTTACCGTCAGGCACGCACCCTCAACCGCGATGCTGTCACCAAGCTTTGTGCCTTTCAAGACCTTGCGGGCGCGCACCTTGAGCACCGACAGATTTTTCCGCCGCTCAAGCGCGTCCACAACGCCAATTTCCTCCACGATCCCGTTAAACATAGCCTGTGAGCAAAATGTCCTGAGCGATATTGCGCGAGGTAAGGCCCTTAAGCCGGATCGCCCGGCCGACATTGACCGTATCGACCCCGACGATCGAACTTAACGCGTCCTGGTCGCCGATGATCTTCGGCGCCACGTAAATATACAGTTTGTCGACCAGCTTCTCCTTAAGCGCGCTGCCGATAACGTGCGCGCCCCCCTCCATTAGAATACTTGTGATTTCTTCTTTGGCAAGCGCTTTTAGCAGGCATTTGAGGTCGACGCGGCCGTCTTTTGCCGGGCAGATGATGACGCGCGCGCCTTTGTTCTGAAACTGCTTTATTCTCGCTGACGGCGCCTTGCGGGTCACGGCGATAACGCAATCCGCGGGCCGAACACCCTTAAACAAACGGGCCGTCAGCGGCGTTTGCAAAGAAGAATCCAGAATGATCTTCTTCAAACGTTTTGTTGCCCTCGCGCCGTTGAGCCGCGGGTCGTCCCGCAAAACGGTATTGACCCCCACCAGAATCGCGTCGAATTCATCCCGGATACGACGCGCGTAATCACGGGTTTTCGAAGATGTGATCCACTGGGATTCTCCGGCCACCGTGGCGACCTTGCCGTCGAGCGTCTGGGCGCATTTGGCGGCCACAAAAGGCATTTTGCTTCGTATATATTTGACGAAAACCTCGTTGAGCTGCCCGGCCTGCGGACGCGATATCCCCACTTTTACTTTAATCCCGGCGCGGCGCAGTTTCGCGATCGATTTCCCGCGCGTCAACGGATTGGGATCGACCATACCGATGACCACTCCCCGGATGCCGCTTTGGATGATTTTATCAACGCACGGCGGCGTACGGCCGTAATGAAAACACGGTTCGAGCGTCACGTATAATTTCGCCCCGCGGGAACGCGCGCCGGCTTTCTTCAACGCGACGATCTCCGCGTGGTCCGCTCCGCAGCGTTTATGCCAGCCGCTCGTGACCACCCTGTTTCCCTTGACGATCACAGCCCCGACCATCGGATTAGGCGACGTATACCCCTTGCCTTTTGCGGCAAGATCCAGCGCCATCTGCATGAAATATCGGTCTGACATTTTTTACATGTTAATGGTGAATTAACCACTAACCGCTTGTTTTAATTTCTCGACCAGATCGTAGGGAATCCTCACCTTACCGATAAAGGTGTGTTTCTTGGCCGCGCCGTGGGCGTCGGAGC
>CAYIMR010000127.1:0-3567 GCA_964364455.1 uncultured Planctomycetales bacterium | reverse complement strand
CAAGCCTTGGCCGCTTACGCGAAAAAGGATTTCATCAGTGCTAAACAGAAATTCGTCGAACTTGAAAAACTTTCCGCGAATTTTAAGGAAACCGCCCAATACCTGAGCCGTATTGACGCGGATATCGCGGCCCAGAATCAAAAGCCCCCTGAAGTGGTCGCGGCCCCGATCTATGTCCAGCCGCAGGGGATCGCGGCAAAGGAACAGACCAGCGAAACAGCCGAAGAATTCTTTAGGGAGGCAGTGCAACTGTACGCGTCTCAGAAATTTGTTCCTGCCCGTGAGAAATTTCAGGAAGTCGAAAAGTTGGTGCCGGGTTACAAGACGACGGAAAAATATATCAGATTGACCGACCGGGCCATTGCACGGCAGCAGGAAAAAGAATCGCAGACAAAAAAAACTCACGATGCGCGCAGTACTCGTCTTGAAGCGGACGAGCAAAGGGAACGTGAAAGGGTTGAAAAAACCCGTCAAAAGAATGAACGAAAACAGCAAGCGCACGCTAAACGGGTTCCTGCCGCCGCGCCTGCAGTGAAATCGGTCTGGGTCGACCCACCTGATTTCAGCGCTTTTGAACTCACTGACGATGTCGGGGTATTACGTAGGCAATATGCCCAGATCCAAAAGGAAAGAAAAGGCGTCCAGGCCGCCATCCGGCTCAGGCTCGATCAAACTTATGCCCAGGCCGTTCGATTGTATAATCAAGGATATTATGCGGGCGCAAAGAATTTGTTCCAGGAAATAGCCGAAATACAACCGTCATTTACGGGAACTAAAAACTATCTTGCTCAAATCGATCAAAAGCTCGCGAAATTGCCGGCATCCGCCATTATTCCGGGCAAGGGGATCGAAGCCCCGTCGGTGTATGTCAAGCCGCGAACGCGGGTCGTCACCGACGCGCTTGATAGTCTAGAGGCGCCACGGCAATGAACCGCAGCATTTATCGCTGGGTTCCGGTCTTTGGGATAATTTTCTTGTGCGGGATGAACGGGCGCGCCATGGCTCGTCCACCTACGGAGATAAATTTGAGTTATGACCTCGAGAAGAAAGATCTTCATGTCGAAGCACGTCATGTGACCAAGAATTCTCGAAAACACTTCATCCGTCAGATCGCTGTTTATAAGAACGATGTGGAAGCAGAGAAACGTTTCTATATTCAGCAGACAAGCGCATTGATGCTCAGCGCGGATGTCGCTCTGGAAGCGGTCACCGGTGATGTCCTGCGGGTCGAAGCTGTTTGTAACGAAGCAGGACGCAAAGAAACTACATTTGCAATCCCTTGAGCCAGCATTCCCGCCAGAATCGTTTGATCCATGAAAAGCCCGTATTCGTTGCAACACGCGGTCAATCCTGTGGATTGGTATCCGTGGAGGCAGGAGGCGTTTGCAAGGGCTGTCCGCGAGAGCAAACCTATTTTCTTATCCAGATGAATGATTGTGATGAAAATTCTTAAGACCGTAATCTTTAGTTTGTTTGGGTTGATCCTTATTGGCGCCATTGTATTGGCCGTATTTATCGCGACATTCGACATCAGTCATTATAAACCCCGGATTATTCAGGAACTTAGTTCCGCGCTGTCGCGAGAAGTCCAGATCGATCAGCTGCGTTTGGACTTCAAGTTTGACAAGGGGTTGACGATCGCCGTCAAGGGGCTCTCGATCGCCGATGATCCGGCGTTTTCGCGAAACAAGGTGGTGACCGTTGATCTGATCTATTTGAACACGGACATCCTGGCTTTGATATTCCACCGGCAGATCGCCATCGCGAAGATCGAGATCTCCAGCCCCCGCGTTCACTTGGTCCGTAATAAGGAAGGCTTGGTCAACATACAGACTTTATTCGCAAAGAATACCGGCGATAATGGTATTGAAGAAATTTCGGGAGAGAAGTTCTCTCCCGTGGCCGGAGCAGTTTCAATGCCGGCACGTACAAATGGAGTCAAAGCTGCCATCGTCATCCCGCAAATGTTGATCCACGCCGTGCGTATTGAAAATGGCGTTTTGACCTTTGTCGATGAGTCATTTGAGCCGTCTTTAATCATTCCGTTACGGCAAATTGATTTTCAGGCCACACATTTATCGTTTGAAAAACCATTTCCTTTTGAAGCCAGGGCCCGGATATGGGCAGACCAGCAAAATATTACGGTTGATGGAGAAATTGCGCTGGATATCAAAAACAACCAGGTGAATTTACAAAAGGTAAAATTGGGGACGGATCTTTCCTTATTGCGTTTGCGAACAATGCCGTTTTATGGGGTTCTCAAAGAGCAGCTGCTGCTGGAAGGGGACATCGATGGGAAATTGACGTTGCAGGATATCGCGCTACGGGCAGATCAAAATGGCCTTGCCGCGTTTTCGGTCAATGGTGAGCTGACCGGGGGAAGAGTAAGTTCAGAACCACTTAAACAACCTCTCGAAGATGTCCATGGGCGCTTTCATGTCGATGAATCGAATATCGCCATCAATGAATTGACTGCCGACTATGCGTCCGGAACGATTAGCGGGCAAGGACGCTGGAGCGACTATGGACGGTCCAACATGCTTATGTTCGACATTAAAGTCGATGGCGTGCAGTTGGGAGAGTTGATCCCGCGCGCGGGTATGCCGGTTTTATCGGATACTGGTAAACCTTTGGGAGTGGAGGGCGGGATCTATGCCGTTTTTGACGCGGAGGGACATGGCACTCAGATCTCGGAGTTGCGTGAAACGCTTCAAGGCGATGGTTCCGTGGAGATACGCGGCGGGAAATTGTTGAACATCAATCTGCTGCGGTTTGTGTTGGATAAATTGTCGTTTATCCCTGATCTTGTTCAAAAGGTCGAAGCGAATTTACCTCAGCGTTACAAGAATGGGATGCAATTGCCGGTAGGCTCCCTTTGGGAGGAAGAAACTGCTTTTGCGCGGGTCATTTCAACGGCCAAATTTAAGGACCAGGCCTTATCGTTTAATGCGGAAGTTCAGGCCGATGGTTTTGCCGTAACTGCCAGCGGCAATTTGGATATTGATCAGACCATTGCGTTAACGGCTGATTTTTTCATCCGGGAAGATCTTGCCACCAGTATGATCGCATCCGTTCCCGAATTATCTTATTTGTCGGATGCGAGCGGAAGAATTTATATTCCATTCGAGCCATATCAAGGAAAACTTCAAAATATTGATCTATATCCGGATGTGGAAGAATTAGCCAAGAAAGTTCTGCAAAATCGCGGTAAAGACGAATTAAAAAGGGCCATCTTTCGCGCGCTTGACATTGAAGAAACTCCCGCTAACCCGCAACAGACGCCAGGAGAAGAACCCTCGCAAGGTGAAGAAACTCCGCAGGAAGAGACCAGGCCGGAAAAAATCCTCATTGACGGCATTTTTGACGCCATTTTCAAGGGGCAGGAAACACCTTGAAAACACCTTGAAAATCTCTTGTAATTATTTAAATTTTTTTATATACTAGCAGCAATGGCTTGGGATCCATAACTTCTGGATTCACCTCAGCTAAGGTATGCACAAAATTCTATCCGCAAAAACATGGATCGTCAATGACAGCTTACGAAAAGCTGTCATTTTTTATGGGGGC
>CAYIMR010000126.1:0-3578 GCA_964364455.1 uncultured Planctomycetales bacterium | reverse complement strand
CGGCATTGCCGCTGGCGACAAAGATCATCCCCGCCAGCCCCAATAAAAGACCGATAAAAGACAAGTGTAATTTTCTCATAAGGAACCCCCTTTTTCCTGACGTCTGACTTCTAACGGACTATTTCACGCCCTCCTGGGCTTGATTCTGCTGCGCCTCAAATTCCTCTCATAAACCCCGCTAACGCAAGGGGCATCTATCCCGCCCTTTCTTGAACAGGGCGAACATCCCCCAAAAGCAGAAGACACGCATATTCTCGCATTCATCCTGCCCTGATGATTCCTTACGAAAACATCAGGGTGGTCTTCTGCGTAGGTGGATAAATGCAACCTTTACGATGTTATTTTTTCTTGTACCTTTCTTGAAACGCCTTCTGGGCCGCTTCGCGTTTAGCCGCCTCCTGCGGATCCATCTTGTTGATGTACCACTGATGGTCATTAGAATTCAGGACTTCTTCAATCTTTGCCTTTAATTTATTGGCCTGCTCGCTTTTGGCCGGATCGCTCGAATGAAAGTTTTGCTCGGCAATCTCCTGTAATTCGGGGATGAACTCCGAGTAGAAGTTCTTCGCGACTTCATACATCCCGTGCCACTGCGTGTAATCCGGCCCCATCATCGAGGCCCCATGCCTGGCGCGGCGGCCCTCATGATGCCAGATCTCATACCAGATAAAGTCGATCTTGTTGGCAAACTCCACCGGAACCAACAACGGCTTCGCCAAGGCCATCAACTCCTGCCCCGGTTTCGCGAATTTATCGCTGTACAAGGCAATCAGGCTGTCGTATTGGATGTAAAAATTGTCCACATAATTTTCCGTGTGGCAGTTGAGGCACACATCCTTCATGTTGCTGCGCCGCTTCTTCCAGTCCACATCTTTTCCCGCAAGCCCCATTTTCTCGTCAGAAACCTCAGGCCGAATCGAGATGACCGGACGGTTGTTCCAACTGATGCGCATGCCGACATCGTGGGTAACATCCTGCGTGGGAGTGGCACTCATGTGGCAGGTCGCGCACGTCGGCGCGGCATTGTAATCCTCACCCAAAATCCACTTCTCATTATCCAGATTCATCTTATGTTTATTGGCGTTAAAGGCGATCCCGTGCTTGGACTCCTCATAAATTTCCAATTGCGGATGGTCGGGCCCCATGTGGCACTTCCCGCAGTTTTCGGGATTGCGCGCCTGCTCAACCGAAAATTTATGCCGGGAGTGGCAGGCCGAACAAGACCCTTCCGACCCGTCGGGGTTGATGCGCCCGATCCCCGTATTGGGCCACGTGGCCGGGTCCAATTTTCCGCCTTCCAAGACCTTGACCTCCGAGCCGTGGCACTGCCAGCAGCCGTTGACTACCGCGGCCGACACCCCTTCCGGAAAACCGGGGGTGACCATCATTTTATTCCCTTCAATCACCTCTGCCAGGCGGTTGTCCAAAGAGCCTAAAATACGCGCGCCCTTGGAATGGTGCGAGGCCTGAAATTCAGAAACCTCTTTTTCGTGGCAACGCGCGCAGTCCTTAGGCGTCACAATAGTCGCGATATTGTGCCCGTAATGGTCATAGGCGTCCGCGTCTTTCTTATTGGCCTGGTGGCATTCAAAACAGCCGACATTGGCCCGGTAATGTTTACTGGCCCCCCATTGTTGTCCGATGGCCGGAGTAACGTCCTTGTGACATTCCGCACATTCGCGGGTCTGTTCGGAAATCTCCTTCGGCCCGAACGCCGCGCCCGCCTCCGCCACGGCATTGCCGCCGGCGAAGAAGAGCATCGCCGCCAAAAGACTGATAAAAGACAAATACGATTTCTTCATAACGAACCCCCTTCTGAAATTTTCTTTTCCATAAAATCACCTCACTTTTTAGTGTTAATATTCATTCCAGCCGAAGACGCTTTTTGACGCCATCGATGAACTGCTGGAAATAAGGAGGACTTGTTTGAACAAAATCCTCGATACGTTTCCAGCGGATGTCCAGATATTCATGGGCAAGGATATTGCGCAGTTCGGCCCACCCGGCCAGTCGCGTTCCCAAAGTTTCCGGAAAATCGGCAAGGGTCCCCATCGCCCGGAGGACCTCCCGGTAACTGGAGGGGATCGGGCGCTTTTCGCTGGCCAGGATGGTCTTGGCGATATCAATGGCGGCGTTCATCAGGTTTTCTATCCAGCGTTCGACCTGCCGGCGTTTCATGCTGTCGGCTTCATATTCTTTTCGCGTCAGTCCCTGGAATTTATCGGTATCTTGCAATTCCGAATCAAGAAAGATGATCCTCCGGTTGAGTACGTCCGCGTCTTCCCGGCTTAAGGAGGAGGAACGCCAGTAAACTTCGGCGTATTCCCGGGCCGTGCGGCGGTAATCTTCGGCCTCCCGGGTGACAATCAACATAAATTCGAGATAAATCTTTCTGTCCTTTATTACGAGGGGCAGGCCCTGGATGGCCGAGGCCGCGATGTTGGCCGGCGTCCGGTTCAACACGACGAGGTCCACGTGGTCTGTTTCAAGAAGTCGCGTGAGGTCTCCCCATATATCGCTTTCGGCGGGATAGGCGCGGCCCTGTTCCCATTCGGGCACAGGGGAAATGGTTCGACTTTGTCCTTCGATAAACTCAGGACTTGGCCTGAGCGGAGTCGAAGGCCTTTGCTCACCATAAAGCGGTTTAAAATAGACGGCGATGTCCCAGTCGGAGATGTCACCGGCCTGCCCTTTGGCCTGAGAGCCGAATACAAATGCCATGAGCACGTCGTCCCTGCCACTGAAATAATCTTTTAGAAATTTTTTCTTGTCGTCGTCGGCACGCATCCTGGTCAGTTTAATCATCTTGTCCGTTTTTCATTTCATTGATTCTTTGTCAACCCGCTTAATTCAGGTTACGGTATGTGTCCGGGGATTCCTTTAAGGACCCCCTTCTTCCTGACAAAATATTGTCAAAAGTTTACCCTTGATCATGAGGGACCAGGACCTCACAAGATGCCGTTGAACTGTTGCCAGAGGCATCCGTGGCTTTGTAAATGATGGTAATTGTGGCCAACATCCCTCCCGGTTTTTGTGAATACGAGATATTCTGGATAGATTCATAGCGTTGACTGCCGCCGTAGGAAGGGCAATATTGGGCAGAGGATAAACGGGGCAAAAATAGGCCCAAAAATATCGCTATCCATAACGTATAGTAAATTTTCCTGGACATAACGCACTCCCCTACGGAATCAGGGCATATTGAGAAAGTATATTCTTTATTTTGTCGGGACGCCGGGTTGTAGACACTTGTTCATCAAAATCTGAATAAAGATACAGATAGGTATAATATCTGTCTTGAAATGCACTCTTTTTCTGTGCCCATTCCCCCGATAAAGGGGTCAAAAAACCCGATAGAGTAATTAAATAGTGCCCATATATCGTTGGTGCCCTCCCTGCCACAATACGTGTCTTTATCTCTTTCTCATAAACAACACTTATTGTTAATTCATCATTTTGGAGTTGTTCCGGGGTCGGGAAAGGATATCTTTCAGAAGGGAATTGAGAGTACAAATAAGCTCCCCGCGCATCGCCGTCCAATGGCACAGGCACCAGCATCTCCTCGCACGCCAACTGCA
>CAYIMR010000125.1:0-3594 GCA_964364455.1 uncultured Planctomycetales bacterium | reverse complement strand
TCCTTTTCGAACTTCTCAAAACGGCCGAACATAGCCAATTCAGGAATATATTGGATCTCGTCCGATAGTTTTATCAGATTAACCGAATCAGGGAGGAATGTGATGAAGCAAGCGAACCAGGCTAAACGCGAAACGGTCAACGTTCTTCTGCCGATAGGCTCCCTTGGGGAGGAAGAGAACCGTATTTTTCCTCCGAGCGATGAGTTCAAACAAAAGGCCTTGATTCGCGACGAATCCATTTACGCCGAAGCGGCCAAGAACCGTGAGGCTTTCTGGGCCAAGTGGGCCGGCGAGCTCGACTGGTTCAAGAAATGGGACAAGGTCCTTGAGTGGAACCTTCCTTTTGCCAAATGGTTCGTCGGCGGGAAATTGAACGCCAGTTACAACTGCCTCGACCGTCATATCAAAAAAGGCCTTGGCAACAAGACGGCCATTCTCTGGGAAGGTGAACCGGGCGACGCGAAAACGTTGACCTATGAGGACGTTTACAAGTCGGTCAACAAACTGGCGAATGTCCTTAAAGGGCTTGGCATCGCTAAGGGCGACCGGGTGGCGATCTATTTGCCGATGATCCCCGAGGCGGTTTTCGCGATGCTCGCCTGCGCGCGTATCGGCGCGGTGCACACGGTCGTATTTGGGGGTTTTAGCGCGGATTCTCTCAAAGAACGTATCCGCGACGCCCAGGCCAAACTGATCATTACCGCCGACGGCGGATACCGGCGCGGCAAAGTGCTTCCCTTAAAAGAGACCGCGGACGAGGCGGCCGCCGAATGCCCGACCATCCAGCATGTCCTCGTTGTCCGCAGGGCCGGACAGAACATCCCGATGAAAAGCGGCCGCGACCTCTGGTACCACGAATTCGTGGACAAGGCGCAGGATTATTGCGAGCCCGAACAGATGGACGCCGAGGACATGCTCTACATTTTGTACACCTCGGGGACAACGGGAAAACCCAAGGGGATCGTGCACACGACCGGCGGCTACATGACCGGCGTGTACGCGACGACCCGCTGGGTTTTTGATCTTAAACCGGAAGATGTTTTCTGGTGCACGGCGGATGTCGGCTGGGTCACGGGACACAGCTATATCGTCTACGGCCCGATGTCGAACGCCGCGACGCAAGTCATGTACGAGGGCTCACCGGATTACCCTGAGCGCGACCGTTTCTGGAAAATCATCGAGAAATATAAAGTGACCATTTTTTATACCGCGCCGACGGCGATCCGTACCTTTATGCGGTGGGGGACGCAGTGGCCCGACGGCCGCGACCTTTCGAGCCTGCGGCTGTTGGGAAGCGTGGGCGAGCCGATCAACCCCGAGGCGTGGGTCTGGTATCATAAGCATATCGGTAAAGGCCGCTGCCCCGTGGTCGACACCTGGTGGCAGACGGAAACGGGCTGTATTTTGATTTCGCCCATTCCTGGCGTGACGACACTTAAACCCGGCTCGGCGACCAAAGCATTGCCGGGCATCGAGGCCGTGGTCGTGACGGAAGAAGGTAAGACGGTCAAAGAAGGCGGTGGGTACCTGGCCATCAAAAGCCCGTGGCCATCGATGCTGCGCGGGATCTACGGCGATGACGAACGTTACCAGAAAACGTACTGGAGTCGTTTTAAGGACATGTATTTCCCCGGCGACGGGGCCAAGATCGACGCGGACGGTTACCTTTGGCTTTTGGGGCGGGTCGATGACATCATGCTCGTTGCCGGCCACAACATCAGCACCATGGAAGTCGAAAGCGCCTTGGTCGATCATCCCAGCGTCGCGGAATCCGCGGTTGTCGGCATTACCGATGAGATCAAAGGTCAGGCCATTGCCGCGTTCGTCATTTTAAAGGAAGGTAACAAGCCTGGACAGCAAGCGGATGAAACCCTTAAAGGCCACGTGGCGAAAAAGATCGGGGCGATCGCGCGGCCGCAGAAGATCATTTTTACCGCGGAATTGCCCAAGACGCGCAGCGGCAAGATCATGCGCCGGCTTTTGCGCGACATTGCCGAAGGCCGGGCCCTGGGGGACGTGACGACGCTTGCCGACGTGCACGTGATCGAGAGTCTTAAGGGAAAGTATCAGGAAGAAGCGTAAGCGCATGTCTCGGATCTCGTCGTCCGTCACTAAAAAAAATGAGCTTGAACATTTGTGAATTTGTGGTATTTTATGTGTATAAGGAGGTGTATTGATATGCGTACAAATATCGTTTTGGACGACAACCTGGTCGCTAAGGCCCTGAAGGTCTCAAGGGTGCATACAAAAAAGGATCTTGTCACCATCGCCCTTAAAGAATTTATCCGTAATCACAGCCGCCTTGATATCCGCGAGCTAAAAGGGAAGATTTCATTTCACAAGGGCTACGATTACAAGGCCCTGCGCGAGGCGTAAAAATGGTTTTAGTGGACACTTCAGTTCTTATCGATTTCTTGAGCGAAAAAAGCGGTATGCAGGTCTCGAAGTTTAATATGATTCTCGAGTTAAATATCCCCTTTGGAATCACCGGCCATATCTATCAGGAACTGTTGCAGGGTTCGGCGACTCAAAAGGATTTCGACACCCTTAAGAAATACCTGGACACCTTTACGATTTACGCCCCCCAAGACGAGAAAGAATCTTACGCCCGGGCCGCCCATATTTATTTTCTCTGCAGGAAAGAAGGCGTCACGGTTCGCAGCACGATCGACTGCCTCATTGTCCAGATCGCCCGGGAACACCGCCTCAAGTTGCTTCATAACGACAAGGATTTTGACAATATCAAAAAGGCCGTAAAGGATATCGAATTTTTTTAGCCAAACAACTTGCGCCCTGCTCACAGTGAGTCAAACCTGCCCGAACAAATGGTTACTGGTCCTTACCAATCCGCAGTGAGCGTGTTAGCGAACGAAGGATTGGTAATGACAACGATGGCCCGCCAAAATTAGAAAATTTTGGCGAGGTCTCGCCAAGTTTGTTTTACAAAGTTGGCGGACGAATCTGGGCGCAAAGGTTTAATCGTCCCCGAAATCCAGGAAGATTTCGGGGACCTAATCCGGGAATCTTTCAGATTCCTCGGGGGCGGAATGGTCTATTCGTTTATCTGCGAAAGAGGCTGTCATGAAAGGTCTGTTCGATATCCTAGTTTTTTCAGCATTGTTGTTGGCGGCAAAAAATGTCTCGGCGCAAAGCAGCGGGTTACAGATAACAAGCCCGGCCTTTGGCCACAATCAAATGATCCCCAGAAAATATACGTGTCAGGGAGAGGACATCAATCCACCCCTGGCAATTTCTGGTATCCCCGAGGGGGCAAAAAGTCTGGTCCTCATCGTTGACGACCCCGACGCGCCAGGGGGAAACTGGGATCATTGGCTTGTTTACAATATCGCGCCTACTTCTGAAATTAAAGAAAACAGTGTCCCCGGTACGCAGGCGCGAAACGATTTCGGCCGGGTCAATTACGGCGGCCCGTGCCCGCCTTCAGGCACGCACCGCTATTTTTTCAAACTGTACGCGCTGGATACCACCCTCATTTTTAAGGGGACGCCATCGAAGGAAGCGCTTGAAAAAGCGATGCAGGGGCATATTCTGGAGAAGGCCGAGCTGATCGGACTTTATCAAAAGACGCGCTGA
>CAYIMR010000124.1:0-3608 GCA_964364455.1 uncultured Planctomycetales bacterium | reverse complement strand
GCTTCCGTATTTCCGTTGTTCGCTGCGAACCAGGTTACCTTGGGATTCCGGGAGGATTTCCTCCTTCTCATGCTGTATCACGACGATACAATTGGCGGTCACTATATCATAGGCTCCCAGGGTTTTCAACATCTTTTTTGCCAGTCCGAGGCCATATGGCGGGTCCGCGAAGACAATATCGAACTTTCTGCCCCCGGCGGCGAAGCGCTTGATGGAAGCGAAGGCGTCGGCCTCAACCACTTCATAAACCGCTTGCCCCGCCATGGGCGGGGCTTGACGGTTACTACCTAAAAGAGGCACGCCCAGAAGCTCCAGATTCTCCCGGATGAGCTCGCTGGAGCGCTCGTCTTTTTCCACAAAGGTCACTTTCTGGGCCTCCCGCGAGAGCGCCTCTAACCCCACCCCACCGCTGCCGGCAAAAAGGTCCAAAAAAGTCAAACCGGTCAAGTCCTGGCCTAAAAGATCGAATAAGGCCTTGCGCGTGAGGTTCTGCGTGGGCCGGATGCCTTCGGGCATGTAGAAATTACGGCCTTTGTATGTTCCTGCGATGATTTTCATGACATTAAGGTTGTAAGACGTTGAAAAAAGTTGAAACGGGTTAGAAAAGGTTTTAGGTTACCAAATGTTTTGCCAAGGTTAATCTTACCAGAAACATTTTTGCAACTTTTAACCTCTTCCAACCTTTTCTAACATTTTGTAACCTCTTCCAACTTCTAACTTCTTACTTCCCTCTTCTTACTTCTCACTTCTTACCCTTCCTACCCTGCAGTCACGTCTGTTAAATAACTCGGGTACCGGCGACGGATGATCTCCCCAACGCGCCGGTTCTGCTCTTTCTCCAATTTTGGATCGACGCCGGTCAGCGCCGCCGCTTCCTGCCGGGCCAATTCCAGGATATCAAGCTGGGTAAAAGGATTGGCCACTTTTAATTCATTAAGCCCGTGTTGATGGCGGCCGAAATAGCGCCCGGGGCCGCGAATTTCCAGATCATGCTGGGCGATCTTGAATCCGTCGGTGGTGGAGACAAACGCCTTGAGGCGCTGCCGGCTGTCATCCGTTTGCGCGTCCGCGACCAACAGGCATGATCCGTCCTCTTTCCCGCGGCCGATGCGCCCGCGCAACTGGTGCAATTGCGCCAACCCGAAACGCTCCGCGTGTTCGATGACCATGACACTCGCCGCCGGGACGTCGATACCGACCTCGAGCACGGTCGTGGCGACCAGGAGGTCGATCTTCCCGTTCTTGAACTGTTCCATGATCTCTTGGCCTTCTTTGGGCTTAAGCTGGCCGTGGATAAGCCCGACGCGGAAATCCTTAAACGTTTCTTTCTTGAAATGGTTGAACATCACCCGCGCGGCCTTGAGGTCGAGTTTTTCTGACTCCTCGATGATCGGATACACGACGTACGCCTGCCCCGCCCACGGTGGGGCCTGCCGTCCGGCTTTGAGTTGCTCACGCACCAGAGCGTAAACTTCCTCGGCGCGCTCTTGAGAGAACCACTTGGTTTTCACCGTGCCCCGCCCGGGTGGGAGTTCATCCAGGACGGAGAGGTCCATATCTCCGTAGAGCGTGATGCACAAAGTCCGCGGGATCGGCGTCGCGGTCATGATCAGGATGTCAGGATTATTCCCTTTTTCCGCCAACAGCGCGCGCTGACGCACGCCGAACTTGTGCTGCTCGTCAATGACGACAAAACTTAAATTCTTGAACGCGACTTCTCCGCTCATCAAAGCGTGCGTGCCGATGACCAGATCGATCTCGCCGTTACGGATCGCTTCGTATAGTTTTTCCTTTTCCTTGCCGCTGACCGAGCTGGTCAACAACGTGACCCGCAAGTCCTTAAGATGTCCTTGTTCGATCATGCGGGAAATATTTTCATAATGCTGGCGGGCGAGGATTTCGGTGGGGACCATCACGCAGGATTGGAAACCGTTGCGCGCGGCCGCCACGCATCCGAAGATCGCGACCAGAGTTTTGCCCGAGCCGACGTCGCCCTGCAAAAGCCGCAGCATCGGGGTATCTTTTGCCATATCCTGACGGATCTCCTGGATGACCCTTTTCTGCGCGCGGGTCAACGTGAAGGGAAAGCCGTCGATGAATTTCAGCGCCTGCGCGTCGGTCATCTTGTGCGCGAATCCGGGTTTGTGCGTGATGCTCAACCGGCGCGCGAGGACCGCGATCTGAAAGAAATAAAATTCCTCGAAGGAGATCCGTTTCATCGCGTTCTCCTGGTCAGGGAGCGTATCCGGGAAATGGACCTGGCGGAGGCTGCGTTTGATATTATACAGTTTATATTTATTGCGTAGCGGCACCGGCAATTCGTCGGTAAGCTGATCCTGGTATCGCTCGAAGCAGGCGTGGATGGTCTTGCGCAAAAACCGCTGCGTGATGCCCTGGGTCAAAGGATAAATGGGCACAATGCGTCCCAGGTTCAACCGCTCGTCTTCTTTCTCCTCAATAATCTCCCACTCCGGAGAGATCATCTGCAAACGGTTCTTGTACATATCGACTTTTCCATAACAGACCGCGTGGCGGCCCTCTTTAAAATAATTCAACAGATACGGCTGATTGAACCACGTGCAGGCCAGATGACCGCCGTCATCTTCCAGCACGACTTCCAGGACGTGTTTTTTGGTATACCAGCTGCGCCGGGAAGAACTGCCCAGAACCTTACCCGTGACCGTCTGCCATTCGCCAACCTTAAGACGCGAGATGGGAACAAGGTTGCGGCGGTCTTCATAGCGGCGAGGGAAAAGATACAACAAGTCCTCCACGCTTTCGATGCCCAGCCGCTGGAAGATCTTTTTGCGCGCCGGCCCCACGCCTTTGACGAATTGGATGGAGATATCGCTAAGGGAACGCATTTTTTATATTATTTCCGTAGGGGCACACCTTGTGTGTGCCCGTTCCGATACGGGCGGACACAAGGCCCACCCCTGCACATAAAAAAAGGCAAGGAATAAATCCTTGCCCTACTATATCACAAACCGCTTCACGCTTCACGAACTACGCTTCACGCATCAACGCATCCTGCTGATCTTTTTATGCAGCAACTTGCGGTAGCCGTGGTGGAACACTTCCGTAAAGTCATAGCCGTTGCGGAACTGCTCGATATCGTCTTCCTCGGTCTTGCTCAAGACCCGGTTATCGACCAGATTAAAAACGACGTTCCCGAAATCTTCGGTGGATCTGATGCCCCAGTGATCGAGGACCGTGACGGTCATGGGGCCGAAGCGCTTGAGGAGGAGTTCCCGGATGCCGGAGAGCAGTTCTTCCCCGCTGACGTGGCGGGGGCGGCCGAATTTTCGCTGCGTGAAGGACATGGCCTCCATGACGAACAGATACGCCCCTTCCCCGTAGCGCGGATCTCGATCATGGATTCTTTCGACTATCACTTCGAAATGTTGTCCCATAACGATTTTTATATTAACACACCAAAAAACAGAAAAGCAAATATTTATACAAAAATTTTTTCTTGTATTTTTCCAAACCGAAAAAACACGGGTTGCTTTTTCCGGAAACTTATGCATAATGGATGCCGTGTCCACGAATTTCCGACGAGTACCCCGACAAAATCGTTTTTGTATGTTGATTCCTCTAAATTTAAG
>CAYIMR010000123.1:0-3620 GCA_964364455.1 uncultured Planctomycetales bacterium | reverse complement strand
GTGCAGCCGAATTCATCGATCGGGTGCGCGGAATCGTTCCCTAAATATAGTTCCAAATTGGGATGGGTGCGAAACGGCTGCGACGCGTCCTTGTAATCCGGATTGGCGATGCCCTGGTGACAGGTGACGCAACGGTCAACGGTGGGTACTTTGGCGAAATTCAGGTCTTCGGGAATATCTTTCAGGACGATCTGGTCTATTTTGTAATTCGGATTAGCCAGATCAATGATCGGCAGGTCGCGCACCATTTCCGCGATGCGGTTGGTAAAATTCATCGCATTGGGATCGATCTTGTCAAGCTTACGCTCAAGGATCCGTTTTTTTTGCTGGAACGCGCGCTCCTGGCGCTCTAGCTCAGTTAGCTGCGCCCCGCAAGCGTCAGCCGCCTTTTGCCGCTCGGCAAGTTTCGCATCAGATTGCTCAACGGCAAGTTTTAGATCAGCAAGCTGTTGCTCCAAACCGGCAAACTCTTCGCCGGCTTTTGTCAGATGCGCGCGGCCCGCGCCGCCGTGCGCTTGCGCGGTTTCATAACGGTAACGCGCCGCGTCATGCTCGGCCTTGGTGAATTTGTATTTCTGATTCAACAGATCGTTCTCGGCCGCGGTTCTTTTTGTTTCACCGTCCGCTTCTTTAGGACAACTGACCATGAAAGCCTTGCGGGCCGCCCCCGGGGGCGAGCCTCGCCGGAGGCGGGCTTCCTCTAATTGTCCCTCCAGCGCCTTATATTCACCTTTGCCCTCGAGCTCATTGGCGGCGTAATCATATTTGACGCGCGTTTTTTCGATCTCCAGTTCGCGGAACTTGCGCTGATAATCTTTCCACTCGCGCGCGTAATCATCGGCCACCAGCCAGATCAACGCCAACAGCAAAACGCAGCTGGCGATGGCGAAGATCATGTTCAGGCGATCGATATTATAATGTCGTTCTTCTGGTTCGGCCATGAGTTTAGATGTTGAAGAAAAATTCCGGAATGGCAATGATGTATTTGATATTGAACAACCAGCGCAGGATCATCTTGATCGGCAGACTGATGGACATCAGCAAAAGTATCGTAAATATGGCATAACGAAACGGCCCTAAAGTGGCGTAAACTTTTTTGAATAATGTTTTAGCTAAAACCAACGGCATGGCGCCGAAATATATAAATACGACGGCAAATCCCCACATCTCACGCAAAAGAATATTCTCGGGAAGCCGCTGTTTCAGCCAGACCATATAGATCAGTTCCGATAAATTGATGTTGGTCAGCACCTCAAGTTTATGAATGTCCCACGCTTCAAACGGCCCGAAGAAATTCCAGTTCGGCCCTCTTAAAAACGTCCCCACGGTGATCAAAAATAACCACAGAACCAGCCAATAGAACATGAAAATGGAGATCGCCATCTTGCGGTCCTTAAAACTATAATAGCCGCACCCTTTTTTATTCGTATCGAGATAGGGAATCGCCATCATGCCGATCATGATGACCGTTGGGAATAGCACCCCGGCGATCCACGGGTCAAAATAGACCAGCATCTCCTGTAACCCCAAAAAATACCACGGCGCTTTCGATGGATTGGGTGATACGGTCGGATTGGCGGGCCCTTCCAGAGGAGCGTTGAGGACGATCGACCACACGATCAAAAGGACCGTGCACAAGATCAGAGCGATAAATTCAATATAGACCAGATCCGGCCAGACGAGGATTTTTTCTTTTGAATCCTCCGCTTCCTTGGGCCGTTGGCCGGCGGCGATACGCGCGTCGTTCTCCCAGCCCTGCTTCATGCTAAACCACACAAAAAAGAAGATCAGAAAAATCAACCCCACGATCGGGACGTTATCCGGCTTGGTCACGATCTTCGCGAAATTCACGTCCGTCAGGCCGAAGGCGAAGGCAAGAAAAAGCAGCGCGAACAGAATAATGCCGCCTTCTTTCGTCCATAATTTATACAGCCGCAGCTTCTTATTGATAACGAGCATCCGGTCAGTGGGCGGAAAAACAAAAAAGAAAACCGCCAGGATCATCGGGAACATGATCTGAGGACGCGAAACAGCATTGATGAATTCCTTGATAGCTTCCATGAGTGAAGCCAGTGGATTTTTTCATGCTTCACTCATCCTGAGCGAAGCGAAGGATCTCATCCTAATTCGTTACCGAGATCTTTCCACTGCCTATTTATTGATTCGACAAGAGCTATCTTTCGCTTACGTGTCCAACCCTTAACTTGCTTTTCTCTATCTTTAGCCCGCTTGAGGCTTTCGAATATCTCATAGCATACTAATCGACAAATATTATATTTCTGGGTAAATCCTTTCTTGTATCCTCCCTGATGTTCTTTAACTCTCCTCGCAAGGTCGTTCGTTGAACCTGTATAAAGAACATTATTCCCTTTATTAGTCATAATATAAAAGTATCCACTTTGATCCTCCACTGTTTGCTCCTATGAGATCCTTCAGCCCTCAGGGCTTCAGGATGAGCCCCTACTTTAAAAGCTACCTGGGCTCATATAGGACCCGAGATCCCTCCGTCTTTACGCACGCGCCAGAAATGAACGATCATGAAGATCATGATGATAAAAGGCAAGCCAATGCAATGAAGCACGTAAAAGCGCAGTAAAGCCGCCTCACCGATAAATCGCCCGCCGATCATGGCAAAACGCGCGTCGCTCGATGAGGTGATGAAATTGACGTCTCCTAAAGCCAAAAGTGACGACCCCGGCCCGGCCGTTCCAACCATCGGCGTGGCACCGGCCATGTTCGACCCGACCGTGATCGCCCAGATGGCCAGCTGGTCCCACGGCAAGAGATAACCGGTAAAGCTCATCAACATCGTCAAAACCAGAAGTACGACCCCAATGGCCCAGTTGAATTCCCGCGGCGGTTTGTAGGAACCAGTCATAAAGACCCTGAACATGTGTAGCCATACTGTGATGACCATCAAGTGCGCGCCCCAGCGATGGATCTCGCGCATGATCCCCAAAGGCACCTGTTCCTTGAGATCCATGATATCGCCGTACGCGTATTCAACCGTCGGGCGATAATAGAACATCAACAGAATTCCCGTTACGGTCAAGACCAGAAAAACAAAAAAGGAAAGCCCGCCCATGCACCAGGTGTATTTAACCTTCACGGCGTGTTTGGGCAAGCGTACCGGATGAAGATGCAGAAATACGTTGTTGAGCATGATCATCATCCGTTGCCGGCGGTTACGCGGGATGCCGGTGCGGAAGATCGCTTTCGCCACCTGTGTCTTCGAAAGTTTGTCTAAAAATCCATTTTTATTGTCTGAATTCTCGCTCATTCTAATGCCTCATACTAAACAGTAATAAATGACTCAGAATCACGCCACTCACCTTTTTCCTGCTGGAATTTCTGCGTTTTATCCACGATGATCTCCCCTTCGTCGTTAAGCGTTATCTTAAAACGCTCCAGCGGCCGGGGCGCCGGGCCCTCGAAATTGATACCTGTTTTATAAAATCCACTGCCATGGCATGGACATTTAAATTTATTATCGCTCTCCAGCCAATTGGGCGTGCACCCCAGATGCGTGCAAACCGTGGAAAGCGCGTAAATCTTTCCGGTATCACGCACGATCCATACCCCGTGGGAATCTTTGAAACGTTCCGAGACCTTGTTGATCT
>CAYIMR010000122.1:0-3623 GCA_964364455.1 uncultured Planctomycetales bacterium | reverse complement strand
ATGCCGCGCTCATAGCGCTGATGATGGATCTTCTCGTCGCGCTTGACCTCGACTTCCAGCCATTCGGAAAGAGCGTTGACACAGCTAACTCCCACGCCGTGCAAACCACCAGATACCTTATAACTGCTGTGATCAAATTTTCCGCCGGCGTGTAGGGTCGTAAGAACAACTTCCACGGCAGGTTTTTTTTCGGACTTATGGATATCGACCGGAATGCCACGGCCATTATCGGTGACGGTTATCGAGTCGTTTTCATTAATAACAACATCGATGCGGTTGCAATACCCGCCCATGGCCTCGTCAATGGAGTTATCCACGACCTCGTAGACCAAATGGTGCAACCCGCGCGCGCCGGTATCACCGATATACATCGCCGGACGCCGGCGTACCGCCTCGATCCCCTCCAAGACCTGGATGTTCGTCGCGTCATAATTATGCCCTGCGGCGAAACCGTCTTTTGCTTTTTTCGAAACGTCGTCTTGCGCCATCGCGGCTTTGCCTGATTTTTTCTCTGCTTTAACTGGTGTCATTTTTGCTCGCTTACTTTAAACGTTATATCTTTGATCTCGGGCATTTTTTCCCGTATCTGCTTCAAAGTTTTCGCTTTACCCATGCGCAGATGATACGCCCGCGCCGGGGAATCTACAAAAACCAATAAATTGCCGTCACGCTGGCCACCCAACCTGGTATGTCTTAACTGTTGCTTTTCTAAAATATCCTGCCAAATCTGCTCAAGCGCCCCCTGCTCTCCGGCCTGCTGATTCCTGGAGCGGACCATTTTTCCCACCACCTGGGGAATTATATCTTTTATACTATCCATACTCAAATTACCAGAAATTTTTTTATTTTATTTTTATATCCGCATCGGCAATGCCAAATACAGATAATCCTGCAGGCGCATCACCGCGGGCTTGTCCGTTCCCAATATTTCCATGTGGATCTGCTCATCGTTAATATTTTTAAGAAAGTCGATGAGGATCTGGGGATTAAAGCCGACCATCATTTCCTCCCCATCATATTCCACCGGAATAACCTCTCTGGATTCTCCCACATCTGGAGTGGATTTAGAAATAACCAGTTTATTGATAAAAATCTCGAATTTAACGGCCTGAAAATCCGGCGTGGATAACAAATTTGCCCTTCGGATGGAAGAAAGAACATCCTGTGTGTTCATTGTAATTCTGTTTTTAGCCGGCTTAGGAATGACTTGATTGTAATTTGGGAATTCGCCTTCGATTATGCGCGTGGCGATTAACACGTCATTGATATCAAATAAAACCTGGTTGGCCCCAACGATCAAAGAAAGCGTCCCCTCATCCAGCAGGTTGCGGTTAATTTCCTGCACAGCCTTAATGGGAATAATCACGGCAACTTCCTTTTTAATAGCGACCAGGAGTTTCTTTTCTATCTTTGCCAACCGCCTTCCGTCCGTTGCGACGATACGAATAACATTGTCAAAGATCTCAATTAAAATACCGTTTAAAACATGCCGCGATTCCTCATGGGAAACGGCAAAAGAGGTTAATCGTAACATTTCTTTAAGGGTTGCTTGCTCGATTTGAATGGCTTCTTTGTCCTTAAATTCCGGAAATTTTGGAAATTCATCTTTTGGAAGCCCCCCCAACTTAAACCGGCACTGCTTCCCCTCAATATCCACCTGATTATTCTTTTTCACGCTGATTGTGATATCCCCAGAAGGTAATTCACGAACTATGTCGCCAAATCGTTTCGCGGGAATAGTTATTGCGCCTTCTTCAATAATATCCACAGGTATTTCACAAGATATGCCGATATCCAAATCAGTCGTATTGAGCCTAAGATTAGTTCCTTTAGCTTCCAAAAGAATATTGGCTAATATAGGAAGCGTTGATTTACTGGAAACGATGTTTTGGACAATCTGAACGCCGGCTAATAAATTTTCTTGGGAAGTTTTAAAAATCATATGATTACGTCTCCTTAAGTTATTTAAACATTAAAATAGTATTCGTAATAGTAATGCCTGTGAATTTGCTTAATAAAAACAAAACCCATTACAACATTAAGAGTTGTGGGAGAAAAATGTGTGCATAAAAATATGAACAACTATTTTTATCGTTGTAGAGTTGTTAATAACTGATCCACAATGTTCTTTATTTCCCTGTCTACTAATAGGCTTTGTCCGATTTTTTTGCAAGAATGCAACACGGTGGTGTGGTCCTTTCCTCCAAAAGCGTTGCCGATCTCTGGCAATGATTGCGCGGTCAATTGCCGCGCAAGATACATGGCGATTTGTCTAGGCAAAACAATATTTCTAGTTCTTTTTTTTGCCCTTAGATCTGAAGACGGCACGCGGAAAAATTCCGCAACGGTTTTTTGTATCATCTCCACACTAATGGCTCTGGCTGTTTCGCGCACCATATCTTTGAGGGTCATAACAGCTACATCTAGGGTGACTGGTTTTTCTTCTAATAGGGAATAGGCGGCCACGCGGATAAGCGCTCCCTCCAGTTCGCGGATATTGGCCTTGATCTGCGCGGCGATAAAATGAATAACGTCGTCAGGAACCTGGATGGCCTCGTTTTTTATTTTTTTTCGTAAGATCGCCACACGTGTTTCATAATCCGGCGGCTGAATATCCGCAGCAAGTCCCCAGGCGAAGCGCGAACTTAAGCGCTCTTCAAGGTTGGTAATTTCTTTCGGCGGGCGATCCGAAGTGATAATGATTTGTTTGCGGTTATCGTGCAAGGCGTTAAACGTGTGGAAAAATTCTTCCTGGGTGGATTCTTTGCCAGCGATGAATTGGACGTCATCGATCAAAAGAACATCAATCTCGCGGTATTTTTTGCGGAATTGGCTTGTTGAGCGGTTACGGATCGCGTTGATCAATTCGTTGGTGAATTGTTCGGATGACATGTAGCAGTGTTTCAGGGCTGGATACAATTGCCGGATCTTGTGGGTAATGGCCTGGATGAGGTGTGTTTTCCCAAGCCCCACCTTTCCGTAGATAAATAAGGGGTTATATGCCTTCGCTGGCGATTCGGCGACGGCCAAGCTCGCCGCACAGGCAAATCGATTGGACGGCCCGATGACAAAGTTATCAAAAGTAAAACGGGAGTTTAAGACGGACTGGATGCCTTCGGCGCGGGTAAAATTTTGCTCCAGCTTAGCAAGGCGGGTTTGGGTGTCGGCGTTAAGAATATTTGTGTTGACGGAAAATTCGATCGCAACCGGCTTTTGCGCGGTGGCATTCAAAATTTCCTGAACATCGTTTTGATAGTGATCGACGATCCATGCTTTAAAGAAATCGTCCGGAGCCTCGATGGTTAAAACCCCCGCGGCTTTTTCTTTAACTTGCATGGTGGAAAACCAGGTTTCGTAAGAGGCCCGTCCCACCCTCTCTTGAATTTGCGCTTGTGATTTTTCCCAAACAGAAATCAGGCTCGGCATTGTGAAATGAGTAGCATTTGTAACATGTTGATATATTTTAAGTTATGAACCATTTGTAAAATTGTTAACAAGTTGTTCACAGCGGGCATTGCGAGCCCGCTGTGAACAGCAGGACTTGCGGGCTGTGCTTAGAGGTTGTTTCCTCGCGCCGCCGGAGTGAGTTGGTTTTGCTTTGAAATCCGCAGGATAACATTATA
>CAYIMR010000121.1:0-3651 GCA_964364455.1 uncultured Planctomycetales bacterium | reverse complement strand
TATGGCATTTACGGTACCTGATTTAGCTTACGGATTTGAGGCGCTCGAGCCGCACATCGATACCCAAACGATGCAGATCCATCACGGCAAACATCACGCGGCCTACGTGAACAATCTCAACAAAGCCACCGAAGGCAAGAAAGATTTTGAAGCGAAGTCGATTGAAGACTTGGTCGCGCATATCAACGCCGTCCCGGAAAATATCCGCACGGCCGTGCGCAACAACGGCGGTGGGCATTACAACCACAGCCTTTTCTGGGAAACGATCGGCCCGAAGGCCGGCGGACAACCCACCGGTGAATTAGCCGACGCGATTAAGGCCGACTTGGGCGGGTTCGATGCCTTCAAGGAAAAATTCACCACCGCGGCCACCACGCGCTTTGGCAGCGGCTGGGCCTGGCTTATCGTCAGTAACGGAAAACTCGCTGTCTGTTCGACCCCCAACCAGGACAATCCTTTGATGGACGTTGCCGAGGTCAAAGGCAAACCCATTTTAGGGATCGATGTTTGGGAACACGCCTACTACCTGAAATACCAGAACCGCCGTCCCGATTACATCGCCGCTTTCTGGAACGTGATCAACTGGAACGCGGTCGGCAAACGTTACAAATCTTTACGTCAAAAAACAAAATAAAAGTCGCCTTATCCTGCGGCTTTCTGGCCGCAGGATAACCCATCGGGTGAGGAAAAATTTTCGCCCGACGGGGCAAAATTTTGAAAATCTGCTTGACTTGAGTGTTTCTTTGGGATACTATATGTTGTACTGTTTTACGAATTGGTTCAATATATTGTGCTTTTATGTCATGTTTTCAAAGCCCTTCCAATCCGTCATTAAACCGCGATCCCGAGGCCACCTGTTAAATCCCAGTACATTTTTTTAAGGAGGAAAGACCGTATGCCGCACCAGAAAACCGCCGCCGATTTCGAAATGAACGTTCAAAAACGCAACGGACAGGTTGTCGCCTGCAATGAATTACGCATCAAGAAAGCGATCGGCAACGCCTTTAAAGAACAGACCGGATTGCCGCGTGAGGTGGAGCTGTCCATCGAAATGGCGCGCGACGTGGACCGGGTCACGGCCGGCGTTTTCCACGTTTTAAAAGAACGTTTGCATGATAAGGCCTCGGTGACGGTCGAAGAGATCCAGGATGAAGTGGTGCGTCAGCTTTACGAGAACGGATTTAAGGACACTGCGGAGTTGTACGCCAACTATCGCAAGCAGCACGCGGCACGCCGGGCGCTCTTTGAACTGTACACCACGACCAAGCGCGACGGCAAAGTGGTTTCTTTCAAGCCGGAGAAGATCACCCTGGCCATTGCCAAGGCGTTCCGGGCCTACAATGGCGGCATATTGACCGAGGCGCTTCTGGAAACGGCGCGCAAAATTTCCGCCGGCGTCATCGCGGACATCCGTGCCCAGTGGCCGGAGGGCAAATGCCTCAACATTGAGGATATCCAGGACTTGGTCGAGAAGAACCTGATGACGGCCGGGTATTATGACATCACCCACCGCTACATCGTCTACCGGGAAGAACGCGCCAGAATCCGCCGGGCCCAAGAGCGCAAAGAAGATGCCACGGCGGTCTCTTCCGACTGGGTCAAGCACATCACATATAAAACAAGCGACGGTCGGGAAGAGCCTGTTTCTCTGCAGGAGATCCGGTTCGCCATTGAGAGCTGCTGCGAGGGGCTGGCAAATGTTTCCGTTGAGGAAATCTTGAACGAATCCCGGAAAAATTATTTTAACGGTATCACCGGGGAACAGATCGCCACCGCGCACATCATGGCGGCGCGTTCGTTCCTGGAGAAAGATCCGCAGTACACCTTTGCCGCGGCGCGGCTTTTGCTTCTCGCGCTTTACCAAGAGGCCCTCGGACATCCGGTGATTTTCGAAGGAATGAAAACCGAATACGCGACGTATTTCACGAAGTACATCCACAGGGCCGTTGAACTGGACCTGTTGAGCCCGAACCTGCTCCAGTTCGATCTGAAATTGTTGGGGCATTACCTCAAACCCAAACGGGACTTGTTGCTCCATTACATGGGGCTGCAGACTTTGTATGACCGGTATTTTATCCACTGGGAGAAACGGCGCTTGGAACTGCCGCAGATCTTCTGGATGCGGGTCGCCATGGGGCTGGCCAAAAAAGAAGGCGCCAAAAAGAACGAAAAGGCGATGGAGTTTTATGACGTCCTTTCGACGTTTCGCTTTACTTCCTCAACGCCGACGCTGTTTAATTCCGGCACCCGGCATTCCCAGCTTTCTTCGTGCTTTCTGACGACCATCGAAGATGATCTTTCGCATATCTTTAAATGCGTCCAGGATGACGCCATGCTCTCGAAATGGAGCGGCGGGCTCGGCAACGACTGGACCAACGTCCGCGCCCTGGGCTCACGGATCAAGGGGACCAACGGTAAAAGCCAGGGCATCATCCCCTTTATGAAGGTCGCCAACGATACCGCTGTAGCGGTCAACCAGGGCGGCAAGCGCCAGGGGGCCATGTGCGCGTATCTGGAAATATGGCACATGGATTTTGAGGATTTCCTGGAACTGCGCAAAAATACCGGCGATGAACGCCGCCGCACGCATGACATGCACACGGCCGCGTGGATTCCGGATCTGTTCATGAAGCGCGTCAAAGAAAACGGGGAGTGGACGCTTTTTAGCCCCAATGAAGTGCCGAATTTGCACCATATTTACGGGCGTGAATTCGAACGCGTTTACGCGGAGTACGAACAAAAAGCCAAGGAAGGCAAGATGCGCCAGTTCAAGGCTGTCCCTGCGGTGCAATTGTGGCGCCGGATGTTGACCATGCTTTTTGAGACAGGCCATCCCTGGATCACGTGGAAGGACCCGTCGAACGTCCGCTCGCCGCAGGACCACGTCGGGGTCGTGCACAGTTCCAATTTATGCACGGAGATCCTCCTCAATACCTCGAAAGATGAGACCGCCGTCTGCAACCTTGGCTCGGTGAACCTGGCCGCGCACACGGCCGCGCAAGGGTTGGACCATCCCAAATTGCAGGAAACGGTCCGCACGGCGGTGCGGATGCTGAATAACGTCATTGATATTAATTTTTATCCGACCCAAGAGGCGGAGCTTGCGAACCAAAAGCACCGTCCGATCGGCCTAGGGCTGATGGGTTTCCAGGACGCGTTGTTCATCCAGAATTTAAGTTACGCCTCGCAGGAGGCGGTTGACTTTGCCGACGTGAGCATGGAGGCGATTTCGTATTACGCGATCCAGGCCTCGATCGCCCTGGCCAAAGAAAAGGGCGCGTACGCGACGTACCGCGGGTCGAAATGGGACAGAGGATTACTGCCCATCGATACGCTGGCCCTCTTGGAGCAGGAACGCGGCGGGTATCTCGATGTGGACCGGTCGGCAAAAATGGATTGGGCGCCGGTGCGCCAGGAGTTGAAAAAATACGGCATCCGTAACAGCCTCATCATGGCCATCGCCCCCACGGCCACCATCGGCAACATTGTCGGGGTAACGGCCTCTATCGAGCCGATCTACAAGAATGTCTTCGTCAAAAGTAACCTTTCCGGCGAATTTACCGTGGTCAACGAATTCCTCGTCGAAGATTTAAAGAAACTCGGGATCTGGGACCAGGAGATGATCAACGATTTGAAGTATTTCGACGGGAG
>CAYIMR010000120.1:0-3675 GCA_964364455.1 uncultured Planctomycetales bacterium | reverse complement strand
TGGCCGCCAAAGCGCGGGAATTCAAGGACATCATCAAGATCGGCCGCACCCACTTGATGGACGCCACGCCTTTGACGCTGGGCAATGAATTTTCAGCCTATACCCAGCAATTGTCTAACGGCCTCAAGCGCATCGAAACCGGAAAACACCGGCTCTACGAACTCGCTTTGGGCGGCACCGCGGTGGGCACGGGCCTGAACACACATCCACAATTTGCCCAAAAGGCCGTTGCCAGGATCGCCCAAATGACCGGCGAACCGTTTATTGAGGCGGAAAATAAATTTGAAGCGCTAGCTGCCAACGATGCCATTGTGGAATTTAGCGGTGTCCTCAAAACACTTGCCGCTTCCTGTATGAAGATCGCTAATGACATCCGCTGGCTGGGCTCGGGACCCCGTTGCGGGATAGGGGAGATCAGTTTACCCGAAAACGAACCCGGGAGTTCGATCATGCCGGGCAAAGTGAACCCAACTCAATGCGAGGCAATGACTATGGTTTGTGCCCAGATCATGGGTAATGACACCACCATCAACATTGCCGGCGCCAGCGGAAACTTTGAGTTGAATGTCTATAAACCCGTGCTGATCTTTAATCTGTTGCAATCCATTGAGCTTCTAGCGGATTCGTGCGAGAGTTTCACCACGCATTGCGTCAATGGCATCAAGCCGAACAAAGAAACGATCGAAAATCATCTCAAAAATTCCCTGATGCTGGTAACCGCATTAAATCCGCACATCGGGTATGACAAAGCCGCCAAAGTCGCCAAAAAGGCGCATGAAGAGAATATTACCCTCAAAAAAGCCGCGGTTTCTCTCGGATTTCTCACCGAAGTGCAGTTCGACACATTGGTTCGCCCGCAAGATATGCTTAGGCCCAAGTAAAGGTCAATTTTTTTGACTTCTGGCTTGACGAAACCAAAATTAGCGTATATCCTTGTATTGGCTGTTATAACTCAATGGGGTGATTATGGTTAAAACAATGATCAAAGAACGACGCGGTTGTTCACGAGCCACGCGGATCTTAAGTATTGAATACCGCCTTTATAAAAGCAGGCGCCAGCATAGTGATCCGAACTGGCATCTTTCGACAACCGAAGACGTTAGTCCCGCGGGATTATCCTTTTACAGTGATTATGAATATCGCCCGGGTGACATCCTCGATGTCCGGGTCGTGATGTCCGGCCTTTTAGAGGTCTTTAAAGGACAATGTGAAGTCGTACGCGCGGAACAAAAACGCCTGGGCGTGTGCTTTTTTATAGCGTTACGCTTTGCCTCCTCCTCCGGCGGAGGAGGACAAACCGCCAAGCCTACCCCAGCCGGGCGGTCCCAACGGATCACGAAAATATCTTACTCCTCCACCAAGCGCATCTAAGTGATGCCGCATTTCTCAACTGCCTTCGAATAAAAAGCTTAATTATGTGTTTTGTCCCTGCTTATGTTCTGCTATAATACATTTCAATTTAAAAGGCATACCAGCCATGAACCAGCCGCCGGAAAAACGCAAACACGAACGCTACGACACGGAATTAAAGCTTTATTTCGACCGGGGATTTGCGGTCGAGACCAAGGTCAAATATCAACTGCTCGACAAACAAAACGATAAGCCCATCTCCCGCAAATACGCGGCCCTGAGCAAGAACGTGAGCGCGGAAGGATTAAGTTTTCTCGCGGCCCAGCAATTAAAGCCTGGTGATTATTTGAACCTGGAAGTTTATCTGCCCACGGCGACCCAGCCGGTGCGCATGGAAGGGGAAGTCCGCTGGTCCAACCCCGTTGCCGCGGACAAACGTGAAGGACCGATGTTCCAGACCGGCGTGTTCCTTAAAAAAGTCAACGGCGTAACGGTCGACAAAACGGTCCATTTCGACAACGAGTACCACGTCAACTGGAGCAACGTGCTTGAATCCATCCTGGGCAGCTTCAAAGATCTCGCCAAAAAGAATATCAAAAAATAAAGTTCGGATCCAATGAAAAACCGGTGGCAGGAACAAGAGGCAAGAAAATTCAGGAATGACCCTCTGGCCCTGCGGGCCTATACCTCGCGACTCCTCGGACAAAACCCCAATCTGGTTCTGCAAGGCGGCGGGAACACATCCGTCAAAATGAACGTCACTAATCTTTTCGGTGAATCGGAAGAAGTCCTCTACGTCAAAGGGAGCGGCTGGGATCTTGCCACCATCGAAAGGCAAGGCTTCGCGCCGGTCAAGCTGGATCTGTTAAAACGCATGGCGCAGCTTAAGCACTTAAGCGACACCGAGATGGTCAAGAATCAGCGAGTGGCCATGACCGACCCGTCGGCCCCGAACCCTTCCGTTGAAGCCATATTGCACGCCATCATTCCGTTTCAATTCGTTGACCACACCCACGCGGACAGCGTCGTTGCCGTCAGTAACACCAAAAACGGCGAAGCGCGTATCAGGGAAATTTACGGACGCGACGTCCTCATCGTGCCCTACGTAATGCCGGGATTCATCCTGGCGCGCAAGGTCTTTGAGATGACGCGCGAGATCGATTGGCAACGGTTGAAGGGGATGGTCCTTTTACATCACGGAATTTTTACCTTCGCGGATGATGCCAAGGCAAGCTACGCGCAGATGATCCGGCTGGTCACTAAAGCAGAAGATTATCTCAAGAAAAAAAGGGCGATCATTCATTTTACGAAAAAAAACGTAAAGGAAGACCTTCTTCAATTGGCCGGAATCCGCCAAATTGTTTCGCACGCTCGTAACAGCGCGGTCATCGCGAAGTGGATCCCGGGTGACCGGCAAATTGCTTTCACAAACCATCCCAAAGTGGGAGAAATTGCCACGCGCGGGCCGCTGACCCCCGATCACGTCATCCGTACCAAAAGGATACCTCTGATTATCGGTAAAAATCCACAGCAAAATATCGAACACTTCACGAAAGAATATGGTCAATATTTCAAACGGCACGCGGCCGCCGGATTGAAAGCACTGGACCCCGCGCCACGCTGGGCGGTTTGGCCGGGGTACGGAACGATCGCCTTCGGCACAACACTGGATGAGGCGAACATCATCAATGACATCACTGAACATACGATCAATGCCATCCTTGCCGCGGAAAAACTAGGCGGATGGCAGGCCTTGGCCGAAAAGGATATTTTTGAAGTCGAATATTGGGAACTGGAACAAGCCAAGCTCAATAAAAACGCCAAGGAACCGGCCTTCCAGGGAAAAATCGCCCTCGTCACTGGCGCGGCCAGCGGCATCGGCAAGGCCTGCGTCGAAACACTTCGGGCGCAAGGAGCCATGGTCGCGGCGCTGGATATCAATCCAGCCATTACTAAAATATTCAAACAGCCGGAGGTTCTTGGAATTGTCTGCGATGTGACACAGCCGGACGAGATCACAAAAGCCGTCAGTGCCACCGTACGACGTTTTGGCGGGCTGGATATTTTAGTCAGTAATGCCGGGATATTCCCGCCCAGCGCGACGATCGCGCAAATGGATCAAAGCTCCTGGCAAAAAAGCCTTGATATCAATCTTAACAGTCATCGAGTACTCATGAAAACATGTATCCCGTATCTGGAACTGGGGATTGATCCAGCAATCGTGATTATTGCCTCCAAAAATGTTCCGGCTCCGGGACCGGGCGCGGGCGCCTATTCCGTGGCCAAAGCGGGATTGACGCAACTGGCCCGCGTGGCCGCGCTGGA
>CAYIMR010000119.1:0-3682 GCA_964364455.1 uncultured Planctomycetales bacterium | reverse complement strand
TGGGCGAGCCTCGTCATTTCTGCCAAATGGGGGGAATGAGGAAAATGACGGGAGGTTGAGATGGTAGAGCAGAAGAAGACTGTTGATCTGGAAAATCGTAAAAAGGCGCTGGAGCTGGCATTAGCGCAAATTGAGAAGCAGTTCGGCAAGGGGTCCATCATGAAGATGGATGGGAGCATCCACATGGAGATTGAGGTGATCCCTACGGGATGTCTGGCGCTCGATCTGGCATTGGGCGTGGGCGGGGTGCCGCGCGGACGTGTTATTGAAATTTACGGGCCGGAGTCCTCTGGAAAAACGACGTTAACCTTAAGTATTATTTCCCAGATCCAGAAAGCCGGTGGTACGGCGGCTTTTATCGACGCGGAACACGCGTTCGATGCGACCTACGCCGGTAAGGTGGGAGTCAAACTGGATGAACTTTTGATCTCTCAGCCGGATACGGGAGAACAGGCGCTTGAGATCGCGGAAACACTGGTGCGTTCCAACGCGGTTGATCTGGTGGTCATCGATTCTGTGGCGGCCTTAACACCACGGGCGGAGATCGAAGGGGATATGGGTGACGCGCATATGGGGCTGCAGGCGCGGCTCATGTCGCAGGCGCTGCGCAAATTGACCGCCGCGATCAGCAAATCCAAAACGTGCATCATTTTTATCAACCAGATCCGTATGAAGATAGGCGTCATGTTCGGTTCTCCGGAGACAACCACCGGCGGCCGCGCCTTGAAATTCTACGCGTCGGCGCGCATCGATCTGCGCCGTATTGAGTCCATCAAGCAAGGCGAGCAATTTATCGGCAACCGCGTCAAGGCGAAGATCGTCAAGAACAAGGTGGCCCCGCCGTTTAAAGAAGCGGAATTCGAGATCTATTTTGATGAGGGGATCTCCCGCGCCGCGGATATATTGGATTTGGGCGTTTTGCACGAGATCATCGAAAAGTCGGGGACGTGGCTTGCGTTTGAAAATGAAAAACTCGGACAGGGAAAAGAAAACGCGCGTAAGTTCCTGAAGGAAAATCCCAAAATCCTGGACAAGATCGAGAAGATGATCCGCGCGAAAATCCGTGAGGCCAAAGTAGCCTAAGCCGGCGGGATGCTCCATGCCGAAAAGGATTGTCAAAGATACCTTCGAGCAGGCCAAAGGATACATTTCCCGTCTGCTTAAAATACGGTTTCGCAGTGAAAAGGAAGTCCGTGATAAGTCGCGGCAGAAGGGATTCAGTGAGCCGACGGTCGATGAGGCCGTCGGCTATTTTAAAGCGATCGGTTTGGTCGATGACCGTCAGTTCACGCGCAAGTGGATCGCCTCGCGTTTGAATAAGCCCTTCGGCATCCACCGCATCCGGTTCGAATTAAAGGAAAAAGGCATTACGCCTGATCTGATCAAAGAAGAGCTCGAGCAGGCGATGCTGGAGTATTGCGAAATTGATGTGGTCGGGCGCCTGGCAAAACACCAAGCGCTAAAACATCGCAATATCCCTCGGGAAAAAGTTAAACAGAGAGTGTATGGGTATTTGTTGCGCCGCGGATTCAATCCTGCCATCGTGATGAAAGCCATTCAAGGCATATGACGTTAACCTCCTGCGAGATCAGAAAAAAATTCCTGGATTTTTTTGCGTCCAAAGGCCATACGGTCGTCGCCAGCGATTCGGTCGTGCCCAAAGATGATCCGACGGTTCTCTTTACGACGGCAGGCATGCAGCAGTTTAAACGCCAGTTCCTTGGCTACGTCGGCGGCTATACCCGCGCCGCGTCGAGCCAGAAATGCTTGCGCACGGATGATCTGGACAAGGTCGGAAAAACGGATTTTCACCACACGTTTTTTGAAATGTTGGGAAATTTTTCCTTCGGCGATTATTTCAAGAAAGACGCGATTTGCTGGGCTTGGGAATTCTTGACGAAGGAGCTCAATATCCCGGCTGAAAAATTTTGGGTTTCCGTGTACACGGACGATGATGAAGCTGCGCAGATATGGCTTAAAGATATCAAGATCGATCCAAAAAGGATCATTCGGCTCGGCGATAAAAGCAATTTTTGGCCGGCGGAGGCCAGGGAAAAAGGGCCCAATGGCCCCTGCGGCCCGTGCTCAGAGATTTTTTACGATTACGGCGTGAATTCGAAATGCAAAGCTAAGACATGCGATCCGTCTTGTGATTGCGGACGTTTTTCCGAGATTTGGAATCTGGTTTTTACCCAATTCAACCGCCAGGAAGGCGGCGTGCTGGAGCCGTTACCGAACAAGAATATCGACACCGGCATGGGCCTTGAGCGCCTCGTTGCCGTCGTGCAGGGAAAAAAGAGCAACTATGAAACGGATCTTTTCGCGCCGCTTATAAAAAATATAAAAGAACTATTTTCTAGCATATCAGAAACAGATGCTCGAATGATCGCAGACCACATGCGCGCGATTGTTTTTGCAATAGGAGACGGCGTTGTCCCATCTAACAAGGGAAGAGGATTTGTTGTTAAGAAATTGATAACAACGGTATCGGATATTTTTTTGCGACATACCGATGACCAGACTTACGTCCGTAATTTTGTTTCACATGTTGTCGCAACCATGAAAGATGCATATCCGAATTTAAAGACTAAAGAAAAAGAAATTGAGGATTATGTCCGTAAGGTAGAAGAAGATTATAAATTGGTGTTTATGACACAAAATCCGGAATTAAAGACACGCATTTTTAACATTTGTGATACGAATCAAACGCAAGAAAAAAAGATCGAAGAGTTAGGGAAATTATTTTTCTTTTTTAGAGATACGTATGGTTTGAGTATTTCCACAATAAGGGAAACGGCTTTATCGTTGGGCATTAATGTTGAAGTATTGAAAGAAATAGAAAGAGCGTTGAATATCCTAGATCAGCTAATGGAAGAACAGAGGAAACGTTCTCGATCTACAAGCAAGATGACAGGAGATGTTTTTATTGAGGGCGAACTGGACCCTGATATCCCAAAAACAAAATTCGAAGGATATGAGCAAACGCAAAGTACGGGAAAGGTTTTACGGTTGTTTATTGATGATCGAAGCGTGAACGAGGTTTCAAAGGGCGACCAGGTCAAGGTCGTGCTGGACAAAACACCGTTTTACGCCGAAGCCGGTGGGCAGATCGGTGATACGGGATACATTGTCGGCAAAAAAGGCAAGATCCGCGTGGACGACACACAGAAGTTCAACGATGTTTATATCCACCGCGGTGTGGTCGAAGAAGGATTGCTGCGCGTTGACGAGGCGGTCGAAACAACGATTGACGTCGAACGGCGTTTGGCCATTATGCGCCACCACACGGCAACACATCTTTTGCAGGCGGCGTTGAGGGAAGTGTTAGGAAAATATGTCCAACAGCAAGGGTCGCTCGTCGCTGAGGATAGGTTGCGGTTCGATTTCTCGCACCCCAAGGCGATCAGCAAGGAAGAGATCAGACGGATCGAAGACCGCGTGAATGAAAATGTGGCGGCCGGGATTCCGGTCCAAAAGGAAGTCTTAAGTATTGAAGAAGCCAAAAAGAAAGGCGCCCTGGCCTTTTTTGCCGAGAAATACGGTGACAAGGTTCGCGTTGTTTCCATCGGCGATGTTTCAAAAGAATTTTGTGGCGGGACGCATTTAACGAACACCAGCGAGATCGGAACTTTTAAGATCGCCTCCGAAGGCGCGGTCGCGCAGGGGATCCGCCGCCTGGAAG
>CAYIMR010000118.1:0-3684 GCA_964364455.1 uncultured Planctomycetales bacterium | reverse complement strand
AAACTCAAGCTCCCGAGTTTAACTAACCAGGTCATGCCTTGAGCCTTACCTTCCTCAATATCCTCTCGCCTGAGCGCCTTTTGGATTGTGCTTTCTTTCATAACCATCAATATCGCCGGCACAAAGGTGTAGCTCATAAGAAGTATCACGAATGTACCAAAGGCAACAAATAAGCCAAATACCTTTACGGGAACGATAGCTCCGGTGGCTAAAGAGGCAAAACCGACAGCGGTGGTCAAGTCCGAGTAGAATACGGGTTGCGCGACCGTATTCATCGTCTCCAGGACCGCCCTCCGTTTATCTTTAACTTCTCTAAAACGAAAATAAAACTCATTGAAAATATGCACCGTATCGGTGCTGATCGCCATCAAAAATACAGGCATCATCGAACTCATGATGTGGACGGGAAAACCCATGCCGATCAACAGGCCAAAACTCCAAAATATGCTTACCATCGCCACACCCATATTGGTAAATACAAGAGTGTAATTCCTGAACATAAAAAACAGGGCAATACACATCACCATCCCGGAGATGGGAGAAAAAAGGCCCATCTGCATGAACATCTGGGAGCCGAACGTGTCCCTGGCAATCGGATCCCCCGCGAGATAATATTCCTCCGGGGGCCCAACTTCTTTCACAATCTTTCTGATAAGATCAGCTATCGCCTTGCCGTTAGCCGCGGGTTCAATGGGAATATAAATAGCCGTGGTCTTGCCATCTTTAGAAATGAATCTCTCCACCAACATGGGGTTCTCATAAAGAACCTTTCTCATGATCTCTAACTCATCTTTTGTTTCGGGGATATTGTCCAGTAACGGCCTCACCTGCAGGCCGTCTTCTTTTACAATAACGTCGTTTACCGTAGACAGGCCTAAGACATCCTGGGTAATTACCCCTTTGATCTTAAGGATAGATTGAGTAATAAAAGCGATCTTTTTAAGTGTGCCTGCGTTGATTATGCCTTCTTTGTTTGAGACACCTAAGACGATCGTATCTGCGTGAAGAGAAAACAGGCGGTCGACCTCATCGTTATATACCCGCACCGGAGAGGTGGTGGGAAGCATATGCTTGGGGTCTGTGTCTATTTTTATTTTCGGGAATTGCCACAAGAAAAGGCAGGTGACTGTCAATGTGAGAAAAATAATTAATTTGGGATGTTCTACGGAAAAACCAAAAATCCTTTTAATCATTTAACCCCCCTTGCGAATGCCTTTGACCAACTTCCCATCCTCCCGAATCTGCTCCAACAGAACTTCTCTCAAGAGGTCACAAGCCTTGATCATTTTAGAATTGGTGACTTTGTAATAAATATTCAAACCGGACCTGCGCGAGGATATGATCCCGCGCTGACGCAAGACACCCAGATGCTGCGAAAGATTCGCTTTCGGCAGCCTCAATCGTTTCCTTAACTCCTCGACAGGCTTCTCTCCTTCCCGCAACAAATCCATGATCTTGAGACGGGTAGGACTAGCCATGCTTTTACAAACCTCCGCGTGCAACTCAAATATCTTTTCTTCCATATTTTTGTCCATTCCACGATCTCCATCTGTTTCAAAGTCAATTAGTTTATAAGTTTCGAAACTATTATGACAAGGCATCCCCATTTTGTCAATTTTTTATTTGGAAGCGCGGCGCGGAGACGGCCATTTGCTTGAACATCTCCACCCCGAACTGGCCCTCGGCCACCGGCAGGCCGGTAATATGGTATTCCTCATCGCCGGAGTATTTCCGCGTGATGGTCTTGATATTCCTGGCGACCTCATAGCTTAAGTCTTTTCTCTCAATGGGGACCATAATCGCCAGGGCCTTGCCGTCTTCGGAAACCGCGCTTCCTTCAAACATGGGATGGTCCCGGGCCTCATCGCGGATCCGCAGGGCCTCCTCCCGGGTTTTCGGCGGCTCCTCCATCAGCCAATTAAAGCGCACGCTTCCAAAATCCCCCTGCTCGATATTGTCTTTGGTGGAAAGCGCGACGATCTCGGAGGCGATGACGCCTTGAATTTCATTGATATCATCGGTGATCCGGCAAATCTTCTCGAGGGTGTCAACGTTGAACACACCATCCTTGTCCTTGTCATTGACGACACCAAGGACGATAAAGTCGTACAACCCGAACTCTTTTTTGGTTTCATGGTGGAAAACCCGCACCGGGGCATCCGCGGGGAGCATGTTCTCCGGGTCGGTATCAATCTTGATCCTGGGAAACTGGACGACAAGAAGAAGAGTTAGTACCGCGGTCAAAAGGACGACCACCCTAGGCCTGTTAATGGAAAACTCGACAAGTTTCATGATAGACGTTCGCATGGAGCCTCCTTATACTTTTATTGCGACGATTCCGTAATTATACTTGCCCGGACTGAAGGTTTTCTTAACGGCAAAACCATTCTCCGCGAGTATCTGTCTCATGGCCGCCAGGGAAATCCTCTCCCGAAGCGGCGGCCCCAAAGGGGATGGAATTTTCTTCCATTCGATAATGCCAACTTCGCCACCCTTTTTAAGCAACCGTTTTAATTCCTTGAAAAACAGGGCTCTGTTTTCCAGCTCATGGACGACGGAAGAAAGTAAGCAATAATCAATTCTTTTGGACGCGACAGAAATTCTGTTTTCGCGGGAAAGTACCGTCTTTATGTTCTTAAGCCCTTCCTTCGCGACCCTTTTTCTGACATCCCGCGTCATCTCCCGGGAAATATCGACGGCAAAAACATTGCCCTTTGGCCCCACAAGAGACGCAAGGGGAATGGTAAAGAACCCTGTCCCGCAGCCGATATCAGCGACAATCATTCCCGCGCTGATCCCAAGGGATCGGAGAGTTTTTGCGGGGTTAAGCAATCTTTTCCTCTGGGGACTATCCAGTTTGGCCTTCATCGCAACCGGGAATTTGTGCGCCATTGTAAAACCTTTCCTTCAAATCACCTTTTCCTGGTCATGCCTCTTGCCAATTTTTCACTCTCCTGCATTAGCTCAAAGAGCACTTCTCTCAAGATGTCACAGGCCTTGATCATCTTGGGATTAGTAACTTCGCGATAAACACTGAGGCCCGCCCTGCGGGAAGATACGATCCCGCGCTGACGCAAGACACCCAGATGCTGCGAAAGATTCGCTTTCGGCAATTCCAATTGCTTCCTCAATTCCTCAACAGACTTCTCCCCCTCACGCAGCAAACTCATAATCTTCAGACGGACAGGGTTGGCCATGCTCTTGCAAACTTCGGCATGCATCTCGAATATTTTTTCTTCCATCTTTTTATCCACTTCGACCCCCATTTATTTCATAGTTCATTAGTTTATATATATCGAAACTATTATACGAAGGTCTTCCGCCTTGTCAACTTTTTATCTTCTTCGCATATAAAGGCGCACAGATGTTTCATCCAGGCAGGATCCGGAAAGATGGGAAAATTATGACAGGGCCTTGGGCCCGCGGCGTTGGTGGCGGGAGAGATGCCCCAAAAACTTGTTCAGCCCTTTGGGCGGGAGTCTTCGAGAAATTCCCAGCGTTCAAAGGTCTTGAGAAGTTCGTCTTCGATCTTTTCAAGCTTGTCTTTCAGGGAGACGATCTCCTGGGGACTCTTCTTAAAGAAATCCGGGTCGGCCATCAGCGTGTAGAGTTCGTCCTGCTTCGTTTCCAGCTTTTCGATCCTGGCCGGAAGCGCGGCCAATTCCTGCTCTTCTTTATGCGAAA
>CAYIMR010000117.1:0-3693 GCA_964364455.1 uncultured Planctomycetales bacterium | reverse complement strand
ATATTCTATCAGGAATATCGGATAATGCAATGGCTTGTATCATGGCTTGTATCATTCAAACTGTATCATTCAAACTTGATCCCGGTGTCTATATCCTCCGGGCGCTTTTGGGGGGCGGGGGCGGGAACCAGGGCCAGATACCAAAGGATCGCCACGTTCACGGCCGGCACCAGCATGAGGTATCCCAGCCAGTGAGGCTGTTGGAGCCGGCGGGCGAGACTCATCCACACAAATAGAAAAGCGAGGATGTTGACAAGGGGAAAAAAGAAAAACAGGAACCAGATGGATGATTTGCCGGCGACCTGGAGTAGTGGAAAAATTTGTAAAATGGGAACCCAGGCCATCCCTCCGCCGTATTTGAACCGGAGGGAAAGCCGCATCAGGGGGTAACAGATCGCCGCGTATAGTCCCAGCCAGATGATCGCCGCGACGGCCAGGCCAACCGGACTTTCCGCGATCGTCCGGATGAGCGGATACGCGTCCTTTAATTCTCGCCAGTAACGGGACAGGGGTTCAATGAGCATGAATACAACCCGATTAATATGTTCTTGCTCGATACTCCTCGCTCTTTGGGCTTGTATTTCGAGGTATTCATCGCGGCTAAGGCGAGGCGCCTGCCACGGGGGCAGGGAGGCAATGTCGTTGGTGTACAACGGAAATTTTTTTTCAATTTTCTGCATCGTAGAGGGGGCCGAAGTTGACGTGGGCGCTGGCGCGGCGGAAACAGGAGCAGGGGCTGTTGCGACCGGTATAGGCTCTATCGCAGAGGGGGCATCGGGGGGTTGCGTGATCTTCGGTTCCGGCGCAGGCGTCGGTATGATCTCCGGTTGGAGAGTTTCAGTACGCGTTGCAGCCGGAATATCTTCAATTTCATCCAGATAATAGGTGACGGGAATGCCGAGGCCGGTATCGATTTTGATGGAATCTCCGGTGCGCCCGACAATAATGCCTTCGATCGCCAGGCCGGATTTCAGACGAATGGTTTCAGCCCGGGCCGGGCCGGCCAACAGGAAAGTGGCGGCGAAAAATATAAAAATCCAATTACGTAGAATGGGCTTCATGCGCGTTGTCTTCGCCAACGCGCTTCATACGCGTTGGCGAAGAGTCAAGAATTGTTGAAGACAAGCGATGATCTTCTCCAGATCGGCAAGCTGCATCAATTCCTGCCGGAGTTTGTTGATATGAGGAATGCCGCGCAGATACGCCAGGTAATATTTCCGGAACGGAATAATGGCGTCGCGCAGGCCGTTATGATGCACGGATAATTTTAAGTGTTCGATGCACAGGCCGATGCGGTCTTCCAGAGGCACCGCCGGTAAATGTTCTCCGGTTCGCAGGTAATGTTTGGTCTGGCGGAAGATCCAGGGGTTCGTGAGGGCGCCGCGGCCGATCATGACGCCGTCGCAGCCGATAGAAAACATCCGTTGCGCGTCCTCCGGAGTGACGACGTCGCCGTTGCCGATGACGGGGATCGTGACGATCTTTTTAATCTTTTCCAGCCATTGCCAGTCCGCTTTGCCGGTATGAGCCTGGCTGCGCGTGCGGCAATGGATCGCGATCGCTTTGGCCCCGGCTTGCTCGGCTAAACGCGCGACGTCTTCGATCACGATGGAGTTGGTATCCCATCCCAGCCGGGTCTTGACGGTGACCGGAAGTTTGGTCGCGTTGACCGTTGAGCGGACGATTTTTTCAAAACGGGGTAAGTCTTTGAGCAGCGCCGCCCCGTGTCCGTGGGCCACATGGTTCTTGACCCAGCAGCCGCAGTTGATGTCGATGAAATCCGGCCCGAAACTCTCCGCGCGCTCTGCGGCCTCGGCCATGGAAGCTTCCACACCGCCGAAAAGCTGGATGGCCACAGGGCGTTCTTCTTCCTCGATCTTGATTTTGTGCAGGGCCTTGGGGATCCCGCGGATGATCGCTTCGCTGCTGGTAAATTCCGTGTAGACGATGTCCGCGCCCAGGCGTTTGCAGATGATCCGAAAGGCCGTGTCGGTCACGTCCTCCATCGGCGCCAGGATAATGGGGTTGTCGATATCAATTGTTCCTATCTTCATCAGGGCAAATTATATATGACTCTTATGTAAAAGTAAATCGTTTGATTTTTCCTTTTACCATCGGTATACTTGAATGCAATGAACGGATAAAACATCCCGGCCCCGAGGAATCGAAAGATTCCCAGGATCAAACATTATGATTAAACCTACAATCTCATTCCATACATTAGGCTGTCGTTTAAATCAGAGCGAAACCGCCGTCCTGGAGCGTTCGGTGGAAACCGACGGTTTCCGGCTCGTTGATTTTGAAGAGTCCGCGGATGTCGTCGTGATCAACACCTGCACGGTGACCGCCGGAGGCGACACGGATACCCGGCGGCTCGTCCATAAAATCAATCGTCTTAATCCGCGGGCGCGCATCGCGCTTATCGGCTGCCAGGCCCAGATGGACAAGGGGAAATTGCTCGAACTTCCCAATGTCCATTGGGTGATCGGTAACGCCCGTAAAATGGAGCTTTCGTCAATTCTGCAGTCCACCTTCGAGGCCATGGAGCCGCAGGTTATTACGCCTGCGATCACGCGCGATAGTTTTACGATCCTCCCCCAAAGGGGGACCTATTCGGCCGGAATTGGCGTTGATCATCGTCATCGTCGGGTGAATTTGAAAATTCAGGACGGATGCGATTTCTTTTGTTCGTTTTGCGTGATCCCCTACGCCCGTGGCCGCGCGCGCAGCCGGGAATTTGATGACATCTTGCGGGAGGCCCGCGGCCTGGCAGCCGCCGGGCACAAAGAGATTGTTTTGACGGGCGTCAATCTGGGGACATACCAATATAAGGATCGCACGCTTATGGATGTTGTCGAAGCCTTGGAACAGATAGAAGGATTAGCGCGCATCCGGATCTCATCGATCGAACCGACGACCATTCCCGAGTCGCTGATCCGGAAAATGGCCGGGCGGACGAAACTTTGCCGGCATTTGCATATTCCGCTGCAAAGCGGCAGTGGCGCGATCTTAAAGGCAATGAAGCGTAAATATTCGACTGAAGAGTTCGAGCGATTCATCCGCATGGCCGATGAATTGGTGCCGCAGATCTGCATCGGGACGGATATGATCGTCGGGTTTCCCGGTGAAACGGAAGAAGAGTTCCAACGTTCGGCAGACCGCCTGCGGGAGTGGCCCGTCGATTACGCCCACGTCTTTAGTTATTCCCGGCGGCAAATGGCCCATAGCGGGAAATTGCCTTCTTCAGACAGGATCCCCGCGGAGATTATCGAACGGCGCAGTCAAATATTGCGGGATCTGAGTTTGCGCAAGCGTCAGATGTTCCATGGATCGCTTTTGGGCACGCGCCAGAACGTCCTTTTTGAAGAGAAGAAAAAAGAAGAATGGATCGGATTGACGGACAATTACGCGCGCGTGGCGGTCAAATCCGATCAGCCATTGAGAAATGAATTTAGAACGGTGCGTATGGTCACAGCGCGCGGCGCGACGGTAGGAGGTATCCTTAAATGATGGTCGAGAAGGATAAGCCAGTCGAGGAGATATCGCCCGGAGGCTTAGCGTTTCCTGAAAGCAGTCAAACAGGGCTGGTATGTATCACTTATGGCCGGCACCTGGTGATGAACAAGCAGGTGGTATCAGTCATCAAGGACCTCGGTATCAAACCGCTGGTGATGCAGGATAAAAAGTATGCCG
>CAYIMR010000116.1:0-3694 GCA_964364455.1 uncultured Planctomycetales bacterium | reverse complement strand
AGCACATCGGGGCGTTTAGCGCGTGCCATTCGGCGTGCCATTCGGGACACACGACGTAACCCCAATTAAGGTCACCTAGCCACACGTTAATATTTGTTTGTCTTTTTCGCGTTTGGAATGTATTATTAGCAGCAAGTCATCCCCCCCCGGCAATTCTAGTTCCAACCACCGCCTGATTCCCCCGTTAACAATGGTTCATTTAACGAAAGGGGATACTATGCATGAATTAGTTTCGCAGGATGTTATTAACCAGCAGATTTTTATTCTGCGCGGGCATAAGGTGATGCTTAGTCCGCATTTGGCCGAACTTTATGGGGTCGAGGTCAGGGCATTGATCCAAGCTGTTAAGCGCAACAAGGATCGCTTCCCGACCGATTTTATGTTTCAGTTAACTTGGAAAGAAATGGAATTCTTGAAGTCACAAATTGTGACTTCAAGATCACAATTTGTGATCTTGAAGAAAGGCAAGAATATCAAGTATCTTCCTTATGCTTTCACCGAACAGGGAGTAGCTATGCTTTCGAGTGTTTTAAAAAGCAAGCGGGCCGTGCGCGTCAATATCGCGATCATGCGGGCGTTCGTCCGGTTGAGGGAAATACTCTCGACGCATAAAGAATTGGCCTTTCAATTCAGGGAACTCGAGCGAAAGGTTGGCAAACATGGTGAGGATATCCAGACAATCTTTCGGGTGATCCAGAGACTTATAGCCGAGCCTGAAAAACCCAAAGGCCGAATGGGATTCTATCCCCCGGGGGAGGAAGAGTAGGAACATTACTTCTTGATCTGATCTTGAATTTCAGCAATCACGGCAAGCTTGCGGCGGGAATCGACAAGCGAGGGGTCGAGCTTGATGGCGCGCGTAAAGGCGTCTTCGGCTTCTTTGAGCATTTGGCTCTTGAGATAAATGTTCCCCATATAGTAGCAGGTATCCGCGCTGTTGGGATTCAGGGCGAGCGATTTTTTAAAATAATCCAGAGAGGCCGCGAAATTCCCCAGGTGATATTCGCTTAACCCTAGGTTCCCCAGCGTTTCGTAATCCCCTCTGCCTGTTTCCACGATTTTTTTGAAGTACCTTTGCGCCTCTTTATAATTCTTGTCCTCCAAATAGGCGTATCCCAGCCAGAAATTCGGCCAATAGTGATCCGGCGATACCGTGAGCCAGTAGCGGCAATATCTTATTTGATTCCCCCAGAGATAATTGTAGTGCCGGGAAGAAAAAACGTAGAACAAAAGAAGCATCGCTATCGCTGAATACCAGATTCTTTTATTGATGCGATCTTTGAGCCGGGAGAAGATGATCGCCAGCAGCAGGAAATATCCGATCGATGAGAAAATGAGCCAGTGCGGTTCGATGATAATGCCAAATTCCAGCCTTGAGAGGCACGCCAACACGACCGGAAGAAACCCGGTCAGGATCCAGGATATGGCAAATAAAGCCGGGTTGGGTCCTGGATATTTTATCCATAGCCAGACAACCCCGGCCAGGCTCATCGCCAAACTTAAGTTCAATCCCCAGGCCGCCGGGGAATTTTGTACCACCGGCGTATCCCAGATTAGGACAATGCCTTCCGGCGAAATAAGTTTCGCGGCATACCATCCGATGAGTTTGGCGTATGTCGCCAAAAAGCTGAAAAAATGAAAGTCGCCGCGCAGGGCCTGGCTGATGACATTGGTGTTTAGGCTGAAATAGGTTGTTCGAAAGAATAAATAGGCCGCCATGACCGCGACGGGCAAGGCCAGTTCCTTCGCGATGTCCTTCAGCTTTTTATTTTCCAGGAACCACAGGAGGGACGCGAGGTAGAGTGGAAAGGCGATGACGAGCTCATGACACAACAGGGCGACCAGCATCCAGACCAGCCCGAGGCCGCGGTTAAGCGACGTGTCCTGACCGCGGGATGCCCTCACAAAATGAATGAGGGCCAGGATCGCGGCAACGACCAGCAGAGCGTAGCTGGGGGCGTTCTTATAATTGACCAGCACTCCGTTGATCGGATGCGCGCAGAAAAACATGCTTGTTAATAACGCGGTCTCCTTGCGCTTGAGGCTCATAGCGAGCAATGCGTAGAGCAAAAGACAGGCAAGGTAGAACAGGCCCAGATTAAAAATGTGATATCCCGCGGGGTTCTCGCCGAAGAGGCTGTAGGTGATAAGGTTCAGGATATGGCAAAGGGGACGAAAATATTTTTGCGGTTGATGAGTATCGATATTGAGCTGCAGGAAGGAGGGATCCCCGATCTGCTGGTTCTTGATGAGCATGGGATAATCATCCATGAGGAAATCATTATGGAGACTATTCCCGTAGGTCAGAAAGCAGAGGCCCGCGAAAAGCAGGGCGATGAAAAGGTTTTTATCGGGCATCGGAAATTTGCATTAATATGCTCTCTCCCAGGGTCTTGCCGATCTGCTTGATCTGGCTTAAGTGATTTACGCTGGTACGGTTAAAGTCCGAGAGACGCCTGAACCCTTTTTCGTGCAGGATGCGCGCGCGGACGCGGCCCACCCCTTTAAGCTGGACGAGTTCCAGAAGTTCTTCCTTGATCCCGTAGCGCACGCGGTTGCGCAGATTCTGCAGTTGGAATGTCAGCGATTTGTGATGAAAAAGATCCGCGATCCTGCCCGCCGCGTACAGCAGCCACTGGGTCGATTCCATGTGCCGGTAGATATCGCCGGGCCCGATACCGAACTGGTCGCAGAGCAGTTCTTCCCTTTCCTCCTCGATCCACTGCAACAAAAGCCACGCCGTTTTAAGCGTGGAAGCGTAACGGTAATAATCATCCAGGTCCGCCCGGTTCTCGGGGGTGAAGATGAATTCCTCGCGGAATCGCGTGGCGAAATGTTCCAGATCTTCCGTGTCTTTTTTTCCCGTGGAGAGCGCCGGCCCGTCCGGGCAGCAGACGATCAAATGTAAAGCGCCGACCGCCGAGAACGTTCCTTTCTTCGCCAGGGCGTTGAGCCCGTCGCGTAACGTAATGCCCGTGACAGGGTCAATGTACAAGCGGCTGGTGAGGCTGCCCAGCGTGGTGGCGAAGAAACGATACCCGCTTTTTTCGATGAACTGTTCCTTGTGCAGAAATTCGAAGATCTCGCTGATCAATGACAGCAAATTCGCGTTTTGGCGCTGGTGGTAAAGGAACGTATGCTGAATAAAATCGAGCATGCCCTTGACGTCGTGCACGTACCCGCCGGCGATGGAGGCGAGGATGTGGACGCGCAGTGCCCGTTCGTCGCCCAGCTTGGAAACGACCGGTTCCGGCGTGGCCTGCACATATTTTTCTAAAAGCGTGTTAGCTTCAGAGTACGATTTGGCAATGAGGACCGCTTCGCCATAATCGTCGTATTGCGGGCGTCCCGCGCGCCCGGCGCATTGTTTGTATTCGGAAACGGGGATGTAGGCCTGGCCGATACCGTTCTCGTAACGCTTGCAGTCGCGTATGATCGCCCGGCGTGCCGGAAGGTTGACCCCGGCCGCGAGGGTTGGCGTGCAGGCGATCACTTTAATGAGATTGCTTTTAAAATTTTGTTCGACCAATTCCCGCTGGTTGGGTTTGAGCCCCGCGTGGTGAAACGCCACTCCGGCCAAGACTGCGTCGGCGAGTTTGCGGCAAATTTTGGTCGTGTCGCTGGCATTCCCCGCGATCCTTTTGGAAATTTGGACGAGTTGTTTTCTTTCTTCGCTGGTAATCGTTTTGGCGAC
>CAYIMR010000115.1:0-3709 GCA_964364455.1 uncultured Planctomycetales bacterium | reverse complement strand
GCCTGACGAGAATTCAATTCCCAAGAGTGGGGATCAATTTATCAACGCGCGAAGACGCGGGACTGCGCGATCACGCGCTGGAATTGGGAATAACACGCATTTCAGCCGGATCCAACACATCGGTGGGAGGCTACACGGTTACGGCCGCGGAAAAACAGGACCCACAATTCGACATCAAAGACCATCGTTCCGTCAAAGACATCATCGCAATCCTTAAAAAGCGCAACTTCGACCCGGTCTTTACGGACTGGCGCCAGATCAAGAACGAAGCGCTCTGAAACAAAAGAGCCGGCAAAAATCTGCCGGCTCTTTTTGTTGACTTAACTTCGTAACTTAATTTCTAAACTCCGCGAACAGATCGGTACTCAAATAACGCTCCCCGGTATCGGGAAGGATAACCACGATCATCTTTCCTTTATTTTCTGGACGGCGGGCGACCTGCAAAGCAGCAGCAAGCGCCGCTCCGGAGGAGATCCCAGCCACAATGCCTTCTTCGCGCATTAATCTTTTGGCATACGCCATAGCTTCGTCGTTATCGACCTGAATGATCTCATCGATGATCTTGGTATTTAAAATATCCGGCACGAATCCCGCGCCGATGCCCTGGATCTTGTGCGGTCCGGGAGCGCCGCCGGAGAGGACCGGAGAACCTTTAGGTTCAACGGCCACAGCTTTAAAGCTCGGCTTGCGTTTCTTGATGACTTCGGAAACACCAGTGATAGTTCCGCCGGTACCAATACCGGAAATCAAAAAATCCACCTTACCGCTGGTATCGTTCCAGATCTCTTCAGCGGTCGTTTTACGATGGATTTCCGGATTAGCCGGGTTTTGGAATTGCTGCGGAATGAAATAGTTTGAATCAGATTCGGCGAGCTCATTGGCCTTTTTGATGGCCCCGCGCATCCCCTCCGGCCCCGGGGTCAATACCAGATTGGCTCCCAAGGCTTTTAAAAGAGAACGTCTTTCCACGCTCATTGTTTCCGGCATCGTCAGCGTCAATTTATATCCTTTGACCGCGGCGACGAACGCGAGCGCGATCCCTGTGTTACCCGAGGTTGGCTCCAAAATGATCGTCTTGCCCTTCGTGAGCTTGCCCGCTTTTTCCGCGGCTTCGATCATAGCTAATCCGATACGGTCCTTGACGGAACTCATGGGGTTATAAAATTCGAGTTTAGCGATGACCTCGGCAACGCATCCTTCGGTCACTTTGTTCAAGCGAACCAGTGGCGTATTTCCGATCAGCTCGGTGATGTCATTAGCGATCTTGATTTTTTCGGCTGTATTGATCCCCATGATCTGTTCCTCCATTGATTGTTTTGCAGAGATTGCAGAGATTATAACACCGTCCTGAAAAAGAAGTCAACGAATTCCTATGACCGGCGCGGCGCCCTGGCTTTTTGACGTTCCTGGCTCTTTTTACGCAGATAGACCATCAAAATGGATATGGCCGCCGGAGTGACACCGGAGATCCGGTGCGCTTGCCCTAAGTTCGCTGGACAAAACTGCTTGAGTTTCTGGCGGATCTCGATGGAAAGGCCCTGGATATGGGAATAATCGATATCGACAGGGATCTTGATGTTCTCCACATGGCGGAAGCGTTCGACCTCTTTGAGCTGACGCGCGATAAAGCCTTCATATTTGATCTCATATTCCACCTGGTCTATGATCTCCGACGTGGCGGATTTGAGCTGGCCGTCATAAGGCGCGATCATGGCGTAGGTAACCTCGGGACGTTTTAAAAGGTCGCTAAGGGATGTCGGCTGTCTCAAAGGGCTGCTGTTGCAACGCTCAAGTTCGCGGTCTAAGTCCGTCCCCGGCATGATCCGCACTGTTTTTAAATGCTCGATCTCTTTATTGATCCACTCATGCTTCTCTTCGACCTTGCGATACGCGCCTTCCCTTAATAAGCCCAGCTCATATCCATACTTGGCCAGGCGCCGGTCAGCATTGTCCTCGCGCACGATCAATCTGTATTCAACGCGAGAGGTGAACATCCGGTACGGTTCCTCGGTGCCTTTGGTGGTCAGATCATCGATCAAAACGCCGATGTAGGATTCGTGGCGGCCTAAAATCAACGGATCCTTTCCCTCCCCTTTCAAAGCGGCATTGATGCCCGCAATAAGCCCTTGCGCGCCGGCTTCTTCATATCCGGTCGTGCCGTTGATCTGCCCGGCCAGAAAAAGATTGCTGACTTTTTTCGTTTCCAGCGAAAGCGTCAATTCGGTCGGCGGCACCACACCATGCTCGATGGAATATCCGGGACGAACGATTCTGACATTCTCCAGTCCTTTGATAGAACGGACAAATTTCTCCTGCACATCCTCCGGAAGGCCGGTCGAAATGCCGTTGGGATAATATTCATCCGTGTCGAGGCCTTCAGGTTCCAGGAAAATCTGATGACGCTGTTTGTCGGCGAATTTCTTTAACTTGTCTTCAATGGACGGGCAATACCGCACGCCGGTCGCCTGGATCTGGCCCGAATACATCGGCGAAAGATGCATATTGCCCCGAATGATCGCGTGGGTCTGTTCATTCGTATGCGTGATATGACAGGGGATCAATTTCTGGCTTGGAGGAATAGCTGGCGTGCGAAATGAAAAAGGAACGGGACGTTCATCGGAATGTTGCGGTTCAAGCTGGGAAAAATCGATCGTTTTGCCATCGAGCCGCGGCGGCGTGCCGGTCTTAAAGAGCACCACCGGGAATCCACATTCTTCAAGGCTTTGCGCGAGACGTGTCGAATCAGGTTCTCCCACGCGCCCGCCGGGTGTGATCTGCTTCCCAACATGGATGCGGCCTTTCAAAAACGTTCCGGTCGTGATAACGACGGTGCCGCAGGAAATCGCGCCATGATTTTTTGTCTTGATCCCGCATACCTTGCTATTTTTAACGACCAGTTCATCGACTTCGTCTTCCAGAACTTCAAGATTCTGTTGCCAGCGCACCACGTTCTGCATGTACAACTTGTACTGCTTGCGGTCGGACTGACAGCGCGAGGAACGCACGGCCTGGCCTTTGGACGCGTTAAGCTGACGGAATTGAATGCCGGTACGGTCCGCCGCCAAACCCATCTCGCCGCCCAAGGCATCGATCTCTTTAACAAGCTGACCCTTGCCGACGCCGCCAATGGCCGGGTTGCAACTCATCTGGCCGATCGTGTCGAAAAATAGCGTGGTCATCAAAGTAGAACACCCCATACGGCTCGCCGCCAACGCGGCCTCAACCCCCGCGTGTCCCCCGCCGATAACAATGACGTCATAATGTTTATTCATAGCACTCAAATCTAACATTCCACCCGCGTTTTGTCAATCTACTGCTTGAACTCTTCTGCCTCAAACCAAGCGCCCTGTGATGAGGTTTAGCCATATTATCATTCGCTCAAACATCCTCGCACGCCACTTCTTTTCTAAATAAAAACTTAAAGAAAAAGTGACGGCTGCGGAACTCGCTCGGTGATAATACGGCTAAACCTTAATGATCACGAACAGAAAGTGGTAGGTCAACCCTGAGCGAAGTCGAATGGGTTGACAACGATGGCGAATCTTGGAAGAAAAGGTTTAATCTCCGGGGTGGTTTATCCGCTACATAAGAAACTTTATTTCTTAGGGGAACTGCAGGATTCGCGCACAACGAGTTCCGGAGAAAGGATGGTTCTTTTCTTGGCCGTGCCGTTGCCGGCGATGACCGTGTGCAGATATTTGACGGCGCC
>CAYIMR010000114.1:0-3731 GCA_964364455.1 uncultured Planctomycetales bacterium | reverse complement strand
AGCACAAGGCCCTCGCGCGGGCGCAGGGGTTCGACAACAAGGAAATGGCGCGAAAAACATTGCAGGTGTATGAAGAAGTGCATAACTTAAAGTAGACACCAGGCCACAAAGTCACCCGTCACCCGTAAAAACAATGGTGATTGGTGACGTGGTGACCTTGAGACGTGGTGACCTTTTATGAAAGTCAGCGGGTTCACAATCGTCCGTAACGCGGTCAAATACAATTATCCGGTCGTGGAATCCATCCGTTCGATCCTGCCGATCTGCGATGAATTCATCGTCAACGTCGGGGAATCCGAAGATGAGACGCTCGATCTGGTCCAGTCCATCGGCAGTGAAAAGGTCCGCATCATCGGGAATGAATGGGACATGTCGCAGAGATCCGAAGTTTTGTCGTACCAGACAAATCTGGCGCTCGACGCTTGCCGCGGCGATTGGGCGTTCTATCTGCAGTCGGATGAAGTGGTCCACGAAGATGATCTGGGGAAATTAAAAGAAACGATGCTGCGTTACCAGGATGACCCCGCCGTTGACGCGCTGCGTTTTCAGTGGCTGCATTTTTACGGCAGCTATTATCGTTATCGCATCGATCACGGCTGGTACCAGAAGCAGGACAGGATCATCCGTAACAACGGGATGATCGAATCTTTTGGCGACGCGTACGGATTTAAGCGTAAAGACGGCCAGGAACTGCGCCGGCAGAATACGGGCTGTTTTGTCTACCATTACGGCTGGGTACAGCCGCGGGAAGTGATGGCCCGGCGCCGGGCTAATGCCGCCGGGATCGGCTTTGTGTCGTTGGCGGAGCATGAAAGCGACAAAGAATATTCGTACGGTGACCTCAGCCGGTTCCCGGTTTATTTCGGCACGCATCCGAAGGCCATGGAAGAAAGGATCGCGGCGCATCCCTTGAGCCGGGAAGACAAAAAAAGTATCGACCGCAAATATTGGTGGTTTCCGGCGAAATGGTTTGGGGCGAGATATAAGACGGGGAGAAGAGTGAAAGAAAAAATTGTTTGAGGTTGGAAGAGGTTGGAAGAGGTTAGAAAAGGTTGGAATAGGTTCTTAAGTTGCAAAAGGTAACATTAAGCAACTTAGATCCTTTTGAAACCTTTTTCAACATTTTGTAACATTTTCTAACCTAAGCGTATATGGACACTAAATCAAATTTACACGCCGTCATCTTGGCCGGTGGTTCCGGCACGCGGTTTTGGCCGGTGAGCCGGCAAAACCGGCCCAAGCAATTTCTGACTCTCGTTGGCAAAGAAAGCCTGCTGCGCCAGACGATCCGCCGCGTCGCGCCAAAGGTGCTTGCCGAAAACGTCTGGATCGTTGCCAACCGCCGTTATCAAAAAGAGATCAAACGCCACGCCTCCGGCCTGGGGATCCGTGCCGCGCAGATTCTTTGGGAACCAAAAGGCAAAAACACCGCCCCGGCGATTCTCTGGGCCGCGGCGCGCATTCACGCGCGCGATCCGCGGGCGGTCATGGCGGTTTTGCCCTCCGATCATTTGATCCAAAACGCGCGCGCGTTTCTAAACGCGTTGGATAAAGCGGTCCGGCTTGCCCGGCAAGATCAACTGGTTACCTTTGGTATTGTCCCCACGCGTCCCGAGACCGGCTACGGGTATCTGAAAACTAAAAAAGCCGGCGGTATTTTGCGCGTCGAGCGATTTATCGAGAAGCCTGATCTGGCGAGGGCCAAAGATTTTGTCGCGCGTAAAGATTTTTTTTGGAACAGCGGCATGTTCGTCTGGAAGACCGAAACGATCCTTGAGGCGTTCCGGGAATATTTGCCATTGATCTATGCCGCGCGCGGGAATATGTTAAAAGCGTGGCCTAAACTGCCCGCCATTTCCATTGATTACGGGATCCTGGAAAGGGCCGATAACGTGGCCGCCGTTGCCGCCGACATCGGCTGGTCGGATCTGGGGAGCTGGGAATCCCTGGCCGAGATCCTGGCCAAGGACAAACAAGGCAACAGCGTCAAAGGCAATGTTTTGTCTTTGGATTGCCGTGACAGCTTGATTCTGGCCAAGGGCTCTTCCCCTCAGGCCGAGAGGCTCCCTGCGGGAGGAACCTCTGGCCTGCGGGGAGGGCACAGGAGACTGGTCGCCGCAATCGGGCTTAAAGACACGATCATCATCGACACCCCCGACGCCCTTTTGGTGTGCCCCAAACACCGTTCGCAGGACGTCAAAAAATTAGTCGAGATGCTTAAAAAACGTAATGCGCGTGTCTGTTAACTCAGCCAGGGCTGACGCATGAGCTGGATGTTTTGGGAGGAAGCGGTCGTGCTGGTTGTGGTTATCTTATCGGTGCCGGCGCTTGTGTACGCGCTGCAAAAACTCACCGGCCGGCGATTTAATCATAAACTCGTCATTCTGTTTTTGTACGTGGTTATCTTTTCGATCTATTTGGAGATCAACGAGCGGCGTATTAAAAACCAACCCGGGGAAGACGTCTGGCTGCCGCAGGTCCTGGTGCGCACTTTAAGCAACTGGATCAACAGCGCTAATTAGCAATAGACATGGCCGAACATAATCGCAAGTACACGTTTCGCTTTAAAGATAAGCGGATAGTTTTTAACAAACTCGCTCACGAGTCAGAGTTTCAGCCTTTCGCGAAGGCCTTGGTTTACGCGCTCTATCATAAGGAATACCCGACCATCCGCGTTGAAGCCAGGCTCGAGGACCGTTTTCAGCCGGACTTGAACGCGCTTGCTTATGACGGGACCATGGTTTTCTGGGCCGAGGTGGGCCAGGTGTCGGTCCCCAAGATCGGGAAGCTCTTTAAGAAATACCGCCAGGCGCATTTTGTGTTCGTCAAAGAAGAAAAGGACGTTGCTATTTTCCAAAAGCATCTGGATAAGATGGCCAAAGATATGCGCAGCTTGCCCTTGGTTGAGATCGTGGTCTATCCGGAACATTTTCACGAATGGAACGTGAGCGATGAGGGCGACGTGTTTATCCGCAAGGACGATGTGACCATCATCCCCTGGCACGATCCTAAAGAGAAGGTGAAATATTATTGATCGTTGCCGAAGACCGTTGAGCCAAAAACGTCAGTTTTATCTGTTGATTACACTGTTATACAATGTTATACTTATAGCGTAAGTGACCCAGCGAAGTCCGTAAGAAAGGAGCGACGATGAATGTATTAAAGGCATTCCGCCTAGAAGGATCTCTGGTGGTGAAGCTGGCCCGGCTGGCGCAAGGAACGCATCGAACCGAGAAATTTTATGTGGAGGAAGCGTTGAAACAATATTTCGCGGAATATGAAGATTGTCAGATCGCCAAAGACCGGTTCAATGATCCCAAGAGTAAAGTCCTCACCAGCCAGGAACTAAGGAAGCGTTTAGGTGTATAAAATCTTCTATTTGGACAGCGTGCAAAAGGACATGGAGCGGCTTGACCGGCCGGCCCGCAAGCGCATTCTCAATAAAATCGAGAAGCATCTCGCCAAAAATCCTAAAGAGTTGGGCAGGCCCTTAGCGGGTCAATTTCAAGGATTGTGGCGCTATCGGGTGGGGGATTTTCGGGTTATTTATAAGGTTGCTGAAGAAGAAATCCTGATCATCGTCGCCCGGGTCGGTCACAGAAAGAATGTGTACGATTAAATTTTGATTTATGCATAACTTCGAAAAAATAGCCGAAGCGAAATATTCTGAAGAAGAAATAAGGGCGTGCGTTACGGTCCTGGAAGGCCTGGTCAAAAACAGCGTTGAGCTG
>CAYIMR010000113.1:0-3735 GCA_964364455.1 uncultured Planctomycetales bacterium | reverse complement strand
CTTGATAACCGCGATCCTGATCTCATCCGTGATGATCTTCCGCAGTTGCGACGCGATATGTTCCGGTGTGGCCTGGAACTGGACGCATTCCGGAATGATTTTCTTACCCGCCACCACATTGACCAGTCCGATATGAGGGATCTTCACGAGAAGTTTTGCCATCAGCCAGGTAGAAAACGAAGTTTTGTAGACGATGACCATCGGTTTTTCCAGGATGGCCGTTTCCAGGGTCGCCGTTCCTGAAGCGACGATACACAAATGGCAGGCGTTGATCCCCTCGTAAGTTTCGGCTTCAATGATTTTGGGTTGACATACCGCGTTGCGGCAATAACGCTTCAGCAGGGAACGTTCGATCGTATGCGCTTTCATGAGCAGAAACTGGATCGGGGCAAATTCCTTATGCAATATATCCGCCGCGTTAAGCATGATCGGCAGAAGTGTGTTGATTTCATTTTGCCGTGATCCAGGCAGCAGGCCGATCGTCAGTCTTTCCCTGTCTAACCCGTGTCGTTGGCAAAATTTATTTTTGTCTATTGGCGTATTGAGGGCGTCCATCAAAGGATGCCCGACAAAATCCACCCGGACGCCGCGCCGGGCGTAAAAATCCTGCTCAAAGCGGAACAGGACCAGCATTTTGTCCACATATTTCTGGATTTGTTCGACGCGGTTGGCTTTCCATGCCCAGACCTGGGGACTGATATAATAGATGACCTTGACATTGCGCTTTTTGATTTCCTTGGCCAATCGTAAATTAAATCCGGGATAATCGACAAGGATGACCGCTTGAGGGTTGATCTTATCGACTTTTTTTAGGATCAGGTCGAAGATACGACGGATCTTGCCGTAATTTTTAAGGACTTCAACAAAGCCAACGACCGCCAATGAGGAAATGTCTTTGTAGAGCTCAACGCCGCTTGCCTGCAGGCGCGGCCCACCGACTCCGGAGAACGTAAGGGAAGGGTCCAGTTTTTTAAGTTCATCGACCAGATGAGCGGCGTGAACGTCGCCTGAGGCCTCACCGGCTACGATGATGAAATGTTTTTGCGGTTGTCCCATATTTGCTGGGTGATGGCCGAGGCGACTTTAAGGGCCTCTTGGGCTTCCTTGCCGGAGATGAGCGGAGTTTTGTCCTCCCGGATGCATTCGCAAAAATGTTCCAGTTCTTTGCGCAGCGGCTCTTCCTTTTCAATGGGGAGGCTGTGTTTGAGAATTTGATGATCGTGTTTTTTGTAGATGTACGCTTCCTGCTTGACATAATCCAGAGAGATATAAGTATTTTCCTGAAAAAGACGGATTTTGCGCATGACGTCTTCCGAAACGCGGCTCGCCGTCAGATTGCACACGCATCCGTTCTCAAAGATCAGCCGTACGCTGGCGATATCTTCAAGCGGCGTCAGGATGCTGGCGCCGACGGCGTGGATCTGCCGAATGGGGGAAGAAATGAGCCCCAGGACAATGTCGATATCGTGGATCATCAGATCCATGACGACGCCGATGTCCAGCGAACGGTTGGGAAATTTATTCAGGCGGTGGCATTCAATGAAAAGGGGATTGTGCGTAAAATGTTTGATAGATTGAAAGGCGGCGTTGAAGCGTTCGATGTGTCCAACCTGGAGTTTTCGTTTTTTCTGTTTGGCAAGGTCGATGAGTTCCTGCGCCTGATCAACGGTTGAGGTGATGGGTTTTTCGATAAAGACATGCACGCCGTTTTGGAGGAAGAACCGGGCGACTTCGTGGTGTAGTGAGGTTGGAACGCAGATGTTCACCGCGTCGATTTTGCCCACCAGTTGTCGGTAATCCTCGTGGAAGGGGACATGGTAATGTTCGGCGAGTTTGAGGGTGCGCTCCTTTTGAATGTCGCAAACGCCGATCAGCTCGGCCTGATCTTGTATTTCACTGTAAACCTTCAGGTGTCGCGCGCCCAAGTGCCCGATGCCGATAATCGCGATCCGAATTCTTTTCATGGTAGGGAGCACTATAACAAATGCCTCGACAAAAGTCAAACGGTATGCTAATATTCCCCCCACAAGATTGACGGACATGAAGCATTTAACTGCCTTAAATTGTTAAAGTTATGAAGAATTACCTCAAACTTTTAAAATTCTTGAAAGGGCATACCCGTCTTTTTTCGGTGGCGGTCGCGACCATGCTCGTTTCGAGTTTTTTTGAAGGATTCCAGCTTTCTCTGCTGGTTCCCATGACCGACCGGATCTTCAATAACAAGCCCATTGTTATTCCCAACCAACTTCCGGCATTTATCGCGAATTTCATCGAGCGACTTAATAGCATGACACCGGAGGCGCTCTTCACGATTTTCCCGTTCGTTGTCATCATCGCGTTATTGATCAAAAACCTGTTTGTTTTCTGCTATCAGTATCTGATGAGCGATCTTTCACAGGCGGTCATGCGGGATATCCGCTACCAGCTGTATGCGAAGATCCAGGATCTCTCTCTTGATTATTTCAGTAAAAAGCGCACCGGTGAATTGATCTCGCGCATTACGCATGATGTTAATGTCGTTGAAAATGCCGTTTCCTACGGCCTGACGGACCTTTTCCGGCAGAGCTTTATGATCCTACTTTTTGTAACGATCGCTTTCTCGATCTATCCGAAGGCGGCATTTCTCATGCTCGTTGTTTTTCCGTTGATCGGCATCCCGATGGCCCAGATTGGTCGGCGCTTGCGTAAAATCTCAAAAGGCACGCAGGAAAAAATGGCGGATATCAACACTTTGCTTCTTGAGACGATCTCCGGCATCAAATTGGTCAAAGCGTTCGGCACGGAACAATACGAAAAAGACCGTTTTAAAGCGAAGAACCACGACTATTACAAGCTCCGGATGAAGTCCATCAAACGGCTGGTCGTTATCCCGCCTATTACCGAAATGTTTGGCGCGTTATGTGGCGTCGCTGTTATTTTGTGGATGGGAAAGGTCGTGATGAGCGGCGGGCTTTCCTTCGGTGTGTTCATTCTGTTTTTTGGTTCGATTATGTCGATCATCAGCCCGATCAAGAAATTAGGCAACGTTCACGCGCTTATTCAGCAGGCATTGGCGGCCAATGAACGTATTTACGATGTGCTGGACGCGCAGATCACTGTCAAAGAAAAACCCAATGCCATTGCCATCGGCGAGTTGAAAGGATCCATTGAGATCAAAAATGTGGATTTTCATTACGCGCAAAATTCGGGGATCGTTCTTAAAAACATCAATCTTGAAGTCTGCAAAGGAGAGATCGTTGCCATTGTGGGGCCGACCGGGACCGGGAAAACGACTTTGGTCAATTTGATCCCGCGTTTTTATGACCCCGTCAAAGGTGTTGTCACGATCGATGGTATCGATGTGCGCAATGTTACGCTACGGTCGCTACGCAAGCAGATCGGCATCGTTACTCAGGAAACCATTTTATTCAACGATACGGTCATGGCCAATATCGCGTATGGGTATGCGGAAGCGACGGACGCGCAGATCCAGGCCGCGGCAGAGATGGCGTTCGCTCATCAGTTCGTCGTGAAAATGCCCAGCGGGTATAATACGCTGATCGGAGACCGGGGATTTCGTCTTTCCGGGGGAGAAAAGCAACGCCTAGCCATTGCTCGGGCCATTCTTAAGAATCCACCCATTCTGATTTTGGATGAGGCAACGTCACAACTGGATTCCGAGTCCGAGCGTTACGTCCAGGAAGCTTTGGACCGGCTGATGAAGGGCCGGACCGTCATCGCCATCGCGCACCGGCT
>CAYIMR010000112.1:0-3756 GCA_964364455.1 uncultured Planctomycetales bacterium | reverse complement strand
AAATGATCCCAAGGTCGTTGTGCATCAAAGCACTTTGGGGATTGGCGCGCACGGCCGCTTCATAAAAAGTAACTTCATCCTTCCAGTCCCGGTTACGTATCCATCCGCGCGCGGTGTATACCAGGCATGCCCATATCAACAAAATAACGCCGGTCCGTGCAAAAAATTTTTCCCTCGCCTGCGTCATGCGGGACAAATAGAATGCCAAAAGCAGACAAAACGCCCAGGTCCCCGGGTAAAGATATCGCTCGGCGAAATAAACGCCGCTGGGAATGATCTGAAGAACCGGTAAAAGACAAATAAAGAACCAGCCAACGCAAAAAGTGATCAAGCGTTCTTTGGGAAATTTAAGATACGCGAAATACGCGATCGCGCCCAGCAATACCAGAGAAAGAAAGGTCCGCACCTCCAGGGGAGATTGGGACAACACGGCGAATTTGTCGAAATCACTCTGATCGAACGAAGATATCCCCGGCGCGATGATCTGGTTGTGTGTCAAGATCGTCGGCGCGAAACAGATCACCACGTACTTGGCCAGCGCCTTGACCATGACCAGCATGGTCAGATAAAAGCTGTCATAGATATACTGCCCGCGGATGACCGAACCCAAAACCAGGAACTTGCACAAAGCGTAAAATACCGCGATAGCAAAGAACGGCGCGACCCGCAAAGCCATCTGCCGGCAAGATAGTTCCTTGCGCGTGAAACAAAGGTCATACCAAAGCAGCAAGACCGGTAAAGACAAACAAAGTTCATGCGTGAAGATGGATAAAAAGGCGGTCAGCAAAGAACAGGCATAAAGTTTTTTGTTAAAACCCTCCTCGCCCCGCTGCGCCTTCACATAAAGATAAAATGCCAAAAACATAAAAAGAACGCCGATCAGATCAACGCTGCCCGTCATGCTGGTCACCGGCTCAACATGGACCGGGTGAAGGCCGAATAAAAGCGCGCTAAAGAACGCGACCTTTTCATCTTTGATAAAAAGATAACTTAATTTATAGACCAAAAAGATCCCGACCAGATGGACAAGGAGCGACACAACGTGATAGCCCAGCGGGTTCAGCCCGAAGAGAGAATAATTGATGGCATGGAACAACGTCTTGAGCGGCGAGTAAATGCCTTCCTGCCCCGCGGGAGGAACGTATCCGATGAAAAATTGCGGAAAATTCTTCCAATCCTGGATGAGCGGCCAGTCCACGATAAAATCCCAGTCATCCATCAGGAACTGATTAGCAAATATGTTGCTGTAAACGATCAAGGTCAATAAAAAAATGACCAGAATGCTGAAAGGCCTGTTTTTCAGGAACCAGGTCATGCGGTCGGATATTGTTTTTGCGGTCATCATCGTGTTTGCACCAAAACATCCTCTGGCACACAAATGCCGGTGGATTTTTCGTCAGTGACCCCGGCGCCGGGCGCAGCTATATTGTCCTTGCGCAGGCGGGTCGGCGCGGGAATTTTCCATCCCATCCGGCCAAGGACCGAACGCCGGACATGGTACAAATAATGTTTAGCGTAAGTGATATGGTCCGGATTTCGTGACACCAGGCCGATCAGCGCGTCCGCCATAAAACTCGTCAGAGAACACAGCCACGCGGGCCAGCGCAGGAATATCTTCGGATGCATTCTTTGCCGCACAAACTGCGGCAAGACCGGGAACAGTTTGAAAAAAACTTCGTAAGCCTTGTAAAATTTTACCTTTTGAGGATCGCCTGCCTTGGTGCTCCGGCGATAAAAATCAAAATCCGTGCCGTCATTGAGACGCTCAATCTCCTCATCGGTGATGAGCCCCATCGTTTTGGCCTGCGCAACCATATGCGTTCCCGGCAGAAAATTCGTCCAGAACGTCTGGATACGGTAAGGCGGGTACTTGACGTAAAGCTTATGCGCCGCTTCCTGGGCTTCCAGCGGTTCTCCGGGAAGGCCGAACATGTGGTCCACTTTCACGCGAATGTTATACTTACGCATCGCCTCCATCGCTCTTTCAACATCTTCATTCTTTTCATAGCGCTTGATCGTCGCGTATTTATACTCCTCGTCCATGGACTGGATGCCCATCTGCACGTAACGACACCCCGCTTGCGCAAGCCATCGCGCTATCTCGTCATCCATGTATTTGGGATGCGTCAGGCACTGGAACGGCACGCCGATCTCCCGCTTGTAACAAAAAAGAAATTCTTTGAGCCATTTCTTGTCCACAGTGAAAACATCGTCCTCAAATTCCAGAAAACGCAGTTTATACCGCCGCTTGGCCAGACGCAATTCGCGCATCATATGTCCCACGCTGCGCTGGCGCACATATTTTCCAGCTTTTTGCTCGGGAAGCCGGGCGAAAAAATTATTGAAACAAAACGTGCACCGGTACGGACACCCGCGCGAGGCCATCGTCAGGTACCAATCATCCACACAAATGTGGTCCTCCCATAACGACTTGTCGAAAATCGGCAAAGAATCAAGGTCCTGGACAAAACCGGTTTGCGGCCCGCGGACAACCTCGCCGTTCGATAATTTATAACGGGTATTGACGATGGGCGCCGCCGGAGCACCCTGCTCAATCGCCTTTAAAATAAGCGGGAAAGCCACGTCTGCTTCCCCCACGCAAACATAATCCACTTGCGGTTGGGCCAGGACGCGCTCCGGGACGGCGGATGCGTGGACACCGCCAAAGATCACTTTTACATCCGGACGCGTTCTTTTGACTTCCCGGGCGATATCGAGCATCCACTGGTAAGTCCCGGTCAGGGCCGAGAAGGCCAAAACATCAGGGTTTTGCCGTTTGATCGCGGAAAGGACATCTTTACGGTCATCAAAATATGAGGCAAGGGCAGGGATACTTAAATTATAACGGTCATTAAAAAGCGCCGCGCTAAAGGCAAGATCAACCTGGTGACCATGCTGTTTGGCAATGGCGGAAAGAAGGCTCACACCCAATTGTTCCCAGCCTAGAGCGACAAATGTCACGCGCATCAGGTCTCCTCTTCCACGATCATTTTTTTTCACTGTGCATGATACGTAACTGCCCGCACGCAGCACCGACATCCCTTCCCCTCGGCGTACGGATAGTGGCATGAATGCCACATTCTTCCAGCCGATCCCTGAAATCGGTCATTTCTTTTCCCGAAGGGGTTTTATGCTCAAACTCTGAAACAGGATTGTAGGGGATGAGGTTCATCTTGCAGGCAATTCCTTTGAAGGCCTTCCTAAGGCTTTGGACGGCTTTTTCGGTGCAGGTCACGTCTTTGATGAGAATGTATTCAAAAGTAATTTGCCGTTTCGTCGCCTTGAAATATTCGCGGCAAGCCTTGATCAGTTCGTCGAATGGATGTTTGCGGTTGACCGGCATCAGGAGATTACGCGATTCATTGTCGTACCCGTGAAGGGAAATGGCCAGTTCGATCTGCAGATTTTGCTGAGCCAACTGCTTGATCCGCGGGACCAGTCCCACCGTCGAGATCGTGATATGCCGGGCCCCGATGCCGATCCCTTTTTCCGCATTGATAATTCTGATCGCCTTGAACAAATTATCGAAATTGTCGAGCGGCTCGCCGGTGCCCATGAACACGATATTCGACAAGGGCCGTTTGTGCTTCAGGGCTTCTTCCTTAACCTGCAAAACCTGGGCGAGGATCTCCGCGCACGTCAAATTCCTTGTCCAGCCACCGATACCGCTGGCGCAGAACCGGCAGCCGAATTTGCATCCAGCCTGGGTTGAAATGCACGCCGTTGTTCTTGTCGCGGTGGGGATCAACACGCATT
>CAYIMR010000111.1:0-3768 GCA_964364455.1 uncultured Planctomycetales bacterium | reverse complement strand
GCGTGATCTTTAAATACCATTGCTCCAGATTCTTTTGTGCGACCGGCGTCTTGCAACGCCAACAGGCATCATTGATGACCTCTTCGTTGGCTAAAGTTGTCTGACAGCTCTCGCACCAATTCACGGGGGAAGCCTTTTTGTAGGCCAGCCCACGCTCGTACATCTTTAGAAAAATCCATTGATTCCATCGATAGTATTCCGGATCACACGTGGCAAGCTCCCGGTCCCAACCGTAGGAAAAACCCATACGTTTGAGTTCCGCGCGCATCTGGTCGATACAGCCATAGGTCCACTTGGCCGGGTCGGTCTTGTGTTTGATGGCGGCGTTCTCCGCCGGCTGGCCGAATGCGTCGTAGCCCATCGGATGAAGGACGTTGCAGCCCTGCATCATCCGAAAACGCGCGATCACGTCCGCGATCGTGTAATTGCGCACGTGGCCCATATGGATCTTCCCCGACGGGTACGGGAACATCTCCAGAACGTAATACTTCTTTTTATTGGAGTCCATGGCGGCGCTGAAGATCTTTTTTTCCTGCCAGATCTTCTGCCACTTCTCTTCGATCTTGTGGATTTCGTGGGTGGTGTAGGGCATAAATTTAAATGGAAGGGATTCCTCCTCCCTGCAGGGAGCCTTTGGCCGAAGGGAGCCCGCCTCTGGCGAGGCTCGCCGCGAAAGCAGGCGGCCTATCGGCCGGTTCAAGGGGAAAATGCGATTAACGGCTAAGAGCGACTGGGTCTTTTTTCCGGCTAACAGTGACCGCGGGGGATTGCGTATTGGTCTTGTTAACGACAACCGTGTGATAACTGCTGTCCGATTTGTAATAATCCATGCCCCGCTCGATATACTGCGCGTCGATGCGCTGGGGAGCGAAAAAGTCCTGGCAGATCTTCTTGGCCTTTTGGATGTCAAAACAGCGGCAGCAGTAAATGTCTATGGAAATAAAATTCTTCGGCGTGAGCGTGTGGATAACGATCGAGCTTTCGATCAAAGGCACCCAGCCGGAAAGGCCGGCTTTGTCGGGGAAACGCACTTCATCACTACGAAAAATATTCGGCGGGGATTGTTTTTCCATGCCCAAAGCAATGACAGCGTCATCGAGGAACTTATAGCACAGCGTCAAATCATCACAAACGCCGATTTTACACCCGTAGAGATCCAGCAGAAGTTGATATCCAAAGGACATGTTGTTGGGGCTGTTCATTTTCTTAAATTACCTTATACTATAAATTCGGGTAGGTTGCTATTAAATTTATTCTTTTTTCATCTTATGAACAAAAACACTAATCCGCACAAAACAAGCAGCGCCAAAAAATACCACAGGATCCTGTGATCCGCGTAACGGATCCTGCCCAGGAAACCCTGCCCTGCGCGCTGCAAACTTTCGCCGCAAAAATGGCACAGCAGGGCTTCTTCATCAAAGATCGGATTCCCGCAATGAGGACATCTATATCCTTGCATAAATCTCGGTTATTATCGCATCAGAAGAAAAATAATCAAGAAAAAATATTGTAGCCAAACATGTGATATTGCCCGATACCGTGGCTAAATTTCTCGTCGGAAACACCTGACGATCCATTGGCGATTTTCCCGCGGACAAAAGGCGCGGACAAAAGGCTTTATTTGCATTTTACGCTAAAATATCCTAAAATGAACCCATGCATATCATCCTCAATGGTCAAAAAAGAGAGGTCTTCCCGCCCCAGAGCTTGCGGGAAGTGGCCGGCCGGTTTGCTCCCAGCCCGGCTGTTCTCATTGCCGAAGTCAACGGGACAATTGTCAAAAAAAACCAGTGGGATGAAATTCACATCAATGACGGCGATACCATTGAACTCGTCAGTTTTGTCGGAGGAGGTTAAAATTGGACACACCCCTGGAGATCGCCGGAAAAATGTTCACCAGCCGCTTTCTGCTGGGAACCGGAAAATTCAAAAATAAAACGGACCTGGCGCAAAGTATCGAAGCCTCAAAAACCGAGATCGTCACCGTTGCCCTGCGGCGCATCGATCTCGAACGCCACGACGAAAATATTCTCGAATATATCCCAAAGAACGTGACCCTTCTGGTCAATACCTCCGGCGCGCGTAACGCCAAAGAAGCAGTGCGCATCGCCCGTCTGGCCAAAGAAGCGGGGTATGGCAACTGGATCAAAATCGAGGTCATCAACGACAGTAAATACCTGCTGCCTGACAACCAGGAAACCGTAAAAGCAACCGAAATTTTAGCAGCTGAAGGATTCGTCGTTCTTCCTTATATGTATCCCGACCTCTACGCGGCCCGCGCCCTGGTGCAGGCCGGAGCGGCGACCGTGATGCCTCTGGGCTCACTCATCGGCAGTAACCGCGGGCTGAAAGTCAAAGAATTCATACAGATCCTTATCGATGAGATCGACCTCCCCATTGTCGTCGACGCGGGCTTGGGAGCGCCGTCCCACGCGGCCGAGGCCATGGAAATGGGCGCCGATGCCGTGTTGGTCAATACGGCTGTGGCGACAGCAGGAAATCCAGCGCTCATCGCCCAGGCTTTCGCGATGGCCGTTGAGGCCGGCCGTTTGGCCTATTTAGGCAGGGACAGGTCGCCTGCCTCGCCGGTAGGCGGGCGACCTGTCCCTGTAATGACCGCCGACCCCTCCTCGCCTTTAACCGGCTTTCTCTATGATCAGTCTCGTTGACATCAAAAATATCCTCCATGACCCCAGTCATGGATCGACGGAACAGTTGGCGCAAAATGCCAGCCGTCTGACCCGGCAATATTTCGGGCGGACGATCACGCTATATGCCCCCTTATATTTATCGAACTTTTGCAGCAGTTACTGCACCTATTGCGGCTTTCACAGCCATAACCGGATCAAGCGCTTCAAGCTGACCGCCAAACAAATGCACCAGGAAATGTCTTTTTTGGCAAAACAAGGTATCGAGAATGTCCTTCTTTTAACCGGGGAATCCTACCAGGCAACGCCCCTGGATTATCTTAAGGAAGCCGCGGCAATCGCTAAAACGCATTTTTCAAATATCAGCATGGAAGTCCATCCGATGGAGGAAGAAGAATACCGCGAACTTTTCGCGCACGGCGTCGATGGCATCACCGTTTACCAGGAAACCTATAATCGCAAACGCTACAAGGAAGTACACATCTCCGGCAAAAAGGCGGATCATGATTACCGGCTGGGCACGCCTGAACGCGCGGCCAAAAGCGGTATGCGCCACATTTCGCTGGGGATCCTTTTAGGGCTGGCCGATACGGCCGAAGACCTTCACGCTCTATATCAACACCTTCACTGGATGGAGCGCCATTATCCGGGTGTCGAATACAGCGTCTCGTTCCCGCGGTTACGCGCCATCAAGGGAACGGATTTCGCGTACTGCGACGTCGATGACATTACGCTGGTGAAGATCATTTGCCTGACAAGAATTCAGTTCCCAAGGATAGGGATCAATTTATCAACGCGCGAAGAGGCGGGACTGCGCGATCACGCGCTGGAATTGGGGATAACGCGCATTTCAGCCGGATCCAACACATCGGTTGGAGGCTACACGGTTACGGCCGCGAAAAAACAGGACCCGCAATTCGACATCAAAGACCAGCGTTCCGTCAAAGACATCATCGCAATCCTTAAAAAACGCAACTTCGATCCTGTCCTGACCGACTGGCGCAGTATCGGCAATGAAATCGACTAAAGTCAATTCGGTCGGCGCCGACCGAATTGTAGTGTAAAATCGAGTAGGGGGCGGAGTCGCCTCCGCCGCCCTCTCACACCACCGTACGTACGG
>CAYIMR010000110.1:0-3792 GCA_964364455.1 uncultured Planctomycetales bacterium | reverse complement strand
TTGAGATTGTCATTCAATTCATACCGCATGGAGGTCAGCAAGAACATCCCCCACTCTTTGTCATAACCTGGCGTGAAGGTAACAAGCGGCTTTTTACCCGTCAGATCCTGTGTCATCTTTGGAAGATACAACACGGGCACGCCGCCTATTTTCATGCATACTTTGCGGGCCACCAGTTTATCTTTCGGGTAGATGTCGATCTTGCGGGAACGGATAAAATAATGCGGCTGATCATGATCGCATGTCGTGATATATCCATTTGTCATGCTGATGTGGTTCGCGTCGATTTTGGAAACCTGCTCTCCTTTACCGTAATAGGGATTGGCAAAGATCGATGCCGGCGCGAAATCACCGTTCATGGTCGCGAAATTAAAGGTCATTTCTTCGCCGGAAATTTCACTTTCGCCTCCCTTAAGCAGACGAACATTTCCCTTGGCGTGCGCAATGCTGGTGTCCCGCGAAAACTCCAGATGATCACAGGTCAAAGTCACATCTTTATAGAAGATCACAACGTTGCCTTCGGCGGTGACCTTGTTGCCGTCCATCGAATATTCGATGGTGTCCCCATTAAGCTCAACGGAAGTGGCCCCGCCAGTGGCGGGGTTGCTCGGCTCGACTGCGGCGGGAACTTCGGTGACCTGCACGGCAACCGGCGGTGTTTCCTCCTTGGGCTCAGCCTCATTGAGTTGCACCGCAACCGGTTGTATTTTTTCTTCAGCGGACGCGATCCCAAAAATAAAAACGGGAATGCTCATGACTAGCAACATCAGCACAATCCCCGTTCTCTTCCGCCAGAGGCGGATCAGCCTTTGGCTGATGCTCATTATATTAACGTCCAAGGATGGATTCCTTTACCAAAATATGCGCGCCCAGGATACCGGCCTCATCGCCCAACCTGGCCCGGACGATCCTGACCATATTCTTTTGAACCTTCATCGCCCGGCGCCGGATCACTTTCTGAATTGTTTTTCCCATAAATTTGTAATTATTGGCAATCCCGCCGCCGATAATAACCAGCCGCGGATTCAGCAGATTGATAACGCCCACCAGCGCGTTGCCGATATGCGTGGCGGTTTCCCGCCAGAATCGAACGGCGAGGGCATTCCCGCGGTTGGCCAAGGCGAACACGTCTTGAGGCCGGATATTCTCCTTCCCGAATATGCCGGCCGCCTTGTCCATCAAAATCCGGTTGCCTACATAGCGTTCGAAACACCCCATCCCGCCGCAATTGCACGCCGGGCCCTGTTCATTGAGCGGGATATGGCCGATCTCCCCGGCAACAAAACCTTCCCCGCGATATAACTCGCCATTAAGCACCAGTCCGCCGCCGACACCTGTTCCCAGCGTAATGCAGACCAGATTTTTGTATCCCTTGCCGGCCCCCAGTTTCCATTCCCCCAAAGCGACCAGATTCACGTCATTATCTATAAAAACCGGGAGCCTTAACTTGCTTTGGATGATCTTGCGCAGAGGAATATTCTTCCATCCGGGGATATTCGGCATAAAAATGACGTTCCCTTTAGAAACATCGATCAATCCAGGTAAGCCGATCCCGATGCCGGCGATATCCTTTATGGCCTTGCCATTCTCCTGGATGAGGGCGCGGATCGCCGCCACAAGAGCGTCGATCAGATGGCGGGGATGATGAGCATAAGTCTTTGTTACCAAATTAGTTTTAGCTATGATCCTGCCGGAAGAAGCGACCAATCCCAACTTGATGTTCGTCCCTCCGACATCGACCCCAATGGTGCACAACCGCATGTCTATCCTTGTAATATTAGTATTAGAATGGAGTCATTGTACATGAACAGGGTGCGGGATTCAAGCTGAATCAATCATAAATACCGAAGGAACAAACGCGGTTTCTGCCCTCACGTTTGGCGCGGTAGAGCGCCCAATCGGCCTTGTCGATCAACTCCTCTATCCGGGCCCCATCTTCGGGATACGTGGCAACACCCAGGCTCAAGGTGATCTTGACCTCGGCGTCGTAGGCCTTAATGGAGCTGGCCTCCACCGCCTGACGGATACGCTCCGCGGCATAACGCGCCCCGGCCCGGTCGGTGTCCGGCAGGATCACGCAAAATTCCTCCCCGCCGAAACGTCCCGCGATATCGATCTCACGGGCACTCTCCTGGATCCGTTTACCCACCTCCCGAAGGATCTGATCGCCCATCAGATGCCCGTGTTGATCGTTGAAGGCCTTGAAATGATCGACATCGATCATTAAAAAAGACAATTTCATGCCGCGCGCCTGGGAACGCTTCAGCTCTTCTTGGAAACGCTCGGTCGTGTAACGACGCGTGTGCAATTCGGTGAGACTGTCGGTGACCGCGATGCGCTCGATCTCGTGATAAAGTTTGATGCGCCGCAAGGCCAGGGCGAACTGAGACCCAAGGATCGTGAATTTTTCATGATGTTCCTGGGGCATCCCCTTGACGACCAGGTAACCGATCCTCCCGGTTTTCCCCTGGAGCGCGAAAAGAAAATGCTCCATCGACTTCTTGTAATCATTGATCTCATCGCAGAGCGGATGCACCAGCAGGCACTCCGTAAAACTGACGTGGTCGCTTAGTTTGCTCTGAAATATCGCGAAGGCCTCCTTTTCGCCAAGACTCTGGGTGATCTCCCTGGTGATCTCATAGAGCGTCAGGATTTCCAGCACCTCGTTTTCCAGGCGCAACCGTTCCACGTAGAGCGATTCTTTCTGGTTGGCCAGGTGCTGCGAACGCGCGCTCTCTTCGAGAATCTTGTCCTGTTGTTTGAGCTCCAGGGCCTCAGCGGCTTTCCGGGCGCAGTACGCGACGAGCGCGACATACGTGACAATGGCTAAAGGCATCACGACGATCATGCGGCACACACCTGGTTCCGGCCCTCTTCTTTCGCCTGATAAAGAGCCAAATCCGCTTTATGGATCAACTCCCTGGGATTGCTCGCGTCTTTCGGGAAAGAGGCGACCCCGATGGAAACGGTTATCCTGGTTTTCTCCCGGCGTAGAACTATGGTCTGTTCGGCGATCTTTTTACGCAATTCTTCGGCCAATTCCACGGCCTTTGCCTTGGGACAATCCGGCATCAGGACGCAAAATTCCTCGCCGCCGTAACGGCAAACAAGATCGCCCGGCTGACGGAAGAGATCAGTCAGGATCATGGCCACCGCGCGCAAGACAATATCTCCGGCCATGTGCCCGAACTTGTCGTTGTATTGTTTGAACTTGTCCAGATCGAACATAAGAAATGACATCTCTCCCTTACGGCGCATCTGCCGGCTGACTTCGGCCGTGAGGCGTTCGAGAAGATAGCGGCGCAAATAAAGGCCGGTCAGGCTGTCCTTGATGGCCAGCTGTTCCAGGCGTTCGTACAATTGCGCGTTCTCGATGGCGACCGCCCCCACGTCGGCAATGGTGGTCAGAAACCGCAGATCTTCAGTGGTAAAATTCTTCTCGTGAGGGCTGTCCACGCGCAGGATCCCCAGGACCTTCTTGCCGATCATCAAAGGCACGCTCATCAAAGAACGCACAGGCCTTGTTTCCTCCCCCGCCATTTTTTCTTCATCGAAACGATAATCTCTTTTGGTATCTTCGATCAACAGCGGTTGCATGGCGCGCACGACCGACTGGTCGTAAAGGTCCCCTTTCTTCGATTTGATGCTGACGCGCGTTTGGCCTTTGTGCGAAGAAGAAATCCCCAGTTCTCCGGTCCTGGAATGGAACAAGTAAAGGATCATCGTCCTGTCTTTTCCCCCGAAAAGTTTGTTGACCTCCCCGGAAAGAGCCGTCGAGGTGTCGTTCAAGGA
>CAYIMR010000109.1:0-3926 GCA_964364455.1 uncultured Planctomycetales bacterium | reverse complement strand
AAAATAATCTATTTCCACAGGCGTGTCCAGCCGGACGGTCAAAAGAAACTCTTTACGGGAACCATCAGGACTTTGGACGATTGCGCGGATATCCTGGCGCGGCTTTAAAGAATCGTCCACACAGGGGAAATCAAAAACTTCATTCCCTTTCAGCCCTAAGAATTCCGCCGAATCCCCCTTTTTAAATTCCAACGGCAAGACCCCCATTCCAGCCAGGTTACTGCGATGAATGCGTTCAAAACTCTGCGCCAAAACCGCCCGCACCCCCAATAACGCCGCCCCCTTGGCGGCCCAATCCCGACTGGAACCGGTACCATATTCTTTGCCGGCTAAAATGATCAAAGGCGTATTCTGTTCTTTATATTTGAGCGCCGCATCGTAGATGTTCATCTTTTCCCCAGATGGAAAATGAATCGTCCACGACCCTTCCGTTCCCGGCGCGAGGAGATTACGCAAGCGGATATTGGCGAATGTCCCGCGCGTCATCACGCGGTCGTTGCCCCGTCGCGACCCATAACTGTTAAAATCAGCCGGTTGAACGCCGAGTTCCATCAGATATTGCCCCGCAGGGCTTTGCGCGTTAAATGCCCCGGCCGGAGAGATATGATCCGTCGTGACAGAGTCACCGACCATCACCAGCACCCGCGCGCCCTTGATGCTCTGAATCGGATTTATTGTCTTGGACATACCCGTAAAAAACGGCGGTTCCTGAATGTAGGTACTTTTGCCATTCCAGGCATACAGATTGGATTTCGTTGCTTTGATGGCATTCCAGTCTTTATTACCCTTGTTCACATTTTTGTAACGCTTCCGGAACGCTTCAACGATCACGAATTTCTTGACGACACTGTTGATCTCATCCTGCGTCGGCCAAATATCCCGCAAGTAAACCGGCTTGCCGGCTTTGTCCTTCCCGATAGGTTCTTTGGTCAAGTCCAGATCAACCGTGCCCGCCAAGGCATAAGCTACAACCAGAGGAGGGCTCGCGAGATAATTGGCTTTTGTATAAGGATTGACGCGCCCTTCGAAATTGCGGTTGCCGCTTAAAACGCTCACCGCCACCAGATCCCCTTGCTGGATTGCTCGCGCGACATCATCGGGCAACGGACCGCTATTGCCGATACAAGTCGTGCACCCGTAACCAACAATATGGAATTTTAATTTTTCAAGATATTTCAGCAACCCGGCCGCCCGTAAATATTCCTCAACGGCCTGGGAACCCGGAGCAAAACTCGTTTTGACGAATTCTTTAACATCAAGACCTTTTTCGACGGCTTTCTTGGCCAAAAGCGCCGCCCCGACCAGAACAGAAGGATTGGAAGTATTGGTACAACTTGTGATGGCGGCAATGACAATGGATCCGTGCGTGATGCTCCCTCTGCCATCAACAGCGACGGTTTTCCCGAGGGCTTGCGTAGCCAGCCCGAACCCGCGCTCTTTGACCGGCTTGACCAGACTCTGTTCGAAATCCGTCCGGACGTTGACCAACGAAACCCGATCCTGCGGACGTTTGGGGCCGGCAAGGCTCGATTCCACTGTTGCTAAATCAAGCTCAACCGTACTCGTAAAAGCAGGGTCTTTTGCGCCCATCTCATAAAACATCCCCTGCTCTTTCATATAACGTTCGATCAAGTCCACCTGCGCGGGCGAGCGTCCAGTGAGACGATAATATTTGAGGGTCTCTTCATCGATCGGAAATAATCCGATCGTCGCGCCATATTCAGGCGCCATGTTCGAAACCGTCGCGCGGTCCGGCAAGCTTAAAAAGCTTAACCCGTCGCCATAAAATTCGACAAATTTGTCAACCACTCCCGTTTGACGTAAAATCTGCGTTACCGTCAGGACCAGATCGGTCGCCGTGACCCCTTCCCGCAACTGTCCGTTGAGCTTGAACCCGACCACTTCCGGCAACAGCATATAAATGGGTTCACCCAGCATGACCGCTTCCGCCTCGATGCCGCCAACACCCCAGCCGACAATACCCAAGCCGTTGATCATCGTCGTATGGCTGTCCGTCCCTACTAAGCTGTCCGGATAAATGACCGTCTTTTTTCCTACCTTTGTTTTGAGAACCCCCTGGGCAAGATATTCCAGATTGACCTGATGAACGATGCCCGTTGCCGGTGGTACAACGCGGAAATTTTTAAACGCCTTCTGTCCCCACTTCAAAAATTCGTAACGTTCTTTATTGCGTTTAAATTCCAACACAACATTTTTACTAAACGCACTCTTGGTCCCGAACGCATCAACCTGAACCGAATGATCAATGACCAGATCGCACGGCACCTGGGGATTGATCTTGCGGATATCGCCGCCGAGGCGCTTCATGGCCGCGCGCATGGCCGCCAGATCCACGATGCACGGAACGCCGGTAAAATCCTGCAGGATCACGCGTCCTGGTTTAAAGGCGATCTCCCTGGCCGGGCCGGGAACAGGGGACCATTGCAGGAGCGTTTGAATGTCTTGAGCGGTGATCTGATAATTATCGTAATGACGCAACGCGCTTTCAAGAAGAACCTTGATCGAAAGTGGTAATTTTTGAGGATCTCCCACCCCAGTCCTGGCCAATTTATCAAACGAAAAAATGGTATAGGAGCCGCGCTTGGTCTTAAATATTTTTTCAACCGATTTGTGATCAAATGATTTGTTCATAAGTAACCTCAAAACCTCGCCTTGGTGATGTAGCGGGTATTATATAAAACCTGCTTGATAAGTCAATACAACCTTCTTCAAAATCAGTGCGCCAGGGAAATCAGTACCGCCCCCAGGACCATCAGCAATGCCCCGACAGAACGTTCCCGGCATCCTTTCTCTTTGAAGATCACAAACCCAACGAACAATGTCATAAAAACACTTAACCGTTTGATCGCAATCAAATACGGGACCAATGTCAACTGGATGGCGGCCATATTGGCGATCAAAGCAAAAGCGCTGGTAATCCCCAGCAAGACCAAATATTTCCACCCCTCCTTGATCCGCCGCGACACCTGGCTACTCTTACGCAACATAATCAAACCCAGCGCAATGGTCAGAACGGCATTTAAAGCGGCTGCCCATAGCAATGGTGACGACTGACGTACTCCGATTTTATCGATATTGGCGCAGACACTGTACAATAACGCCACCATTAACATGTACCGCGGCCCTTTTTCCTTGACCAGCATTTTAAAGGGCGCAAGATATCCTTTGTGCAATTGCGTGATGTTCAACACGTACGAACCAACGACGATCAAAAGGACCCCTGAAAGTCCCAGAGAACTGGGACTTTCGCCCAGCATTAAAGGTGAGGTGATCAGCAAAAACAAAGGAGTGAACGTCAACATCGGGACGGTAAGGGACAGATCCGAGACCTCAATAGCTTTAAAATAAAGGATCGAGGCAATAACGACCATAAAACCCTGGACCATCAGAACCATCCAAAATAGTGGCCCCAAAACAGGCAATGGCTGGGTGCAGACCGCGGCAAAAAGAAACGGCATGGCAAAAAGATTCATGCCCCAGACGACAACATAAGCGCCACAGCGGCCGATGACCTTTTTACCCAATACGTCGGTTAAAGACGTGAACAGGGCCGCGGCTAAGGATAACAGTAACCACATAGTTTATATTTTCCGTTAAATAATATGTCTGCTGTCAGAACAGCGACAAGTGGGGATATTATATAGTAGAAACTAAAAATATGCTTGAATTTCAAACACAACACAATTATGATATCCGTGTTAGTAAATCGACCAATTCTATTTTAAATGAGGAGGCTTCCTTATGGCTCATATCGTTTGTGAACCTTGCGTAAAATGTCGTTATACGGATTGTGTTACCGTTTGCCCCGTCGACTGTTTTCACGAAGATAAAGAAATGCTTGTGATCGATCCCGAGGTCTGCATTGACTGCGGTGCCTGCATCCCCGAATGCCCGGTCCAGGCGAT
>CAYIMR010000108.1:0-3937 GCA_964364455.1 uncultured Planctomycetales bacterium | reverse complement strand
GCAACGGGAAAACGGATCAAGCATGTGGTTAATGTGGGGATCGGCGGGTCCGATCTCGGCCCTAAAATGGCAGCGGAAGCTTTAAAGCCATTTGGAAGGGAATCAGGTATTACGGCGCATTTTGTTTCCAATGTTGACGGAACGGCAGCAGCGGAGCTGATAAGGACCCTCGGTGATCCCGAAGAAACGCTGATCGTTATTGAATCGAAAACGTTCACGACCCAGGAAACGATACAAAATGCGACGACATTGAAAAATTGGGTTACAAATTACTATAAAGGAAAGGAAGGTGTCAGCAGCGAAGATGCCATCAAAAAACATTTTGTGGCGGTTTCCACGGCCAAGGACCTTGTCGAAGCGTTCGGGATAGATCCTGAGAACATGTTCGTTTTTTGGGACTGGGTGGGAGGGCGATATTCGATGTGGTCCGCGATCGGCCTCACGCTTGCGACATTCATCGGGTTTGATAATTTCCTCGAGATGCTTGAAGGGGCCCGTGAAGCGGATGAGCACTTCAGGAAGCAGCCATTTGATAAAAATATCCCGGTTTTGAAGGCATTGCTTGGCGTCTGGAACCGGAACTTTCTAAATGCGGAGACTTACGCGATTCTGCCCTATGACCAATACTTATCATCGTTGCCCGCATTTTTACAGCAGGGTTTCATGGAGAGTCAAGGCAAAGGCACAGATCGGAGCGGAAATTTTATCACCGGTTATAAGACCGGACAGATCCTATGGGGGGCGGCAGGGACGGATGGACAGCATTCGTTTTATCAGTGGATACACCAGTCGCCGTCGATAGTCCCGGCGGATTTTATCGGCATCGCGAGGACCCAGAATCCGTTGCCCGGCCACCATGAAAAACTTTATTCGAATTTTGTGGCCCAGCCGTACGCGCTTGCTTTCGGGTCCAAACTTGAGGAAGTCATGAAGGCGCTGGATGACGGGAAAATGACTCCGGAAGAATTACGCTGGCTTGCGGCCCATCAGACATTCCCTGGGAATAAACCGACAACGTCGATTTTTATCGATGAAATGACGCCGAGGGCGTTAGGCAAATTGATTTCCATATACGAAAATCAGATAATGGCGGAAGGGATCATTTACAATATTTTTTCTTTCGATCAATGGGGTGTCCAATTAGGTAAGGTTGTTGCCACAAAGAAAGTGTTGGATTTCTTGAACGGCACCCGCCCCATGGAGGAGTTGGATTCCGTGCCGTATGGCAATACGATCAAGGACATTGTTGAAGGATTCATGGAAAAACAACCAACATCCTCGCCGGTTGAGGTGGACCGGTTGATCGCGGATTTAGACAGCCCTGATGAAACCAAGCGCCGGGAGGCCATCGGGAAGCTGGCTCAGGTCAGGCCCGCCAGCGAGAGAATCGTCGATGCCCTGGGGCTGGCCCTGACACGAAAGGGTGAGACCCAGCCTGTTCGCGAGGCCGCCGCCGCGGCGTTGCGCGAGATCGGATCGGCCGTCGGCCCGGAGCATGAGCAGGTCTCGGAGTATGCCTCCTCGCCGGTGGGGATGGTAGAGGATAAAAGCATTCTTCAATGGTCGACGAGGCGGTTGGAGGATCAAGGGCGTAGAAATGTTCATGAAAAAGACAGGGATCAATCATTAGAGAACATACTGGGCAAAATTATAAAGGAATATGATATCAGAGGGTTTGATGGGGCAGGGGTCGAGAAAAATGAGGATGGAACGGATAAATTCCCCATGCAGATGGATAGAGAACTTTTGATATGGATAGGCCGCGCCATGGGAACGGCGGAATTTCACTCCAAGGCGCATGATAGGGCCGTTGGTTTAAATCCTGGAGATACATTTGTTATTGCCGGAGACAATGGGCCCTCTACGCAAGAAGTTAAAGATAGTCTGATTCAAGGGCTTAGAGAAACAGGTGTTAATGTCATTGACCTAGGCGTGACCGTTTCAGGCCATCTTTACAGCAGTATCAGCAGGCTTAATGCGCAAGGCGGTTTGTATGTCACGCGCAGCCATGTTGAGGTTGGAACAAACGGCGCTAAACCGAATATCGGCGGGATTGCTCTTTATGGAGACATGTTGCAGGCAATCAAAGCGCAAATTCTTTCAGCTAAATATAGAAAGGCCGAGAAAGAAGGAGGGCTCGATGCTTCCGAAGAGACAAGAGAAGATGCATCAAAGATGTATCGGGAGGCGCTTACGAAGAAATATCGGGGATTAAAGGTGTGGCTGGACAGTCTGCCGATGCAGGTTGTTGTGAATCTTAACGGCGGTTCAGCAACAGGATACCGAGACCTTTTTGAGGATATATTAGGCGAGCATTTAGTCGACGTATTGAAAGAGGAGCCGGACACGTGGAGTAAAAATGGCTTGGCTGATCCATCAAGAAAGGACGCCTCCGCTTTATCCCATTCCAATGCAAATATTATCCAGTATTCTATGGATCACCCTGAACGGGTTATTGTGAATTTTGACCTTGATTCTGACCGGGTCAGCGTCGTCCAAAATGGATCATTGTATTTAGGCGATGAAATGTTTTACCCTGTCATCGAATATATGCTTACTCTGGATGAATATAAAGATATAAATAAAACTTTTTATTTTGATTCCCGCATGAAATCGGAATTCGCGCAGTTGGTCGAATATTTTGGAGGTATAGCGAAACTTCATCCCAAAGGACACTCTAAGGTCAAAGCAGCCATGGATGTTATGCTCAAGCAATTGGCGGACAGGGAAGGGCAGACTGTTCAGGAATTTCTCGATGCCCATCCCGGTTTCAGACTAATGCAGGCGGAATATTCTTTGCATATGTTTGAAACCAATGAGAAAGGGGAGGCCTTTGACGATGCTTTGCAATTTGCCTTCACCTGGATTGATGCATTCTTAAAAGTTAAAAATGCTCATCGTGAAGACGGAGGACGTGACTGGAATTTGGCTGATTATATTCAGTATCTAAAAAATGGAAGGATAATAACAGAGTCTTTTCAATTAAAAGAGTCGCGTACATCCATGCCCGAAGACGCCAAAATGGCAGTGATGATTGAGATGAAGGACCAAGTTGTTCGCCATTTTTCCGGTAGAAACGATTTTGAGTATGTGGAGAATTATAATGATTTTAAGGGCTTGGCAAAATCAAAGACATATACTTTAGTTAATAATGACGGCGTCTTCCACATGTTTACACCAATGGGTGATTTTTACTGGGGATGGTCGAATACATCACCCAAGGTCGCCATCGGAACACAAAGCACTCATGGAGGAAATAGAAAGAAGCTGGCAGAAATAGCGGTAGCTATGCTTGCATATAGCAGGGATATCGTTTCAAAGAGACTTGACATAAAATTGCCTCGGATTGATCCTTTGGAAACGAAACAACTTATGGACATGTTTAAGGTCATGGATGGTGAGGAGTTGGATAAGAGAATTTTGAAAGATTATCCTTCCATTGAATCTGCTGTCGAGGCTATCGCCTCCTCCTCGCCGGTTCCCGAAAGTCAGAAGAAGCCCGTTATTCTTGTGGTCGAGGATGATGAGAGTTTACGTGAGCTCTACGAAGTTGTCTTATCGAAGAAGTTTAAAGTGATAATGGCTGCCGACGGACAGGAGGCTTTAGAGTTTGTCGAATCGAAAAAGGTGACACCCGATGTCGTCATGACGGATGTGGGGATGCCCAGGATGAGAGGAGATGAGTTGGCCAAAAAGCTCCTTGAAAAATTTCCTCGATTACCGGTTATTCTTAATACAGCTTACGATATGGAAAAAATGAAAAAAGAAAATCTTTCCTTGTCCAATGTTGTCGATGTCCTTCAAAAACCGGTGAGTTTTGATTATCTTTTGAAGAGAATTGAGGAGGTTGCCGGCACAAAGGCCGCCTCGCCGGTTTCCAAGCACGAAATTACCGCGGTGGATTTGTCGTCGCCTAATGCGCGCGAGAGATTTGAGC
>CAYIMR010000107.1:0-3958 GCA_964364455.1 uncultured Planctomycetales bacterium | reverse complement strand
CTAAATTCTCTAAAATACGCAGGATGTTGCGCTTCATGCCGCAGTCGATCGCGGCGACTTTATACCTTGCCCCCTGGTCCTTGCCCCTTGCCCCTTCATTCCAGACATACTTCTTCGTTGCCGTCACTTCTTTGACCCAATCACTGCCTTCCATCGAAGGCAACGCCTGCAGTTTACGGGCCAGACTTTTGGGATCGAAATCTTTGGTCGAGATGATGGCCTTCATGGCCCCGCGCACGCGCAAATGCCGCGTGAGGGCCCGAGTATCGACCCCTTCAATGGCCAAAATCTTATTTTCTTTGAGATAATCGATGAGACTTTTGGTGGCACGGTAATTGGAATGGTGCCGGCAGAACTCTCTGACCACGAACCCTTTGACGTAGATATGGTCGGACTCAACGTCCTCATCATTGACGCCGTAATTGCCTATTAAAGGATACGTCATCACGACAATTTGACCGGCATAGGAAGGGTCCGTGAGGATCTCCTGGTAGCCGGTCATGGCCGTGTTGAAGACGACCTCGCCAGCACTTTCTCCGTCGCTGGAGATGGCTTGACCCTCAAATGCGGTGCCGTCTTCCAAATATAAAATCGCTTTGGCCATCAAAAATACTTGCTAAAGGTGCCTGAGGATCATTAAGGAAGGGATGCCGTAAATGCAGCCTCGCTCAATATAACATTTCATTAATTTTTGTCAACACTTCGTTTTACGCACTTCGCCTTACCACTCTCCGTGTTGACACTGCGGCGGGAAATCCAATAATACGGGGCGTAATAAACGACAAGCGAGGCGATCAAGAGAAATTCCAGGCCCAGGATGTACTCGGGCCAGGGCCCGAAATAGTCCAAAACAGACGGCTGGGAAGGTTTGCGGCAAAGATAAAGATAATTTGTCTGAAAAAGCCGGTTAAAAAGCGCGACAAAGACCGCGTAAACATTGGTGATCACCCACACGCGAATGACCGAATGGAAGGTAATGGACCGCTTTAACCCGGCTGAAAGGAAAATCACCCCCACCAGAATACAGCCGTGGGTTAAAAAAAACTTAAAGTAAATATATTCCGGGAATGTCACCCTTAGATCCGGGGTCAAGACCGCCTGAAGTGTCCCTCCCAACCCCCAAAAGTAAGCCAGCTCCCAGACCCAGGGCTTGTAACGGAACAACGAATAGGCCACGGCAAAAATAGCCAGGTCGCACAGCTGCAGCGGCACGCCCCAGCTGTAATGCCACAGGCCCTTAATGACGGCCCCCGCAATATAAATGATCTCATTGCCCAGGAGTACCACGGCCAAAAGGACGCTCAGCGGCTTCACCCACCGTTTCAATCCCGGATGCCGGGCCGCGAAGACATAGAACAACGCCGTCAAAAAAATGACGGCGAGGGTCGCCAGATGAACGGGGCTGAAAAGTGTGAAATTTTTCTCCGGAGTCATTTGATCCGACCGGTTTCAATGATCTCTTGGAAAACATAAGCGCTGGGCCGGATGCGGCGCTCCAAAGTCTTTCCATCAACCTCGACCAGCCCAAAACGCGGAGCGAACCCCCGATCCCATTCGAAATTGTCCAGCAGCGACCAATACAGGTAGCCGGCGACCGGTATGCCTTCGGCAATGGCCCGCGCGACGCTTTTGAGATGCTCGACGATGAACCGCGCCCGCGCGCGGTCGTCGGTTTCCGCGGTGCCGTTCTCGGTGATAATGACCGGCTTATTGTATTTTTTCACCCAGCGTAAAACTTCCAGCAACCCGCCGGGATAGAACCCCCAGCCCATTTGATTGACGCGCTCGCTGTGATGATGAGAGAGGTTGCAGTTATTTCCCCAAAATCCCAGACCGCACGCGCGATCGTTGCTGACAAATTCCTGTTCGTAATAATTGACACCGATAAAATCCGATTCCTTTTTGACCCGTTCCAGAAAATACCTGTTAAAAAGATAATGCCGCGCCCAAACATTGAGCGCGCAGAATACATTCGGCGTTCGCGGGCAAACTTTAAAGGGCCGCAGATGATGCGCGATGCCGACGGCAGCATCTTCCTGGCGCGCGTGGATCACCTGATAAGCCCGACGGTGCGCGGCCAGACAATTGCGCAATGCTCCCATGGCCAAGACCAGCGACCGTTTGCCCGGAGGCCATTTTCCAAGCATATAACCATAATACGCCAAGACAGTCGGTTCATTGATCGTGATCCAATAACGCACCTTGTTTTTGTAAGCGTCAACGACTTTCCGCGTGTACCGGGCGAATGATCCCGTGGCCTCAGGATCCAGCCAGCCGCCTTTTTGCGCGAACCACAATGGATTGGTAAAATGATGCAGAGTGACGATCGGCGTTATATTTTTACTGATAAGAGAATCAATGACTTGATGGTAATGACGGATGGCATTTTCATCAAAGGCGCCTTCGCGCGGCTCGATGCGGCTCCACTCTATCGAGAAGCGGTGGGCGTTGTGGGAAAGTTTCTGGGCGAAGCTGAAATCCTGATCGAACAATTCGTAATGACGTATCGCCTCGCCGGATCTCTCCGGCAGGCGGCGGGCCTCTTCCCATTGCCACCAGTCGTTATGGACGTTGCCGCCTTCGACCTGATGGCTCGAGGCGGCCGCGCCCCATAAAAAACTTTTGGGAAACACGGGGATCATTGGAGGCTTAACCGCAGGCAATGATCTTCCAGAACTTCAGGGGCGAGAGACATCTTGTGCCATCGTTGCGGGGCGATCATCTCATTCCACCAGAGAATCGACGATCATCCGGATCCTTTTTCGCAGGACGTGGTCCTGGATCTCCATTGAACGGTTGCCCGCGGATGGCCGGACATTGATAAACGACGTGTAATCCATCCGTTGCCGCCGCGGCTTCGCGACGTAGATATTGAACCCCCAAATATCTTCAGGGCGGGACCCGTCCTGCAGCAGCGCGGCCTGGGCGTCGGCGTGCAGTTCGCCGCCCAAAGCCATAATTTCCCTGGCCACATCGACAACGCCTTTGATCATTTCCCCGTAACTTTTTTGGGCGAGTTTGATCAAAGCGGCATGGCCTATTCTGGATCTAACCAATTGAACGTTCATGACCATATTGTATCTACGCCCCAATGCTTTGACAAGAAGATGTTTTCAGAAAAGATGTTTTCAGAAAACAATTGGAATACTGTTCTATGCTTCCCGACGAAAACACAAAAAACCCTTCGCGCTGTCTTGGGTTTTATCTACTAAAATCCAGTTTTTGTGGGCGATTTTCCAAAAAGAAGAAAACGTTTTCAGGGCAGGGATATATCCTTCTTTAAAATAACAAGTTACGAACTTGCCAAAAAATATTTTCCCTTGCGCAATCGAAAAGATGTGTTATCTTTGAAAACAATACTCACGTTACAGAAAGAACATTATGAATAAAAATAAGATCACAATATTGGCTTTAGTCGCGTTCGTGGGCGGGATGTTCTCGCACAGCCAGCTCTACGCCAGAATTCAGCCGCCGGTGGCCGAGTTGCCGCTGCAGATGAAAAGCATCCAGTTCGGCAAGGCGTCGTGGTATTCACGCCATGATCCGGGCATCAACAAGCACACGGCCAACAACGAAATATTCAACGACCAAGCCCTGACCGCGGCCATGTGGAACGTGCCGTTCCATCAATTGATCAAGGTGACCAACCTTGACAACGGCAAATCCGTCATCGTGCGCGTCAACGACCGCGGTCCTCACAAAAGATTCGTCCGCAAAGGACGCATGATAGATCTCAGCCACAAAGCCTTCACCCGGATCGCCTCACCACGCAGGGGACTCATCAACGTTCAGATCGAACTGCTGTAAGATTCGCATTGTTGGACAAACGAACTACCGCTTCTTTCAAGCCCAAAACAACCTTGGCCATCTTTTCATAATTAAGCGTGGCAGCGGCATCGGTCATCGTGTGATAGTTCTTGTTCCTTAAATAAGCCGTGTCCGTGATCATGACGGCCGG
>CAYIMR010000106.1:0-3972 GCA_964364455.1 uncultured Planctomycetales bacterium | reverse complement strand
CGACGATATTTAACAACGGGTTCGAAGGCGTTTCGATCCAGACCATTTTTGTCTTGGCAGTTATGGCCTTCTTGACCGCCCGCAGATCCCGCATGTTGATAAAATCAAAAGAGATCCCCCACTGGGAAAATACCTGGGCAAAAAGCCGGTAGGTTCCGCCGTAAATGTCATCCCCGGTCACCACATGATCACCCGGTTTTAAATAAAACAAAACCGCCGTGATGGCCGCCATGCCGGTTGCCGTGACCGAACAGCCCACCCCGCCTTCGAGCGCCGCTATATTTTCCTCGAGGGCGCTGCGGGTCGGATTGCCACTGCGGGTATAATCGTATCCCTTGTTCTTGCCCAAGGCGTCGAAATAAAAGGTGGATGTTGGATAGATCGGTGTCGTGACCGAATTGTAGCTCGTATCCTTATAAACGCCGGTATGCACGGCTCTGGTGCGGATATCGGGTTTGTTTTTGTCCTGTTTGCTCATTCGCGTGTCCCGTCATTTTTCGTCATTCCCTTTCATGAAGGAAATGACCTGCCTCGCATTGCTCGGCAAGGCGGGCGAGGCCCGCCCGCAGAATATTCAATGGGCGGCCTTTTTTTGTGGTCGATATTCTACCACAGCTCGCTAAAAACGTATAGCATTTAACTCCTCGCGCCCTCCGGCATGGTTTTCGGCTTGACGATCTTGGGGGTCGGCGGGCCGCCCTTGGTCGCCTTTGGCGAACCTCGCCCTTGGCGGGCGAGCCTCGCCGGAGGCGGGCCGCCATGCATGTGCCGATTGTATTCCTTGCGCACGACGCTGATCAGTTTGGAAACATGGATAGGCTTGGCAAAAGCGCGGTAATCGCGTCCGTCGATGGTGATGGTTTCATATCCTTTGTCCTTTTCGGCCGAGAGGGTGTTGGTGACAAAGATGACCGGGATCTCCCCTCTTCCTTTTTCACTGTTGATCTTCCGGACAACAACCTTTCCATCAATGTCCGGGAGGATGACGTCCATAAGGATAATGTCCGGTACCCTCTCGGCAACGCTTCTCAGGCATTCCTCACCGCTATAGGCCTCTTGCACTTCATAACCCGCGTTCTCGAAGATCCGCCGGTACAATCGTTGTATCACCGGGTTGTCATCGACCATCAAAATTTTCTTGCGCGCCTTGGCCATAAACTTCCTTTATTGCTCCTTAAATGTTTGTTCAATATTAACATTTTTCCTATCAATAATCAATGTCCTCCTCCATGGGAGACGGGAGAACACTGGCTTTTTCAGGAAACTTCCAGCACCATGCGGTAACGCGCTTCGTTGCGCCGCACCTTGTCGAGGGCGGCGTTGACTTGTGCCAGGGGCAAAACTTCCGTTTGGGCCTCGATATTGTGGCGCGCGGCAAAGCTAAGCATGTCCTTGATCATCCGGCGGCTGCCGATCACGCTGGCAACGACACCTTTCTGGCCGGAAATGATGGCGCCTGAAGGGATCTCCAGCGGTTCATTGACGGCGCCAACCACAATAAGCCGGCCGTTGGGCCGTAACATTGCCAAATACGCCGGCCAATCCAGCTTCACGTAAGAGGTTATCAAAATAAAATCAAAAGACCTGGTCAGTTTCGCCAGATCATTTTTGCGCGTACTGTCGACAAAACGGTGGGCGCCGAAACGCTTCGCTTCCTTTTCTTTATCCGGACTGTGCGAGAATGCCGTGACCTCGTAGCCGAGGGCACGGGCAAATTGCAGGGCCAGATGCCCGAGACCACCGATACCAACGACCCCGACTTTCTGCCCCCGCGCGACCAGCCGCCGCAACGGCGAAAAAACCGTCACGCCACCGCACAGAAGCGGCGCCGCGTTCTGTGAGCGCAGCGCCTTAGGAATGGGAAATGCGAAACGGCTGTCCACAATGACCTTTTGAGCGAACCCGCCGTAATGCCCCAGTGCGGTTGCCACGTCATCGGGACACAAATTCTCTTCTCCTCCCTTACACCACTCGCAATACCCGCAACTGCCAGCCTGCCAGCCCACACCGACGCGCTGACCAAATTTCAAACCTCTGACGTGCGTCCCCATTTTCTCCACGATGCCGATGATCTCGTGCCCTGGCACCAGTGGATACCGGCTGACCCGCCAGTCATTGTCGATCAAATGAATATCGCTGTGGCAAATACCGCAATGGGAGATCTTGACCAAAACTTCCATCGGGGCCATCCGTCCGGGCTCGGGATAGCTGAATGGACGCAATCTTTCTTTGGCCGCGTAGGCCGCGTAACCTTCAATGGACATGGCCATCCTTTAGCCTTTACTTTTCTTCGACAGACAGCTTCTTTCCGAGGATATAATACGGGGTATCGTGTCCCATCATATATTTTAAATAACCACGGCGGGAACGGTACAACACCTCAAATCCAAATTTTACGAAAAGATCTTTGGCCTGTTCCGACATGGTGCCGATGTGCACGCCCCGGATCCCTTTGCCGCGTAAATATGACAGGTTGCGCTCCACAAGGGCCGCGCCGATCCCTTTGCCCCGGTATTCCTCCATAACGTTCAAATGAAAGGTGGCGGGGAACGTATGGTCAAAACGCGCGCGCCGATAGGCTCCCTTCGGGAGGAGGAATTCCCCCCGGCAAAACCCCAAAAAATAATTCCAGAAAAAAAGCAGATTTTTCCTTCGAAAAATTGTCCCCTGAACAACAACTCCCTGGAGAATCCGGGGCAAAATGTTCAAGGCCATCACTTTTTCCATCGCCTTCACATCATCAGTACCCAAAAGATACCCGACCACCTTGCCGTCGTCCTCGGCGACAAAGCACGACCCCTGCGCGTGATCGGTAAAATAAAGCGTCAGCGTGTCTTCAACGGCTTCCCGCGCGTCCAAGAATTCATGGGCACGGCCTTCCAGCGAGGTCACGTAACTGATCTCACGCACGGCGCCGCGGTCCGCCAGGCGGTATTCCCGGATCATCATTGCGGTTTTTTAATGATCTTTTTGAGTTGATCCAAAGAGTCCCTCAGCGAGGCATCCTTGGACTTCTTTTTCCTCAGAGTATCTTCCATCTTCTCGATCTTATTCATGAAATTCTCAGCGTTGGGGGACTGGGCAGACCCTCCTTTGCCCAGAACCAGGCGGATCATCTCCAGCAACGCGTGCGGTTCAACCGGCTTGATCAAAAAATTATAAACTTCGGCAATTTTAAAAAGTTCCACCATCTCTCCGCGGCCGGTCAGGACAATGACGGGAATGGATTTCAACCGGCTGTCCTGGTGCAAAGCTTGGACCAGCGCGTAACCGTCCATCTTGGGCATGGTGATATCGGAGATGATCAGCTGGGGCGTGTTAGAGCGCAGATATACCAGGGCGTCATAACCATTGACGGCGGCCGTTACGTCCGCAAATCCGTTCTGGATAAGAAAGTCATGGAGGGCGAGGCGTATCCCGGGATCATCATCGACGATCAGAATTTTGACGGATTCTACCATTAGAAAATCCCGGGTTCTTATCTTGAGGCGCTCGCCTCTCGGCGGAGCCGAGGGCCGGCACTCCCGGAGTGGCTTGGTTCGTTGAATCAAGATGCCGTCATGCAGAGACTTGACCCTTTATGCTCTAATCCTGTTCACGGGCAGCCGGTTACGCCGCTGCCGTCACAATCCGGCGGGCACCGGGCGTAATCTTCGAAAGGCGAGCAGCAGAGCCCGTCCCCGCAGGGGTTCGGCTTCCCTATGATCCCCAGCATGGCGCGGTTAAAATAAATATTGGCGGATACTCGCATGCGGGGCAGCTGTGTTTTGAACGCTATCAGGACAAGCGCCACCACGACCCCCAGCAGGATCATATATTCAATGGCTGTTTGTCCTTTACGGCGCGGATGCGGCATATTCATCGGCATTCCTCCAGTCCTTTAAAATAACTTGCTATTCCAGGATATTCGTGCCGGCTCAGTGCCTCTCCAGTTCGGTCTTGATGATCATCATCACTTCGAGATTATTGCTG
>CAYIMR010000105.1:0-3976 GCA_964364455.1 uncultured Planctomycetales bacterium | reverse complement strand
TAATATTCTTTTCATTGTTCATTCTCCGTTTATTCAAGGATGCGGTGTAATGGCGATAATTGTAATTTGTTTTTTGTCCGGGCCATAATACCAGAATACACGATAGGCAGCGGGGGTATCTTGCTCGGCGTAAGACTCAAGGATATCTTCCCCTTGGGGACCCTTTAGACTTGTAAATTTATGGGTCTGTAAACCCGGATGCCGCGGATTATGTTTTAAAAATTGCAGTGTCTTCTGGACGGCTTTATGTCTTTTCAGAAGGCCCTTGTCTTTCTTTAGATGATCATACTGGCCATGAGCTTCCTGCGTTAAGCGGATCTGAAACATTTTCATTCCTTGTCAGGATCAAAATCAACCGTTTTGCCTTGCGCGGCATCTTTTAATCCCCGCTTGACACCGGCCAACGCTTCGGGGTTCTGGTAGAGCCACGCTTCATGAGCGGGGATGGTGACCTGCGGATCCAAAATAATTTGTCCGATAGCGTTACGGTAAACCTTATAGATGCGGGCTTTTGTCACATTTTTGTTTTTGCCCAAGGTAATACGGTTTTTGGAATCGACCCTTGCTTCCGTCACTTCTTCAAAGTGGGAATCTCTGACAATATTGTTTTCCAGCATAACAACCACCTCCCGTCATTTTTCCTCATTTCCTTTTCATGAAGGAAATGACCTGCCTCGCCTTGCTCGGCAAGGCGGGCGAGGCTCGCCTGCGAAGTATTCAATGGGCGGCCTTTCACCTGCTACAAATATACCACAAGGTGGGAATAGCTACAAGTGGGAATATTGCCATTTCCCACTGTACCCTGTACCTATTTCTTCACCTCACAAAACTTCTGTTTCTCATCGAATGGCTTAGTGATTGTGGGATTGTCGCCGCAGACCTGGCAAGCGGGATTGCGGTTCAAAGCAACGGTACGGAAATACATGCTGAGCGCGTTAAAAATCAAGAGGCGGTCGGTCAACAGTTGTCCCTTCCCTAATAAATACTTGAGGGCCTCAGCGGCCTGGATGGTCCCCAGCATTCCGGCGACCGCGCCCAAGACCCCGGCCTCGGCACAGGAGGGCACACTGTTAAACGGCGGCGGCGTTTCGAAAATACAACGATAGCAGGCGTGGCCCGGCGCGTAGGTCATGGTCTGCCCGTCGAAATAAAGAATTCCGCCGTGCGAAAAAGGTTTCTTGACGAGAACGCAGGCGTCATTGATCAGAAATTTGGAAGGGAAATTGTCGGTGCCGTCGATGACAAAGTCATAAGCGCAGTCGCCCAAAATCTCAAGAACGTTAGCCGCCGTCAAACGCTTCTGGTACGTCACGACCTCCACCTCCGGATTCATGGCCGCGATCTTTTCTTTGGCGGAAACGACTTTCGGTTTGGCAATATCCGGGGTGGTGTGGATGACCTGGCGCTGAAGGTTGCTTAACTCCACCTTGTCCGAATCGACCAGACCGATCGTCCCGACTCCCGCCGCGGCCAGATACAGCGCGGCCGGCGATCCCAGCCCGCCGGTGCCCACGATCAACACTTTACCATCGCGAATTTTCTGCTGACCTTCCAGCCCGACATCCTTGAGCAAAATATGCCGGCTGTAACGTTCCAATTGTTCTTCGCTGAAATTCATATCCTTCCCAACCTAGGGGTCAGCCATATTATCATTCGCTCAAACATCCTCGCACGTCCCTTTCCTTCTAAACTTTAAGGAAAAAGTGACGGCTGCGGAACTCGCTCGGTGATAATATGGATGCCCCCTAACAATCACGAGCTAAATGTCACCGGTCAATCCCAATCTGTAGTGAGCGTGTTAGCGAACGAAAGATTGGGTTGACAGCGATGGCGAATCTGGGAACAAATGGTTTAGTCGCCGGTTTGGTTTTTTGTAGCAAATTATAATAACGTAACGCCCGAGGGCAATCAAGAGAAAACATCTGTTGACTTTCACTTTCACTACGGTAATATTAAATAAAATGAAAAAATCATTTTCTCCCAATTTTAATACACCCCAGCAGGACTTCAGCAAAGAAGAGCTCAACAAGCTCGCCTCCAATGGGATCCGCGGCAACCTCGCCCGGGAATTCCGCAGCGACACGCCGGATCTGGCCTGGGAGGCCGAAGCGCTGGCTAAATCGCACGGCGTTTATCTGGAATTCAACCGCGCCGTGACCGGCGACCCGAAAGAATGGATGTACCTGATCCGTATCGGCGTCCCCGGCGGCGGGCCGATCGCCCGGGAACAGTGGCGCGTAATAGATGAACTTTCCGAGAAATACACAACTGACCCGCAAGGCAACACCTCGATCCGTCTGACCAATCGCCAGAACATCCAGTTCCACTGGGTCAAAAAACCCGGTGTTATCCCCATCGTCAAAGGCCTCGCCGAAAAAGGATTGTATTCGCTTAACGGCTGCGGGGACAACACGCGTAACGTGATGGGTTGCCCGCTCTCCCACTATTCCGATATCTTTAACGCCCGCGCATGGGCCCACAGAACAGCCGAATATTTCCGTTTGCCGGTCGACCCTTTTATCGAGATCTTCGCGATCGACCCGAAATATCTGCGCAAACCCAGCGAATCCTTCGCCTATGGCCCGAATTTATTGAACCGCAAATTCAAGATCGCGTTTTCCGCCGTGCACCGCGACACCAAGACCGGCAAACTTGTCCCCGACAATTGCGTGGAGCTTCTTACGCACGATATGTCCGTGGCGCCGGTCGTCGTCAACGGCAAGGTCGGCGCGTTCCAGGTCTACGTCGGCGGCGGCCAGGGTGAGCGTAACGGCAAACCGTCGACCGCCACGCTCGGTAAACCATTGACCATCGTGCCGGAGAATCAATTAATGAAAGTTTTAGACGGTGTTGTGGCTGTCCACCAAAAATACGGGGACCGGCAGAATCGTTTTTGGGCGCGCTTAAAATATGTCATTCTTAAAGAAGGTGTTGACGCTTTCCGTGATAAGGTCAGCGCGCACGTCGGATTCAAGCTCTCCTTGCCGGAACCCACGCGCGATTACGGCGACCGTCACCTCCATTTCGGCTGGCAAGAGCAACCCGCCGGAGGCGAGGCTCGCCATGGGCGGCCTTCCAACGGACTTTTAGCTTACGGCGTTTTTATCGAGAACGGACGCCTCGCGGATAACAGCCCCAACGGCCGGTTAAAATCGATGGTGCGCGATTGTCTGAACAAATATCCAGTCGAATTCATGATCACGCCCAACCAGGACGTCCTGTTCACCAATATCCCGAAGGACTCGATGAAAGACTTTGAAGCCGCCGTGAAAAGTTACGGCTACGGCGCGCGTAACGGCAAGGCTTATTCCTCGCTGCGGCTGCATTCGGGCGCGTGCGTGGGCCGCGACACCTGCCGCCTGACGTACACCGATTCCGAGAAATTCGAACCGTCCTTGATCGACGATCTGGAGAAAATGGGTTGGGGTGATATGAAGGAATCGATCGGCATCACCGGCTGCGAACGCCAGTGCTTTCGTCCGGCGACAAAAACGATCGGCCTCGTTGGTTCCGGAGTGGATCGCTATCAATTCAAATTGTTCGGCGATGAATCCGGCCGCCACCAGGGCAAACCGCTCATCTCCTCCGATGGCAAAAAAATGTATTTGCGTTCCGTGCCGCGCATGCAAGTGTCCGTCGTCATCGACACGTTATTTAAATTCTATAAACAGAACCGCCAGGCCGACGAAGGCCTCGGCACGTTCCACCGACGTGTCGGCCCCGACGCGCTCATCCGCCACCTGCAGGAAAACGCCGCCACGCGTGCCTTAATGGAAAAACCAGCTCCGACGGATTGCGTTTTGGAATGATTTCGCATACCGTCGTCCGTATCCCGTATCTCGTCGTTGATTTTAACAGTATACGAAATACGAGATACTAGATACGAGATACGATTACGTAGCCTGCAGAATTACTTTAGGATCAAGAATAAGCGCGACGCGCCCGTCGCCCAGGACGGTCACCCCCGAGATCCCCT
>CAYIMR010000104.1:0-3977 GCA_964364455.1 uncultured Planctomycetales bacterium | reverse complement strand
TTTTGACCATCCCTGGAAGCCCCGGGCCGCTTTTGAGTTCAATTATGCTTCCGGAGATTCCGATAAAAGTGACGGCGACCGCAGAACATTCGACAACCTTTATCCGACCAACCATTTGTTTTACGGCTATATGGATTTTGTCAGCCTGCAAAATATCAACAACTATCGTTTCCAATTATCGGCCAAGCCGACAGACAAACTTAAACTCCAGTCGGACCTGCACCTTATCTACCTGGATACTCCCAAGGACAACCTTTATGCGGCAGGTCGTACGATTAAACGGGCAACGACAGCCGGCGCCGGGAGTCACGTCGGTAATGAGGTGGACCTGACCGGCACTTATAAATTCAATAAATACGCGGATATCCTGGTCGGTTATTCTCACTTGTTTGCCGGTGATTTTTTGAAGGATACCGGAAGCGCGGATGACGCTGACTATGGTTATGTTCAAACGACTCTCAGTTTCTGACATGAAAAGATTTTCAGTTGTTATTTTTTTCTGCGCCTTCACAGGCCTGGCGTCGTTTTCCTGGGGACAGGAAGTTGAAGCCCCGGATAAGCCGGCGGAATACTTCTTTTACCGTTGCGCGGGATGCCACACGATCGGTGGAGGCAAACTGACCGGCCCGGATCTTATAATCGCGGCGCAGTGGAGCAGCGACGACCTAAGGCCCGCGATCAAAAAGATGGAAAAGAATGTTGGACCGTTATCGGAACCGGATATTGCCCAGGTGATTGAGTTTTTGAAGGACATGGACGTTTCAGGCCGGATTGCCAGGCAAAAACAGAGGATTGAGGCTGAACTCCGCGCGGAGTTGCCCCCGCCTTCTTTTGAAACAGGGCAAAAATTGTTTAGCGGCCAAATGACTTTTCTCAATAGTGGCCCGGCCTGCTTTAGTTGTCATCACTTTGTCAATGAAGGGGGATCTCTTGGGCCGGACCTTACCCATATTAAAGATCGCGCCTCCGGTGTTGTGCTTCAGTCAGCGGTTGAAAATGCGGGCTACAGGATCATGCGCTCTATTTATGAAAAGCGCAAGATCTCAAAAGAAGAATCCCTGCACTTGTCGGAATTCTTGACGCATCCTGAGAAAGTTGAGATAAGATTTGCTCCAACGATGCGTAAGGTGGAAGGTTTGGCTTTGGGGGGTTTTGGCGGATTTTTTGTATTATTATGGGTTTTAAATCAAAGAAGAAAAGGCCCTGCGCGAAAGAACCTTCTTCGAAAAAATCTGGAAAGGTAGAAATTTTATGAGCTGGATTAAAGATATATTTTCCCCGCAAGAAAGATCATGGGAAGATTTTTATAGAAACCGTTGGGCATACGACAAGATTGTCCGCAGCACTCATGGGGTCAATTGCACCGGATCATGCAGTTGGAATATTCATGTCAAACAGGGTATTGTGACTTGGGAAACGCAAGCACTCGATTATCCCCGATTTGATAAAACAATCCCGCCTTACGAACCCCGTGGATGTCAGAGGGGTATTTCTTATTCCTGGTATATTTACAGTCCATTGCGGGTGAAATATCCTTTGGTCCGCGGTGCGCTCTTTGATTTGTGGAAAGAAGCCAAGAAAAAACATCCGGATAATTTAATAACTGCCTGGGAATCCATTGTTGAGAATCCTGAATCGCGAAAACAATATCACGAGGCGCGGGGAAAGGGTGGATTCCGCCGTGTGTCGTGGGACGAAGTTCTTGAAATCATGGCCGTTGCAAATATTTATACCGTCCGACGTTACGGGCCGGACCGGATAGCCGGATTTTCACCAATTCCCGCCATGTCGATGATCAGTTATGCGGGAGGATCGCGCTTTATGCAGCTTATGGGCGGCATTTCCTTGTCTTTTTACGACTGGTATTGTGATCTTCCTCCGGCATCCCCGGAAGTTTGGGGAGAACAAACGGATGTGGCTGAATCTGCCGATTGGTACAAATCTAAAATGATAGCGACCGTAGGGTCTAACGTCTTTATGACGCGTACGCCAGATGCGCATTTCCTGGTCGAAGCCCGTCATCATGGCACAAAAGTCGTAGTTTTCTCTCCGGACTTCAGCCAGACCTCCAAAGCGGCTGATGAATGGATCCCGATTCATCAAGGACAAGACGCCGCTTTCTGGATGTCTGTCGGGCATGTCATATTGAAAGAATTTTTTATTGATCAACAAATACCTTATTTCGTTCAATATTTAAAACAATATTCAGATGCCGCATTCCTGGTCAAGCTCGAAAGTTTACCTGATGGTGCTTACAGGGCAGGGGAACTTTTAAGGGCTTCGGATGTAGTGAAAACAGCCAATGTCGAACATGCTGAATGGAAATTTTTTGTCCAGGACGCTCTGAGTGGTGAATTAAGAATTCCTATGGGGACTGTGGGGCACCGTTGGCAAAAAGAAAAAGGTCAATGGAACTTAAAACTGGAAGATGCGCATACTCATGAAAAGATTGACCCGTCAATTCGCCTGGGGAATTTTGAAGAAGAAAGAGTGCGCGTGGCAATGGCAGATTTTTCAGAGGGGACAAATGACAAGTTTTCTTACCGCGAAGTTCCCGCGCGAAGGATCGAGACGGCTAAAGGCGGCATCTTGGTTACCACCGCGTTTGAATTATTGCTGGCCCAGTATGGCGTATTTCATGGGCAAGGCAAAGATTGGCCCAGGAATTATGAGGATGACACAAGCGTCTATACGCCAGCCTGGCAAGAAAAGTTTACGGGAGTGAGTGCCAGCCTGGTCATCAGTTTTGCCCGTCAATGGGCTCAAACAGCGGCAAAAACTGAAGGAAAATGTTCGGTCATTATCGGGGCGGGGGTTAACCATTGGTATCATAATAATTTGATTTATCGTTCAATTATTATGCCACTTATTTTCTGTGGGTGTGTCGGTAAAAACGGCGGCGGGTTGAACCATTATGTCGGTCAAGAAAAACTCGTCCCTGTCGCGTCCTGGGCGCCGATTGCCTTCGGCACTGATTGGAGTGGTCCGCCTCGCCTACAGAACGCACCTTCGTTTCATTATATAAATACCGACCAATGGCGTTATGACAACGCTATCCAGCAAGTTTGCCCGGTTACAAATACCGGGCATCGTATGACTCATGGCCATACCGCTGATAAACAAGCATTGGCCGTCAGGTGTGGATGGATGCCTTGTTTCCCGCAATTTAATAAAAGCAATTTTGCGCTAGTCGAAGAGGCCAAGGCCAAAGGGGCCAAAACTCCTGAAGACATCCAGTCGTATGTAGTCAAGCGACTAAAGGAACGAAGTCTCCTGTTCGCGATGGAAGACCCTGATAACCCCGAAAGTTTCCCCAGGGTTTGGTACATTTGGAGAGGAAACGCTCTTTTATCTTCGGCGAAGGGGCATGAATATTTTCTAAAGCATTATTTAGGGACGCACAGTAATTCAATCGCCAAAGAAAACGCGAAGAACAAGACAGAGGATGTGGTTTGGCACGAGAAAATGCCAATAGGAAAAATGGATCTGGTGGTTGATCTTAATTTCCGCATGGATTCCTCGGCTCTTTATTCCGATATCGTTCTTCCCGCGGCTACGTTTTACGAGAAAGATGATTTAAGCTCAACAGATATGCATTCTTTTATTCATCCGCTTCAGGCCGCGGTACCGCCCGCGTGGGAATCAAAAAGTGATTGGGGGGCATTTAAAGAAATTGCCAGGAAGACGTCTGAAATCGCCAAAGAATATTTTCCTGAGCCGCAACAGGACATTGTTGTCACACCTTTAATGCACGATACCCCTGCCGAAATCGCGCAGCGTTCTATCAAGGACTGGGCCAAAGGGGAGTGCGAACCTGTTCCCGGCAAGACGATGCCGAACATCACAATAGTCAACCGTTCTTACCCCGATATTTATCAAAAATTTATTTCGCTTGGGCCCAACTTCCGCGATAAGGGGATCGGGGGGCACGGGCTGGTTTACCCTGTAACAGATCTTTATGATGAATACATCACTAA
>CAYIMR010000103.1:0-3986 GCA_964364455.1 uncultured Planctomycetales bacterium | reverse complement strand
TTGCCCCCATATTCTACATATTGGGGGTAGGGCAGTCAACCGGATAAGCCTAAAGAATAATTTAACGCAGATCAATGCGGATGTGCACACGGATTTTCGCAGATATTTGCGATATTTGTGTGTAATCTGCGGAATCTGCGTTAATATTTTATAGAATGAAAAAAGATTATTACGAAATTTTAGGCGCTGCCAAGAACGCGACCCCGCAGGAGATCAAAAAAGCCTACCGTTCGCTTGCCTTGAAGTACCATCCTGACCGCGTGCCGGAAGCGGAGAAAAAAGAAGCCGAGCACAAGTTCAAGGAGATGTCCGAGGCCTATGGCGTTTTGTCTGATCCTAAAAAGAGGCAGATGTACGATCAGTACGGTCATGCCGGCATCGACCAGCAGTATACTTCCGAAGATATTTTCCGTGGGGCGGATTTTAGCGATGTTTTTGAAGGTGTGGACCTTGGGAACATCTTTGGACAGATCTTCGGCGAAAGCGATCTGGGGGATATTTTCGGCGGCGGGGGTGGCGGGGGACGCCGTTCGCGGCGCTCTCAGCGGGGACGCGATATCGAATATGAGGTGGAAGTCACCCTTGAGGAATCTTATAACGGTGTGTCCAAGAAGATCACGATCCCGCGTCACGAGTATTGCACGACCTGTAATGGCTCGGGCGCGAAACGCGGCAGCAAGATGCAAACGTGCGGCCAGTGCGGCGGCCGCGGGCAGGTGGTGATGTCCAGCGGACTTTTTCGCATGCAACAGACCTGTTCGGCTTGCGGCGGCCGCGGGCAGACGATCACGGAATTTTGTTCCCAATGTCAGGGCAAAGGTATGGTGCGCGTGACGCGCAAGATCGATGTGAATATCCCCCCGGGAGTGGATAATACTTCACGGTTGCGGGTCAGCGGCCAGGGAGAAGTAGGCAGTGCCGGCGCCGGCGACCTTTATTTATATATCCGTGTCCTGCCGCATAACGTTTTTGAGCGGGATGGGAATAATATTCACCTGCAGTTGCCTGTTCATTTTGTGAAGGCCGCTTTGGGTGGAGAAGTTTCCGTCCCTACCCTTAATGGTTCGGTCGCGATGAAGATCCCGGCGGGAACGCAAAGCGGGAAGGTTTTTCGGCTTAAGGGCAAGGGCATGCCGGATGTGCACAGAGGCGCCCCTGGCGATCAGTACGTGCACGTGATGCTCCATGTCCCTGAGCGATTGAACGCCGAACAGCGGAAGTTGCTGGAGAAATTCGCGGAAATAAGCGGGGAAGATATTAGTCCTTCGAGCGAATCCATTAGCGAGAAGATCAAGAAGGTATTCAAGTAACCAGTCTCCAGCAACCAGTAACCAGAAAATCCTGTACATTATAAAAATTCAAAACCTCGTCTGGTAACTGCCGGGTAGGCTCCCTGCGGGAGGCAACTGGTTTCTGGTGACTAATTTACAAAAGGAGCAGCCAGTCATGCCAACTTATCAATATGAATGCGACGCCTGCGGCCATGGATTTGAAGTCCTGCAGTCGATGGTGGATAAAAAATTTAAAAAGTGCCCTAAGTGCGGAAAGTTGAAGTTACATCGGCTTATAGGCGCGGGAAGCGGCATTATTTTTAAAGGCACCGGATTTTACGAAACAGATTATAAGAGAAAAGAAGTTCCCAAGCCTGAATCTTCCCCTAAATCCTCGGGATCTGCCAAGGCCAGCAGTTCCAAGCCCCAAGATTGTTGCGGGGGCGGCGCATGCGGCCATTAAGATCAAGAGACCCTTCGACTCGCCCTGCGGGTTCGCTCCCCGGCCCGTCCGCCTCAGGCGGACGAAGCGGCGGGGCGGGCAGGGTGAGCCCGAGAGAGAAAATTCTTTCCCGAAGGGAACCTGCCGGCCGCAGGCTCAAATTTCTTAAATTTTGGTTTCCTGTCTTTCTTTATTCTGGTATTATTTTTTATGCTTCTTCTCTGCCGGATCTGAAGCCGCCCCTGGAAATAAAGAACATTGACAAGGCCATACATATCCTCGAATATTTGCCTTTCGGTTTCTTGTTAGCCAGAGCTTTCATCCAACAGCGGCCCGCGGTCAAAATTTGGCAGGTGGTCACTATTTGTTCATTGTTGTACGGGATTAGCGACGAGTACCACCAGAGCTTTGTTCCGGGAAGAGAAGCGGGCGTCAGCGATGTCATTGCCGATACAATAGGCGGATTCTTAGGGGTATGGATATTTCTATTCCCTCCGAAGGAGAAAAGAGAGTCACGAACAAACAAAAGGCCGGGTAGCCATGTCCAGCATTAAACCATTCCGGGCGGTTCGTTATAGCGCCGAGAAAATAAAGGATCTGGGAAAAGTGATGTGTCCTCCTTACGACGTCATATCCCCGGATGAGCGCGAGGAGTTTGCCGCCCGCAGTCCGTATAACTTCGCGCATGTTATCTTGCCCAAGGAGGCGCCTGAGGAAGACCGCTACAAGCGGGCCAAAAGGATATTCTCCGAATGGCGCAACGGCTCTATTCTGATCCAGGATGAAAAGCCGGCCATTTATTTTTATAAGCAGGAATACAAATCCCTCGGACAGAAATACAGCCGGCTGGGGTTCATTTCCCTTATGCATTTGCGCGATGGCGAGGAATCCAAGGTCAAGCCGCATGAGAACACCCACGCCCACGCGGTGGAAGACCGGTTCAAACTTTGGCGCAGCCTCAATGCCAACTTAAGCTGTATCTTTGTTTGCTATTCCGATAGACAGAAAAAAATAGAGAAGATCTTTACGAAAAAGGTGTTGGCGCAACAGCCTTTGGTGGACATTGTCGATGACGACGGCGTCGGTCATCGGCTTTGGCGCCTGGACGACATGGCGGTCATCGACGAGATCAACGCGTCGATAGGCGACCAGCATCTGTTCATCGCCGATGGACATCACCGCTACCGCGTGGCCCAGGAACTGCGCCGGCAGAAATTGGCGAAAATGACGGAGAAGCCGACCGGCGATGAGCCGTTTAACTACGTCATGACCTATTTTACGAACATGGATTCCCGGGACCTGCAGATCCTGCCCATGCACCGTATCGTCAAGTCGTTCCCGTCGGATCTAGGCATCCTAGAGGAATGTTTCCGGATCGACCGGCTGCCGAATAAAGGCGAACTGCTCATCCCGTTGGCGCGCGCCGGGAAAAACGAGCACGCTTTCGGGTTATACACAAAAGGCGGCGTGCGGTTATTGCGGTTGAGGAACAAGCTGCTGGTGGATAAGTTCATTAAGGAAGGTTCCAGGGAATACAAACATCTGGACGCGACCATCCTGAAACATTTTGTTTTTGACAAGGCAGGTATCAAGTCCGAAGACATCATTTACACAAAAGATTTCGATGAAGTGATCAGCATGGTGGACCAGGGGCAGGCCGCCGCCGGTTTTATCATGAATCCCGTCCCCATCGCCCAATTGCAGACCATCGCCCTTAACGGTGAAAAAATGCCGCCCAAGACGACCTATTTTTATCCCAAGGTGCTGTCTGGCTTGACGGTTTATACGATGGATTAAAATTATGGCTTTATTCGGAAGCAAGAAATACACGCTGGTCACGGTCAAAAAGAAGGACATCCCCGCCGGGTTGTGGATGAAGTGTCCCGACTGCGAAGCCCCTACCTATAAGAAAGAACTTGAGAATAATCTTCACGTTTGCTCCAAATGCGGCTATCATTTTTATTTGTCCGCGCGTCAGCGCATCGATGTTTTCCTGGATGAAGGAACGTTCCAGGAGATGGACGCCAATCTTGTTTCAGCAGACCCCCTGGCCTTCAAGGGCCCGAAAACATATAAGGAAAAACTGGAGAGCGACCAGAAGGCCACAGGGCTCAAGGATGCCGTTATCACGGGGACGGGAGTACTCCAAAAGAAGCCCATCGCGCTGGCGGTGACGGATTCCCGGTTTATTATGGGTTCAATGGGGTCCGTCGTCGGCGAGAGGATCACGCGGCTGGTGGAACACGCGACGGCGAACCGCTTGCCCGTCATTA
>CAYIMR010000102.1:0-4041 GCA_964364455.1 uncultured Planctomycetales bacterium | reverse complement strand
GCCTACCATGTCAATGAAGTAATCGCGATTTATCCCATTACCCCTTCATCCGTCATGGGTGAATTATCTGATGAATGGATGACTGAAGGAATTCCTAATATTTGGGATACAGTCCCGATTGTCCAGGAAATGCAAAGTGAGGCAGGGGCTGCCGGCACGGTGCATGGCGCACTTCAAACGGGATCCTTAGCAACAACTTTTACCTCTTCCCAGGGCTTGCTCCTCATGATCCCCAACATGTACAAAATCGCTGGTGAATTAACCTCAACCGTTTTTCATGTTGCGGCACGTTCTGTTGCGACACACGCCTTATCGATATTCGGAGACCATTCCGATGTTATGGCTGTGCGCACGACGGGTTTTGCTTTATTGTCCTCAAACAGCGTCCAGGAGGTGATGGACTTTGCGTTAATCGCCCAGGCAGCCACATTAGAAAACCGCATACCGTTTCTGCATTTCTTTGACGGTTTTCGAACTTCCCATGAAATTTCCAAAATCGAAAAATTGACCATCAGTGATATGAGATCGATGATTGATAATGAACTTGTGATCGCGCATCGGATGCGCGGTTTGTCTCCAGATCGGCCGACAGTACGGGGCACAGCCCAGAATCCGGACGTTTTTTTCCAGTCCCGTGAAGCAGGCAATTCTTTTTACTTAAAGTGTCCGCAAATCTTGCAAAAATTGATGGATAAATTTGCCCGATTAACAGGAAGGCAATATCAATTGTTTGAATATTACGGTGCGCCGGATGCCGAACGCGTGATCGTCGTTATGGGCTCCGCGGCTGAGGCTTGCCAGGACACCGTTGATAAACTAACTCAATCCAAAGAAAAGGTCGGGTTGGTTAAGGTCCGGTTATATCGTCCTTTTTCCATTAAAGATTTTATGAATGCCTTACCCGCCTCGGTCAAGGTGATCGCGGCTTTGGACCGCACCAAAGAACCAGGAAGTTGTGGAGAGCCGTTATATTTAGATGTGGTCAATGCTGTTTTTGAAAACGCCCGTAGCCATAAGTTCAAACAATTACCAATCATTATCGGCGGGCGTTATGGGTTATCCTCGAAAGAATTCACCCCGGCCATGATCAAAGGCATTTATGATGAAATGTCCAAAGACAATCCCAAAAATCATTTTACCATTGGAATCCAGGATGACATAACTCACACCCATCTTGATTATGATCCCGATTTTATTATTGAAAGCCCCTTGGGCGTGCGCGCCATTTTTCACGGGTTAGGGTCGGATGGAACGGTCAGTGCCAATAAAAGTTCTATCAAAATAATCGGAGAAAATACGGAAAATTACGCGCAAGGATATTTTGTTTACGATTCTAAAAAGGCAGGTTCAGTGACGGTATCGCATTTACGCTTTGGCCCAAAGCCAATCCATTCAACTTATCTTATAAGCCGGGCTAATTTTGTAGGTTGTCATTTTTTTGGTTTTTTTGAGCAGTATGATGTTTTAAAAGAATTGGATGAGGGCGGGGTTTTTCTTCTTAACAGCCCTTATGACGAACATCAGACATGGGACAAATTACCCCGAGAAGTCCAAAAAAAACTTATCGAAAAAAAGGCCAGGTTTTATGTCATAAACGCTTCTAAAATCGCGCGGGAAGCAGGATTGGGAAGGCACTCCAACACTGTTTTGCAGACATGCTTTTTTGCGATTTCGGGAATCCTGCCGAAAGAAGAAGCCATTCAAGCAATTAAGGATTCGATTAAGAAAACATACAGTAAAAAAGGTGAAGATGTTATCAAGTTAAATTATGATGCCGTTGACCATACATTGGCTCATTTATTTAAAATCCCAATCCCCCCGGGGGAAACAAGTAAGATCGAAAGGCTTCAGGTGATTTCCAGAGAGGCTCCAGAATATGTTCAGGATGTCGTGGCCCAAGTGATTAGCCGCTGCGGAGACTTAATCCCGGTGAGCAAACTGCCTCAGGACGGCACTTTCCCCGTTGGGACATCAAAATGGGAAAAGCGAAACATCTCCCTGGAGATTCCGGTTTGGGACCCCTCCATATGTATTCAGTGCGGGAAATGCGTGGCTGTCTGTCCTCATGCCGTTATCCGCACCAAGGTCTATGATCCCGAAATCTTGAATAATGCTCCGGCTACATTTAAATCCGTTGAGGCTAAAGATATCGAATTAAAGGGCCTGAGCTATACAATTCAAGTCGCGCCTGAGGATTGCACGGGATGTGCCATTTGCGTGGATATTTGTCCTGTTAAAAACAAATCGGAAACGCGGCTTAAGGCGATTAACATGAAGGAACAGGAGCCTATTAAAGAAGAAGAAAAGAAAAATTGGGATTACTTTCTAGATCTGCCTGAAGTCGACCGAAGCCGTGTTAAACATTCTACAATCAGAGGGATTCAAAGCCTTGAGCCTTTATTCGAATTTTCCGGCGCTTGCGCGGGCTGCGGAGAAACCCCTTATCTTAAAATCATGAGTCAGCTTTTTGGTGATCGGGCCTTGATCGCTAATGCTACGGGTTGTTCATCGATATATGGAGGCAGCTTACCCACAACTCCCTGGACAAAAAATAAAGAAGGGCGCGGGCCGGCGTGGGCCAACTCGCTCTTTGAAGATAATGCCGAGTTTGGATTAGGCTTTCGTTTGGCTGTTGATAAACAGACAGAGTATACAAAAGAGTTAGTTAAAAAGCTGGCCTCGGCTATTGGGGAAGAACTTGTCAACGATTTGATCAATGCCAGGCAGGTTGATGAAGCGGATATTTTCCTGCAACGTGAACGTGTTGAGATTCTAAAGAAAAAAATCGCAAAAAACAACTCACCCGAAGCACAGCACTTACGAAGCCTGGCTGATATGCTTGTTAAAAAAAGCGTTTGGATTGTTGGAGGTGACGGCTGGGCTTATGATATCGGGTATGGCGGACTGGACCATGTCATGGCCGCGGGAAAAGACGTCAATATCCTCGTTTTGGATACAGAAGTTTACTCAAATACCGGCGGGCAGGCCTCTAAATCGACACCGCGCGCGGCCGTCGCGAAATTCGCCGCCGGCGGAAAACCGCTGCCGAAAAAAGATTTAGCGCGTATCGCCATGATGTATGAACATGTGTATGTGGCCAGTGTGGCCTTGGGGGCTAAAGATGAACACACGTTAAAAGTTTTTCTGGAAGCGGAAAAATATTCAGGGCCCTCTCTTATTATCGCCTACTGCCATTGTATCGCCCACGGGATCGATATGACAACGGCGATGCAAGATCAAAAAAAAGCGGTGCTCTCCGGTTATTGGCCGCTGTTCCGTTTTAATCCGGACCTGGCCTTCGAAGGGAAAAATCCTTTGACGCTTGATTCTAAAGCGCCCGCGATTCCATTAGAAGAATTTATTTACCAGCAAAACCGTTTTAATATCCTGACTAAAAGCCAGCCGGAAAGGGCGAAACAACTTCTTAAACTGGCTCAGCAAGATGTCTATACCCGCTGGACATTTTATGAACAAATGGCCTCTCAGGCGGATAAAATTGATGAAGGTCAAAAAAATAGCCAAAAAGGGATGTGAGCAAATGGACCTGACAACAACCTATCTGGGATTAAAATTGAAAAATCCCCTGATCGCTTCAGCCTCACCCTTATCAGAAGACATCGATAATTTTCTTCGCCTGGAAGATGCCGGCGCGTCCTGCATTGTTCACCATTCTTTATTTGAGGAACAAATCACCAGGGAAATCTTTGAGGCTGATTATTACCAGACTTTCGGGACTGAGAGCTTCGCGGAATCCTTAAGTTATTTCCCGAAACCTTCCCAATTCAAATTAGGCCCGGAAGAGTATTTCGATCATATCCGCCTTGCGAAAAAAAGGGTAGCGATCCCCATCATCGCCAGTTTAAACGGTCACACCCCCGGCGGCTGGACAAAATATGCCAGAGACATTGAAGAAGCCGGCGCGGATGCTTTGGAATTAAACATTTATTTTCTCGCGACAAATCCTGAAGATACCGGCGAAAAAGTTGAAAACAATTACATAGAGATATTCCGTTCGGTTAAAGATGCGGTGAAAATCCCGGT
>CAYIMR010000101.1:0-4056 GCA_964364455.1 uncultured Planctomycetales bacterium | reverse complement strand
CTTTCCAGTTCGGTGCAGTCCAACGCCGTCAACGCCCGTTCGGCCAACGAATCGGCCCAGCAGGCGGCCCGCGGCATCGAGAAGGTCAACGAGGGGATGCAGAACACCATCGAGGCCATGACGGCCATCGAGCGCAGTTCCAGGCAGATCACGGAATCCGTCAATCTCATCACCGATATCGCCGACCAGACGAATTTGCTCGCGCTCAACGCCGCCATCGAGGCCGCGCGCGCCGGCGAACACGGCAAAGGTTTCGCCGTGGTGGCCGATGAGGTTCGCAAGCTTGCCGAACGCAGCGCCGCCTCCGCCAGCGAGATCTCCAATCTGATCGAAGAGAGCGCCAAGCAGGTTAAGGACGGCGCGCAGCTTTCCGTCGAGGCGGGCCGGAATTTGAAGGGGATCGTCGATAAGATCATGGCGATCGCCGATCAGCTCGCGTCGATATCGAACGCCACGCAAAAGCAGGCGACGGCCATGGATGAAAGCACTGGAATCGTCGAATCCAACGCCGCTTCCTCGGAAGAGATGTCCGCCGCGGCGGTAGGGATGAACAAAGAGGTCCGCAATTTGGAGTCGCTGGTCAATCAGTTCAAGATTAACGAGCAAAAAGGCGAACAAGGGGCGTAGGCCGCGTAAGCGCAATGACTATCCCCTCCTACGGACAATGGCATAACGACGCTTTTCCTGCGAAAAAACCCAACGAAACGGCGATTGTCGAGTTTTCGCTGGGGGAGCATGTCTGCGGCGTCGATGTCGCGCAGGTGCGTGAGATCATTCGCACCGCCGGCGGGATCGTGTCCGTTGCCGGGCCGCACCCCTCGATAGCAGGCGTGGTGAACCTGCGCGGCAAGATCATTCCCGTCATCGACCTGGCAAAGCATTTCCATATCCCCGCCGTAGGCGAAGCTCGCCAAGGGCGGCCCGCGAGTGGCGAAGGGCCTGAGAGCGGCGATCTTAAAAAAAAGCGCGTCATCGTCTCGGAATTTTACCGCTTTCGCATCGGATTTCTGGTGCACCAGGTCACCAGGATCCTGGGCGTTTCCTCCCCTCAGGGAGCCTTTGGCCGGCCGATCATTGAGTCTCCCGCGCAGTCGTTCCGGCCCTGGGGGAATTATCTTCGGGGAATCATGCACAGCGAAGGCCGGACGATCTTCCTGCTGGATCTCGAGCAGATCGCCCTGGACATCCATCCCGTGGACCGCGCCCGGACGCAGGAGCGCGCGGCGCTCCCTCCCCCCGGCCAGAGGTCCCCCGAGGGGGAGGAGCCTTTGGCCATCCCCAAGGTTGATTTCGACCGCTCGACCAGAAACATCCTTGTCGTGGAAGATTCGGCGTTCATGCGCCAGCTGATCGCCCGTTATCTGAAACAGGCCGGATATAACGTGCTCACCGTCAGTAACGGCCACGAGGCTTGGGAGGTCCTCGCGGACATTCTCCGGTCTCCGGATTTCAAGGACATCGCGCGGCATTATCAACTGATCCTCACTGACATCGAGATGCCCAGGATGGACGGGCTGGAATTGATCCAGAAGGTCAAAGAGCATTCCGCGCTTAAGAAACTTCCCTGCATCGTTTTTTCCGGCAGCCTGATCGATGACCTGGCTGAAAAGTGCCGGGTTGTCGGCGCGGACGCGGTGATACCCAAAGATGACATCGAACTCCTGATCCGTTCGCTAGACAGCAAGGTGATCCGGTAAATGACCCAACAACATCCCAGCCCCGCCGAAGGCGGGGCCAGTGAACGCAGACGTTACGTCCGGTTAGAACAGCAGCATATGCTGCGCCACGAAAAATATGTTTTCGGGATGACCGGCAGCGGCCAAAGGCTCCCTGAAGGGAGGGAGGAAGGGACGATCAAGAACTACAGCCTGGGCGGGGCGCTTTTCGAGTCCAAGGTCAAATACAATGTCGGGGATACCTTGAAGCTGGCGATCTCCATCCGCGGCTGGGAACGCTACAAGAACGAATTTTACAAAGACGACAAGACCTCTCGCCGGGAACCGGTCGTTGTTCTGGCGAGGGTCGTGCGCGTGCAGACGGTCATTCCTCCCCTTGGCCATATGTCCCCCGAGGGGGAGGAGCCTATGGCAGACAGCGTCCATGACATCGCGGTGGAATTTGTCGGGATCGACGAAGGGGACCGTTGGACGCTCCTTAAACATATCAAGGCGCAGTTGGAGAAAAAAGACAAGTCTTAAAAAGGTATTTATGGACGATTATTACGTCGTGGACAACTCCGATCCCTTCGGCCCCTTCGGTACCGAAGGGGCCGAAGAGCTGCTGCCGCTGGTCTGTTTCCGCCTGGGCGAGGGGCAATACGCGCTCGATATGGCCCGCGTGCGTGAAGTTTTGCGCCTTATCCCCATCACCCGCATTCCACAGATGCCGGATTTTGTCTTAGGCATTGTCAACGCGCGGGGCAATATCATTCCGGTCTTTGATCTGCGCCGGAAATTCGCCTTGGGCGGGCCGCCCTTTGGGCGAGCTCGTCGAGTTCGCCGAAGTCTGGCGACCTCGCTATTGGGCGGGGACACCATCGATGAGAAAGCGAAGTTCATCGTCGTCGACACACGTGAGGCGCCGGTCTCGTTCGTGGCCGACGAACTCCTTGATAACGTCAAGGTCGAACGCTCTTCCATCGCGCCGGCCCCCGCAGGCAAGTTGCCGGTCCCCAAGGAATGCGTCGCGGGCATCAGCCGGCTGGATGAACGCGTCATCATTATTCTCGATTGGGATAAAATGTATGAACTGGCTCAAGAAGAGATCAGGAACTTTGTTCCTTAAAAGGCGCGAATAAAACCGATGACGGCCAAAGATAAACAAAAGGCAAAGCAAGACGCGATCAAGATATTCCTCAAGGGAGCGGAAGTTTCCTTAAGGAAACTTGAGGAGAAATTTCTTCAGCTCGCGCAGTGCCTGCGCGAGAAAAGGGACATTCGCGCCGATGATCTCCAAGAGATGTCCGAAGAATTGCGCGCGCTTTACGCCGCGGCCGTCAAGGCGGAGTTAAAGAAGACCGCCGATCTCACCCGTCATTGGGAAACGCTGCTGGAATACGCGCGCGAACATTCGAACGTTCTCGACAGAAGGATCGCGGATCTGATCGGCGCCGCGCTGGAGGCGCTGGAGAGCCTGGTCAGGAACCTCACCCAAGGCGCGGGAGAATCACCGGACATCGTCCAGCTTATCGACGATATCGTGAAAGCGACCGGAAAACAGGAGGGAAAAAATAAAAAGGGATCATCGGCGCAAGCCGCTGAGATCGACCAGACGTATCTGGGCGTTTACCTGGATGAGGCGGAGCAGAACATCACGCGTTTTAACGATGACCTGGTGATCCTGGAGAAGAACCCGGTCGACCCTGACCTGATCAATGACCTTTTCCGGATCATCCACACGATTAAAGGCTCCTCCGCGATGATGAACATATCCAGCGTCAAGGAGATCGCGCACGCGATGGAGAATATTCTGGTCATCGCCCGCGAGAACCGTCAGGCGTTCCCGGAGGCGTTCCCGCCTTTATTCGGCGGCATTGATACCATCAGCAGCATCGTTTCTTCTTTAAGGCATAAGAAAGAGGCCGCGGTGGATGTCGTTTCTGTTGTCGAGAAACTTAAAGAATACGCGCAAAGTTCGCCGGTGGAGATCAGAAGGAAGGACGATCTCCCCGGAATGGCCGCCGCTTCGACATCCGGACGGGAGATCCTCGCGCAGGCCCTGGCTCGCGAGGACAAGATCTACCGGATTATGGTCATCCTGGAAGAAAATATTCCGCTTAAAGGGATGAAGGCCACTTTGGTGGAAGAACATTTGAACAGTCGCGGGGCGGTCATCGTGATGCATCCGCGGCCGGAGGAGATCCACGACCTGCGCCGGGGCCAGGTGAAGATCGGTATTCTGTTCGCTTTGCCGCTGGGAGGTTCTTTGGGCGCGGCGGGACAGGCAGGGGCGCGGGAGATCCACGGTTTATTATTGATCGGCGGTGTCAGCGTCCTTCTGATCGAACCTGTCGATGACAAAGAGCTGGCGGAGCTGGTAGAAAAAAGGGCGGTTTTC
>CAYIMR010000100.1:0-4057 GCA_964364455.1 uncultured Planctomycetales bacterium | reverse complement strand
GGAAGCCTCAAGAACAAGATCCAGGAGAGGGCGAGGAATGTCTAATGCGCAGGCCTCCGGTGGTGGCAAGGACCTGCCTGCCGGCAGGCAGGCTTCCGCCCGATTCGAGATCCGTGAAGTAGGGCATGTCCTGGCGGTACGCAAATTTATCGTCATGGCCAAGGGACTTCCTTCCTGCATGAACGGCCAGCTGGTGGAATTCGCCAACGGTGTCCTGGGTTTAGTCATGGGGTTCACCGAAGAGAAAGTGCAGATCCTGGTATTGGGAGACGCGACCGAGATCTGCGCCGGAGATGAAATTTACAATAAGGGGAAATCATTAAGTCTTCCGGTTTCCGAGGGCTTTCTGGGCAGGGTCGTTAACAGCCTCTGTCAGCCTCAAGACGGGCTGGGCCCCGTCGAAGCCAAAGATTATTTCCCTGTCTTTCGTGTTGCTCCCGGTGTTATGGACCGGATCCCTATCAAAGAAACCCTGGAAACCGGCACGTTGATCCTTGACGCTATTATTCCCATCGCCATGGGACAACGTCAGCTTCTGATCGGCGACCGGCTTACCGGCAAGACCTCAACCGCCCTCGACGCTATTATCAACCAAAAAGGGAAGAATGTTTTTTGTATTTATTGCTGCATCGGCAAACCCTATTCCAGCCTGGTCAAGGTGCTGGACATCCTTAAAGAAAAGGACGCGTTGCCTTACACGATCGTCGTCAGCGGCATCGCTTCCGTATCCACGGGAGAGCAATATCTGGCCCCCTACACGGCCTGCCTGTTGGGGGAATACTTCATGCACAACGGCAAGGACGTTCTCGTTGTCCTCGATGACCTGACCAAACACGCCTGGGTTTATCGGCAGATCAGTCTTCTCCTGGAGCGCGCTCCGGGCCGTGAAGCGTATCCTGGCGACATATTTTATATCCATTCCCAATTGGTAGAGCGCGCCGGATATTTAAAGGAGGAACTAGGTGGTGGTTCCATGACCTTTCTCCCGATCGTGGAGATCCTGCAGGGGGACGTTACCGGCTATATCCCCACCAATTTGATCTCCATGACCGATGGGCAATTGTATTTTTCCACGCCGTTGTTCAACAAAGGATTCAAGCCAGCCATTGATTTCGGTCTTTCGGTCTCGCGTATCGGGAACAAGGCGCAATGGCCGGTGGTGAAACAGTTGAGCAAATCTTTGCGCCTGGATTATCTTCAATACCGGGAACTTGTCCAGATGACGCAGTTGCGCTCCACCGGGCTCTCCAAAGAGGCGGAGAACAAGCTCAAGCGTGGCGAGGTCATCAATCAGCTCATCGTCCAGGGCAAGAACCAGCCGGTTTCCATCGAAGAGCAGATCATTTATCTCTACGCGCTCAATAAGGGGGTTCTCGACGGTCTTTCAAGCAACCAGATCAAACAGTTCCGTAAAGATATTTTAGCGTTCATGCAGAGGCGTCACCCGGGATTTTGTCCCAGGATCCGTGAGACGAAAGAATTGACCGACGACCTTAAAGAAAATATCGAAGACGTTCTGAAGGTATACCTGACCGAAATGGTGAAATGAGGGGTCAGGGAGTTTTGAGAGGTGTTTGACCCCTCATCCCGAGGAGCAAAGCGACGAGGGATCTCAAGATAAATGAAAATGATGGGCCCAAAAGGATATTGTTACATATTGACTAATAGAGGAAAGAATGTTTTGTATGCCGGCTCCACACAAGACCTTATCAAGCGAGTCAAAGAACATCGAAATGGTTATCAAAAGGGATTTACACAAAAGTATAATGTCAATCAATTAGTCTGTTATGAAGTCTTTGAGGATATTGATAGAGCAAAGGATAGAGAAAAAGAGGTCAAGGGGTGGAGACGAGAAAAGAAGATTAAATTGATAGAATCGAAAAATAGACAATGGAAAGATCTCTATGATGAATTGGTCCGAGATCCTTCAGCCCTTCGGGCTTCAGGATGAGCCCCAAGGGGAAAAACTTCCCGAGGGCTCATGAAAACGGTATCGGCCCTTAAGCAGGACCTCGAATTTAACGGCGGGCTCGCCGCCTTGATCGGCGTATTAAAGAATATTGCCGTGGCACAGTACCATTCCATGGAATCGCGGGCGAAAAGTTTCGAAAAGCTTAAAGACGCCATTTACAGCTTTTTGGAGATCATCGATCCACGCCAGGTCGCGCATCCGTTCTTGAACCCGCAAAATGAGGTGCAGATGGTGGTCGCCATTACCTCGGACAGCGGATTGCTGGGAGGGTTGAATAGAGAAGTGATTGATACCGCCCTGGCGGAATTAGCGAAGATCCCCGGGCGGCTGGTCGTTATTGGCGAAAGAGGAAAGATGTATGCCCGCGAGACCAAGGCTTCTTGTGTCGCCTTCGCCGGGATCAAGGAAGATGAAATTCCAGCGCTGGCGATGCAGTTGCGCGATTATACTTTGGGAAAATTCATCGAGGAATCCATCGGACATTTGAAGGTTGTCTATCCGCGGTCGATCAGTTTTACCGTCCAGCGGGTCGAAACGGTCACGTTTCTTCCCTTTCGCCTTGAGGCCAGGCAACTGGATGAACCACCGCCGTTATTAAGCGAGGTCATTCTGGAATCCCGGCCGGCGGACGTCATCGAGTATTGCGTTTATCTGTGGATCGAGCAGAAGCTTGCCGAGATATTTGCCTTCAGCAAGTTGGCGGAATATGCCGCTCGCTTCTCCCATCTGGAACGAAGCGCCCAGCGGTTAAAGGAAATGGACCAAAAACTGAAGATGCAGTATTTTCGTGTCCGGCATGAGATCATCGACCGGAACATGCGTGAACTTTTCGCGACCAGACAAATTTATGCCAGCTAAGATAATAAGTGAAACTCCCGGCCGTATCGTTTCTGTCCAGGGCCCCGTTGTGGACGTAAAATTCACCAATGCCCAGGATGTTCCCAACATTTATAGCGTTCTGACAACCGAAAACGTGGACAAGGAGGTGGTCGTCCTGGAGGTCGCGGAGCACTTGCCCGGGAATATAGCCCGGTGCATTTCCATTAATTCGACCATTAATTTGCAGCGCAGTACTCCGGTTAAAGTGCTGGGAAACACCATTGAGATCCCGGCGGGCGAAGCGCTTTACGGACGTATCATCAATATGCTCGGGCAACCCATCGACCAGAAAGGCGAAATTGGCAGCGACCTTGAGATGTTCCCCATCCGCAAAAAAGATATGGGAAGCCAGGTCAAAGGCGGAAAGACCAAGCAAAAAAGCTTTGAGCGCATGGAGACGGGCATCAAGATCATCGATGTTCTGTTTCCCGTTGTCAAGGGCAGCAAGACGGGGATCCTCGGTGGTGCGGCGTTGGGCAAAAGTATCCTTACCATGGAGATCATTCAGCATATCGTCAAAAAATACCGCGGTAGCTGTGTTTTTACCGGTATTGGTGAACGTATCCGTGAAGGGAACGAGTTGTATTATGAGCTTTTAAAACACGAAGTTATCGATAAAACCATGATGGTCTTCGGACAGATGAATGATCCTCCGGGGGCGCGTTTTGGCGTGGCCATGACGGGCGTTACGATGGCGGAAGCTATCCAGCGCAAGAACCAGGACGTTCTTTTGTTCGTGGACAATATTTTTCGTTTTATCCAGGCGGGCGCCGAGATCTCGACCTTACTTGGCCGTGTTCCGTCGGAGACGGGATACCAGCCGACGTTGTTCGCCGAAGCCAGCGAGTTCCATGAACGGATCCGCTCCACGCCGGAGGGAGGCGGTTCGATCACCTGCTTCGAGGCTGTCTATGTCCCGGCGGATGACTTGACCGACCCGGCGGTTGTGGCAATATTTAGCTTTTTGGACTCGATTTTGGTCCTTTCTCGTGAGAAAATCCAGTTGGGATTATATCCGGCCGTTGATCCTTTGGCCTCATCCTGCGCCAATCTGGACATTGATATCGTCGGTGCCCGGCATTTTGAGATCGCCCAGGAGATCATCAAGATCTTTCAAAGGTACGAAGAACTGCGGCGCATCGTTCTGGTCATTGGCATCGATGAGCTTTCCGCCGCGGACCGGACCCTTTATGAGCGGGCGAGAAA
>CAYIMR010000099.1:0-4069 GCA_964364455.1 uncultured Planctomycetales bacterium | reverse complement strand
CCTGCGTTTAACAGCTGCTGGAAAATTAAGGGCGTGTATTATGTCTGAGGCAGGGGTAAATTTGCGTGGAGTAAAAAGAGAACTATACCCAGAAATTTTTAAAACAGTTTTAAGGATGAAGCCCTTTACCCGTATTGATTACATAAAACAACCGATGTACCAGATAGGGGGGTAAATGGATACGCCTATAAATGATAAAAGCCAGAGCACCTGGAAGAGGTCAGAAAAAGGGTGTTTGTTGTCCTTGTCGTTTTTGTGATTTTTTCGATGGCGGGTTTTTATTTTAGTGAAAGCCTTTTGCAGTGGCTCAAGATCCCGGGCGGGTCTTATCGGGGAGCTCTTTCCGTATTTAGCCCCACATCCGCGATCCTCACCTTTTTTAAGATGGCTTTTTTCTTTGGCCTTATTTTTTCTCTGCCTGTTTTGTTATGTGCAGTTTGGATGTTCATCCGCCCGACCGTAGAGGAATCGTTGGCGTGGCATGGCGCGTTTCTTATTTTTTCTGGGACAGGGCTTTTTGTTACTGGGGCGTTGAGTTTTTATCTTAACAGCGCAAACAATGATACGTCGTTGGAAGACCGCTGTCGTTGGCTCTGTAGTTTTTTCGGTTTTTGTCACCCCAGCGCCGGATGCCTTTAATATGGCTCTTATGGCAACGCCAATAGTTATTCTTTATATAATTTCAGCAGGGATTGTGATGTTAACGCAGACAAAAAGCAAAAAACTTCATAAGGAGAGGATTCGTGCAGGATAATATTCCGATTGTTCTTTCAATTAATATTTCAAAAGGGGGAATCCCCAAATTGCCTGTTGACTTAATCCGCGTCACTTCAGCGGGGCTAGAAGGTGATGGGCATAATCATGAGAAACATCGCACGCCGGTACAGGCGGTATGTTTGCAGGATATCGAGGAACTCAATGAACTGCGAGAAGAGGGATATCCCTTAGAGGCCGGGATCACTGGAGAGAATCTTACCATGCGTAATCTGCGCGTGAATCATCTTCCGATTGGAACGATTTTGCGCTTTTCGAGCGGGGTCGTAATGGAATTAACCAAAGTTCGAAAACCTTGTTATGTCCTCGACGCGATTCATCCAAAACTCAAAGAAGAAATCGCAGGACGTTGCGGGTTGTATGCCAAGGTTCTTCAGGAAGGCACGCTCCATATTGGTGATTGGGTTGAATCCATCGAGGCGCCTGTTAGTTTAAAGCAAACCCCGTAAATTCTTTTTAAATAATCAAATTCACCTAAAACATATGACGCCGGACAAGATCAGATTGTTCTGTCAACTTTTTGTTTTTGGCTTGTCGATGTCTTTGGCGGGTGCTAGGATATGTTAATATCATGAAACATTTCTTTCAACATATCCGCGTTTTTATTTTTCGGGGCCTGCTGGCAATTATTCCGCTTTTACTGTGCGTCTTGGCCGTCCAGCTGCTCTATGTCCTCATAGACCAAAAAGTGATAGGTTTTTTAAACAACTTTTTCGCGGTGCGCAAGATCCCGGGATTGGGAATATTGCTGCTTTTGATCGCGCTATATCTTATCGGGCTCATCGTTAGCAATATTCTTGGCCATCGCATATTGAGATTGTTGGAAAGTATCCCCCAGCGGATCCCGTTCATTAAAACGATCTATGGGGTGGGCAAACAGCTTTCCCAGGGGCTTTCGGTCGCCGATGGAGAAAAACAGGCATTTAAAAAAGCGGTATTGGTCAGGGTCAGCAAAGACGGCCTTTGGGTCCCGGCTTTTGTGACAGGCTCGATAAAAAACTCCACTACCGGTGAAGAATTTTTGCTTGTCTTGATCCCCACGGCGCCCACGCCGGCATCGGGATTCGTTTTTGTGGTTAAAGCCTCCGAGACCGTGGATCCCGGCTGGAGCGTAGAAGAATGCCTTAAAGCCATCGTTTCCGTCGGCATTATCACTCCCAAAGAAAAAGGCGTTAACCTGTAGATGAACAATGATTTTAAGGACCTTTGGCAGTCTTTGGCGCTTTTGCTGCGTTCCCATCCCTGGCACGGGATCTCCATCGGTAAAGAAGCGCCTGAGATGGTCAATACGTACATTGAGACCGTCCCCACCGATACCGTCAAATATGAGATCGATAAAAAAAGCGGTTTTTTAAAAGTCGACCGCCCGCAAAAATATTCCAGCATTTGTCCCACCCTTTATGGCTTTATCCCGCAGACGTATTGCGGCAGCCGCATCGCCGAGCTATGTCGCGAGCGCGTTCACCGGCCGGGCATCGTTGGCGATGACGATCCTTTGGACATTTGCGTGCTGACGGAAAAAACGATCAGCCACGGGGATATCATCGTGCGCGCGATCCCCATCGGGGGGTTCCGCATGATCGACCAAGGGCAGGCGGACGACAAGATCATCGCCGTCATGCATGGCGACGGGTTGTACAGCCAGTGGCGCGACGTCAACGACTGCCCCCCGGCTTTCATTGACCGGTTAAAGCATTATTTTCTTACCTACAAAGACCTCCCCGGCTCCGATGAACGGCTTTGCGAGATCACTGATATTTATAGCCGGGAAGAGGCGCTGGAAGTTATCCGCCGGGCCAGGCAGGATTATATGGAAAAATTCGCCCACCTCGAGTCCATGATGAAGGACATTCTCGAAGATTAAATTATTTGTTTACTCCACAGATGCAGGCGGGTTTCTTCAACGATGACATGTTGCAGGGCCAGCAGGGAAATGATGTTGGGGACCGCCATCAGGGCATTGGCAATATCCGCGAAATTCCACACAATCGATAATTGCACGACGGAACCGACCATTACCGCGATCACCCATAAATATCGGTAAATTTTGATCGCTTTTACTCCCCAAAGATATTCCGCCGCTTTTTCTCCGTAATACGACCAGCCGAGGATCGTCGAAAAGACGAACGTTAAAAGCCCGATGGTCAGGATTGCCGGGCCGACGATCGGGAAATCTTCAAAGATTTTTTTTGTTAGGGCGGCACCGTTTAGGCCGGCAGTCCATTCCCCGGAATTGACGACCACAAGGCCGGTCATTAAACACACGACAACCGTATCCCAGAACGTGCCAGTTGAGGAAACGAGCGCCTGGCGCACGGGATTTTTCGTTTGCGCCGCGGCCGCGATGATCGGCGCGCTGCCTAGGCCTGATTCGTTGGAGAAAAGTCCGCGGGCGATGCCGAAACGCATGGCCTCTTTCATGCCCGCCCCTAAAAATCCACCGATAGCGGCCTGTCCGGTAAAAGCGCTTTTGAGGATGAGCGTGATTGTCTCGGGAATCGTTTCAAATTTAAGCGCCAGCAAGATCAGGCAGCCCGCCACGTAAAAGATCGCCATGAAGGGGACAAGCTTCTCGCATGTCCTGGCAATGGATTTGACCCCGCCTAAAATAACCACAGCGGTAAGAATGGTGATTATGGTCCCTGTTATCCACGGCGAAACGTGAAATGTTTCTTTGGCCAACTGCGCGATGGAGTTGGCCTGGACCATGTTGCCGATGCCGAAGGCGGCGACCGCGGTAAAGAAAGCGAACACAACACCAAGCCAGCGGCAGTTCATCCCGCGTTCCAGGACGTACATGGGGCCGCCGGCCATCTGACCTTGAGGGGTCGTGATGCGGTATTTGACGGACAGAAGCGCCTCGGCGTATTTTGTGGAGATGCCAAAGACGCCGGTTAACCACATCCACAAGACGGCGCCGGGGCCGCCGGAGGCGACGGCCGTTGCCACACCGACGATGTTACCCGTGCCGATGGTGGCGGCCAGGGCGGTTGTCAGCGCGCCGAACTGGCTGATGTCGCCTTCACCCTCTTTTTTACGTTCAAACGAAATTTTGATGGCATCGATCAGGTAGCGTTGGATAAAGCCCAGACGAAAAGTCAGAAAGAGGTGGGTGCCGAAAAGAAGGATGAGAAGCGGCGGCCCCCAAACGAGGCTGGCGATGTCGCTTAAAATGGTTTCGAAGTTTGCCATGATCTTTCAAAAATTATTATACCTGTTTAAGGTTTTTCGTGCCGAAAAACTTTATAGGCTTATCCGGTTGACTGCCCTACCCCCAATATGTAGAATATGGGGG
>CAYIMR010000098.1:0-4128 GCA_964364455.1 uncultured Planctomycetales bacterium | reverse complement strand
CACCGATATGGCTGCCTACCTTAATAAGGAGCGCCAGCTCAAGAGCCGGCAGGACGGTGAACAGTAAAATTAAATAACCCATATTTCGTATCTCGTATCTAGTATCTCGTATTTCGCCGTATTTCGCTCACGAAATACGAACGACGAGATACAAGATACGAATCAGTAGCGAAGTCCCGGAGCGAGTTCCAGAACCGCTTTTTTCAAATAGTCCCGTTCGTAAAAATCCGGGTCTAACAATTTCCCATTCCAGACAACGATGTCCAGATCCACTGTCCGCGGTCCGGAACTCAAGACGCTCCGGCGCCGGCCAAACGTATCCTCAATTTTTTTAAGATGCTGGCGCAAAGGCTCCAGATTCAGACCGGTGCGGATCAAGAACGCGCCATTAAGAAAATCGGATTGTCGCGTATACCCGACAGGTTTGGTCGAAACCAGGTCCGTTTCGGCAACTAATTCAAAATCCTTGGCCAAAATCGCCCGGGCCTTGGCGATATTCTTATCCGGCTCGATATTGGATCCCACGGCGATGACGGCCTGGTTCATTTCCTTGACGCGGCTTTGGCTTTTCTTGACCAGCTCAGCTCAACGGACACCGAATCGGCAAAGCGCAACGCTTGCGGCTTGTCCACCCGCACGACGGCCTCGCGCACAGCCGGATGCGCCGTCACGATATCCAGGATCCTGCCGGACAATTTCTCCAACAGAAAAAACCGGGAGGCTTCGACCTCCTTGACGATCTGTTTGGTCAAGGCCTTATAATCGACCGTTTTGCGCAGATCATCGCTGGCGATCGCCTTGGTGGCGTCGTAATCCAGGGTGATATTGACGACCACGTCCTGCTGGACCTCGCGCTCCCAGTCATGGGTGCCAATGATCGTGCGCAACCGCAAATTGGTTATTCGTATTTTAGCCATGCAGGTGTTCCCCCCCATCTTCAAAGATCACTTGGCCGGTCACATAATCATTTTCCAGCAGGAATAAAACGGCGTGGGCGATATTCTCAACCTTGCCCTTGCGCTGTAAAGGGATATGCCTGGCGAAGCGATCCAGGTATCCTGCCGCTTGGGAACCCGGCGGCAGGATAATCCCCGGGGCGACCGCGTTAACGCGGATGCGCGGCGCGAACTCGACCGCCGCCATCTTGGTCAATTCGCCCAACGTCTTTTTCGATAAAAGATACGCGGCGTACGTGGTCTTGTTGCGGCTAACATGCGTATCCAGGATGTTGACGATGCTTCCCTTCTTCGCGTAGTGGGCGAAGGAACGTATCAAAATATATGGAGCTTTAAGGTTGACGGCGAAGTGCCGGTCCCACACATCGAGGCTGCCTTCCGCCAGGGTAGATTTTTCAAAGATGGACGCGCTGTTGACCAAAACATCCAGACGGCCGAATTCTTCAAGCACACACGGCACGAGATCTTCCGTGGCATGCGCGTCGGCCAGGTCGCAGGCAAATGTCGCGCAGACACCGCCCTCTTTATAAATGTGTTTCGCGGTTTGTTCAGCTTCGACGCCGGAAGTGCTGTAGTGCAAAGCAATAGAATAGCCGGAACGCGCCAGCGCGCGGCAGATCGCCTCACCGATGCGCCTGGCACCGCCGGTGACAAGGGCTACTTTTTGTGTTGGATTTCTTTTGACCATGAACGGCAGGACTACCGGATCAGACTCAAGAATTCGGCCCGCGTGGAACTTTCTTTGCGAAACAACCCCAGCATGCATGATGTCTTCATGATGGAATTCTGCTTCTCCACCCCGCGCATCATCATGCACAAATGCCGCGCTTCGATGACCACACCGATGCCTTTGGCACCGATCTGCTCCATGAGCGTCTCGGCGATCTGCCGGGTGAGGTTCTCCTGCACCTGCAGGCGGCGGGAAAAAATATCGACCACCCGCGCGACCTTGGAAAGGCCAATGATCTTCCCATCGGGCAGATACCCAACGTGGCACTTGCCGAAAAACGGCAGCAAATGGTGTTCGCACAAAGAATATAACTCGATGTCCTTGACGATGATCATCTCATCGTTGTCGGATTGGAAAAGGGCGTTGTTGATGACCTTGCGGACGTCCTGGTGATATCCGCCGGTCAAGTATTCGAAGGCCTTGGCGGCGCGCTGCGGTGTTTCCTTTAAGCCCGGACGGTTAACGTTTTCGCCGATGGACTTGATCAATTTCTTGTAACAGGCTTCCATATAGAGGATAAAAACCGGTGCCGCCCCCGACTCGCCCTTAGAAATCGCTTCTGCGATTTCAAGGGTAAAGTCCCGGAAATTTCTCAAAGAGAAATTTCTCGGGATAAGATATGGTAAAATTCTCTCCGATAATTTTACCATACTCGTCGGGGTTATCCGCCGAAGGTTCTCCCACAAGCGGATAAGTGGCATGATACCATAGGGGTTTAAAGGTGTCAAACAGCAATAATAGGGTTTAGCCATATTATCATTCGCTCAAACAGTCCTCGCACCTCAGCTTTCCCTAAATCCCCATCAAGGAAAGCTTCGGGCTGCGGAACTCGCTCGGTGATAATATGACTAAACCCAACAATCACGAACCAAAAGTCACCGGTCAATACCAATCCGCAGTGAGCGTGCTAGCGAACGAGGGATTGGTATTGACAACGATGGCCCGCCAAAATTAGAAAATTTTGGCGAGGTCTCGCCAAGTTTGTTTTACAAAGTTGGCGGACGAATCTGGGCACAAAAGGTTTAATCACCGGGATGATTTGAGCAAGAGAAAGGGCTTTTCGAAATGAACAAACATGCTATAATTGGAACCATGATTTGCGGCCTAAAACTCACCCGTCGTAACCCTATCTCTGATTACCACATGCACACGCCGCTCTGCGGCCACGCGTCGGGTCAGCCCGAAGAATACGCCAACCACGCGCTTAAAATGGGCCTCAAAGAGATCGGTTTTTCCGACCACGCCCCCTTTGTCGTGCGGGAACTGCCAGGAATCACAATGAAGGTGAATGAATTACCCCTTTATCACAAAATGATCGAGGACGTCCGCGCGCGGTTTAAAGGCCGCCTCGAGATCCGTATCGGCATCGAAGCCGATTTCATTCCCGGATATGAAGCTAAAACAAAAGCGATGCTGGAGGCCTACCCGTACGATTACGTCATCGGATCGGTGCACTTTATTAAAGATTGGGGGTTCGACGATCCCGCCCAGCGAGAAAAATGGAGCGAGCACGACATCAATACCGTGTACCGGGATTATCACGAACTCTTGCGCGCCTCGGCCCGCACCGGATTTTTTAACATTATCGCCCATCCGGACCTGGTCAAAAAATTCGGCCACCGGCCGACCCAGGACATAACCAAAGACATCGAAGAAACCGCCAAAGTCTTCAAGGAAACCGGCGTCACCGTTGAGATCAACACCTCGGGCCGGCGCAAGACCGTTGGTGAGATGTATCCCGCGTTACGCGATCTGATGATCTACTGCAAAACCGGCGTACCTTTGACCTTCGGCTCGGACGCGCACAAGCCGGAAGAAGTCGCCTGCGATTACGACAAAGCGGTGACGCTGGCCAAACAAGCCGGATACAAAGAATATGTGATGTTCAAAGAACGCAAGATCTATCGTCGAATTTCTTTGTAAGGAGAATCAATATGCCTAAACTCGAAGCCGATATCAAAGCGCCTGCCTTCAATCTTCCCGCCAGCAATGGCAAGAACGTGTCCCTGGAGGAATTCAAAGGAAAGAAAAACGTGGTCCTCTATTTTTATCCAAAAGACGACACCCCCGGCTGTACGGTCGAAGCCTGCGGCTTTCGCGACCAGATTGAAGATATCGAAAAACAAGGCGCGGTCGTCCTGGGGGTCAGTCCTGATTCCGTGGCCAGCCACCAGAAATTCATCGAAAAGTTCAAACTCCCCTTCCTGTTATTAAGCGACGAAAACAAAAAGACCTGTACCGATTACGGCGTGTGGGTCGAAAAAAGTATGTCCGGCAAGAAATACATGGGTGTCGCGCGCAGTACGCTTATCATCAACAAGGAAGGCAAGATCGCGAAGGTCTTCGAAAAGGTCACGCCGCAGGGACACGAGGCAGAAATCCTCGCGGCGTTAAAAGAACTAAATTAGTTTTATTGGGTTGATTGAGTTTATTGAGTTCCTT
>CAYIMR010000097.1:0-4140 GCA_964364455.1 uncultured Planctomycetales bacterium | reverse complement strand
CACGTCCCGCAAAAAGGTTTCGTCACCGAAGAAATGAACCCTATCTCTCCGCTTCCATCGGCAAATTCGTAACGCGCGGCGACTTCGCCGAACTCTTTGGCCGCCAGCGGCCGTAAAGGGAACCGCGAGTTGATCTGATCAACGATTTCCCGGGTCGGGACAACATAGCGCAGACCCCAATGGTTGCAGTTGCCCACGTCCATATATTCAATAAAACGCAAAACCGGTTTTCTTCCCTTAAAATGCCCAACGAGATCCAGGGCGTTGCGGTCATTGACGCCTTTTTGCAAAACCACGTTGATCTTGATCGCGGCAAAGTCCAGCTCTTCACAGATATTGATCCCTTCCAGGACCTTTTTCAGGTCCCCTTTGTTCCCGTTCATCTGGTGAAACAACCGGGCATCAAGGGTGTCCAGGCTGACCGTGATGCGGTCCAGGCCGGCCTCTTGGAGGGCGCGCGCGTATTGCGTAAGTAAAGAGCCGTTGGTCGTGAGCGCCAGATCTTTGATGCCCGGAATTTTCCGCAACTTGCCGATGAGCTCAACCAGGTTCGGGCGCAGCAACGGCTCACCTCCGGTCAAACGGATCTTGGTCACGCCGCAATCGACAAAAAGTTTCGTCAAGCGGACGATCTCCTCAAAACTTAACCATCCCTTTGGTTTTAAAAAAGAATAATGACGGGAATCTTCTTTATCCGGCATGCAATACGTGCAGCGGAAATTACAACGGTCGATGACGGAGATGCGCAGATCGCGCAAAGGTCTATGGAAAGTATCCTGAAGGAAATTTTGCATAAGTCTTAGATTATCCGGGGATCAGGCTATCCGGGACTAGGAAATCCGGGTACCCGGATATCCGGTTTACCTAGTCACGGATTCCCGGATAACCGGATAACCCAATCATTCCGTAGTTACAGTCTTCACCTTGTCCAACGCGCCTTTCATCGTGTGCCAGCAAAGGCTCGCGCACTTGACGCGCGCCGGGAAATGCCATATTCCTGAGAAAACGGAAAGCTTGCCTAAAACATTAGGATCTTTGTCGGGATGAAGCTCACCTTTGATCAGATGATGGAACTGGTCGAATAGAACGTCGGCTTCTTTGAGTGTTTTGCCTTTAAGGCTGGTCGTCATCAGGGAGGCCGACGCCTTGGAAATCGCGCAGCCGTCGCCCTCGAAGGAAACGTCATCGATCACGCCGCCGGGCTCCTGGACGTGCAGATAAATATGCAGATGATCACCGCACAGCGGATTATAGCCTTCGGCCTCGTGGGTGGCACCGGGGATCTTGCGGAAATTCTTCGGGCTTTTATTGTGCTCGATGATGACCTGCTGATAGAGTTCACTGCGGCTGTCGTAGCTCATGGGAATACTTCCCTCACCTTTATCAAGGCCTCGACTAAACGGTCGATCTCGGCGGTTGTGTTGTAAAAAGATAATGACGCGCGCGAGGTGGCCGGGACACCGAAATGTTTCATCACCGGCTGGGTGCAGTGATGCCCGGTGCGGATAGCGATCCCTTCATCGTTGACCAGTGTCCCGATGTCGTGCGCGTGCACGCCGGGTAAAATAAACGACAGGACCGCGGCCTTTCCCTTGGCCGTGCCGATCAATTTCAACCCCGGCACTTTTTGCAAGGCGCGCGTCCCGTATTCCAGGAGACTTTGCTCGCAGGCCTCGATCCGCTCAAACCCGACCGACAGCACGTAATCGATCGCCGCGCCCAGGCCGATCACTTCGGCGACCGCCGGTGTCCCTGCCTCGAATTTATAAGGCAAAGCGGCGTAGGTCGTTTTCTCAAAAGTAACGGAGCTGATCATATCGCCCCCGCCGTGAAACGGCGGCATTTTATCCAGGAGTTCCGCTTTACCATAAAGAACACCGACCCCTGTAGGGCCGAATAGTTTGTGCCCGGAGAAGGCCAGAAAATCGCAATCCAGATCCCGCGCATCGACCCGGCGGTGGCCGACGGCCTGCGCCGCGTCAACCAAGACAAGCGCGCCGCGCGCGTGCGCGGCCTTGATCATCTTCTTGACCGGATTGACCGTGCCCAAAGAATTGGAAATGTACACGATCGAAAGCAGTTTTGTTTTCGCCGTCAAAAGCCGCTCGAATTCTTCGTAGATCAGTTCGCCTTGATCGTTAAAAGGAATGACCTTCAGGACGCACCCTTTTTCTTCGCAGAGCATCTGCCAGGGCACGATGTTGGAATGGTGTTCCATCTCCGAGATGAGGATCTCATCGCCGTCTTTGAGAAAATGCCGGCCGTAGCTGTAAGCGACGAGGTTGATCGATTCAGTGGTCCCGCGGGTAAAGATGATCTCTTTGGAGTCGCGGGCATTGAGGAACTTCTGGACTTTGCCGCGCGTTGCCTCGTAGGCGGCGGTCGCCTTTTCGCTTAGTTCGTGGATGCCGCGGTGCACGTTGGAGGTGTACTTCTGGTAATACCCGTCCATCGCCTCCCAAACTACGCGCGGCTTGAATGTGGTGGCGGCGTTATCGAAGTAAACCAAGGGCTTACCGTGCACACTGACGTGCAAATTGGGAAAATCCTGCCTGATCTTTTTGACATCAAGATCCATGACGACCCCGCTCATCCTTCCAGAACCGCGAGGCTGGGAGCGACCAACCGGGCGACCTGTTCCCGGACGGAGTCGCGCGTCAGACGGTTTAAGACGTCATCGACAAAGCCCTGGGTAAGCAGCCGTGTCGCTATTTTACGCGGCACGCCGCGCGCCTGCAGGTAAAAGATCTCGTCTTCGTTGAACTGGCCGATCGTGGCGCCGTGCGTGCATTTAACGTCGTCGGCAAAGATCTCCAGCTGGGGCTTGGTATCCACCCGGCATTCCTTGCCCAGCAATAAATTTTTGTTGAGCTGATAAGAATTGGTCTGCTGCGCGATCGATTGGACGAAGATCTTGCCGTTAAAGACCGCGCGCGCGGCGTCGTTAAGGACGCCTTTGTACAACTGGTTGCTCGTGGCATTAGGTGCGCGGTGGTCGACCGAGGTGTGGTTGTCCACGTGCTGGTCTTTGTACACGCTGTACAGGCCATTTAAGAACGCCGCGGCCCCTTCGCCGTTAATGACGATATCCAGATTATTGCGCGTGATCGACGCCCCGGCGGCCAGCGAGAACCCGTTGAAGGTGGAATCCCGCGTTTGCCACACGCGGGTCGTGCCCACGTGATAGGCCTTGAGGCTTTCTTTCTGGGCTTTGGAATAATGCAGCGTCGCGTTCTCTTCCAAAAGCACATCGGTCAGCGGGTCGGCGAGATAAATATTTTCGTCGTTTAATCCGACGTGGGTTTCCAGCACGCTCGCCTCGCTCGATTTGCCCAGGCGGATCACCGTATGCGGGAACATGGCGATGGCTCCGCCGATGGCGGAGCCATCGGCGGAGCCATCGGCCTGCGTCACGTGCAGGATATGGATCAACTGGTTCGCGATGATCTTATCCTTGACGTGAATGTAGATCCCTTCCTGCGTGAACGCCTTGTTCAGGGCCACGAAGGCGGGATCCTTTTGCGGGGCGTAATGCGCCCAGATCTCTTTTAACGCAGCCGCGTCCTTAAGCAGCGCGTCCCGGAGCATCGAAATCTCGACGCCCGCGGCCGGCAGGCTCTCCTCCCCGAGGGGAGGAGGAATTTTTGCCAGACTCGAAAGTTCTTTGTCTAACGCGCCGTTAACGAAGACGATGTTCATATCTTCTTTGCCGCAATAGCGCTTGAGGACGTCTTTACGCTGCGCGGGGCTCAACACGGATTTCGCGCTCAGCTTGTAACGGTGTCCTGCCAGGGCGGAAAGGTTGGTGTACTTCCATTCCTCGTCTTTGACCGTCGGGATCCCCAGTGTCCGGAAACGGACCAGCCCTTCTTCGCGTAATCGGGCGAGCCAGTCGGGGGACTTTTCTTTTTTAAGCGGACCCGTGAGCGCGTCGAGCTGCTCCATAAACATACTGTTTTTCTCGGTATTTGCGATCATGGTATTTGCCATTATCATCGTTATTTTTTAATGAGCCAATCGTATCCCTTGTCCTCAACCTCCAGGGCCAGTTCTTTTCCGGAAGATTTAACGATTCTCCCATCCACGAGGATGTGGACAAAATCCGGAACGACATAATTCAAAAGCCGCTGATAATGGGTA
>CAYIMR010000096.1:0-4178 GCA_964364455.1 uncultured Planctomycetales bacterium | reverse complement strand
ATATATTCCACCGAAGCGTGCGCGTCACTGACTGTCGGCTGATAATAGAATAAAAGAAAAACACCCGTTACAAGCTGGATCAAAAAGAATAAAAGGGTAAGCCCCCCCATATAATAAGCCCAGCTCATGCGATGGACCGGGACTTCTTTCTTCGTCACCATGTGTTCGAAATTCAGGTTATGAAATGGTACCCGTTCAGAAAGAAAATCGACTATTTTCAAAAATCCATTTTTTTGTTTACTCACTCTTTCTCTCCTCAACTAAAACGCTTGACGATAAACAGCCGGCTCTTTTCCATCTGGGATGGATCAACCGATCCTTCACGCCTTCCTCCCAGGTCCTGTGCCATCAACAAATTCCCTTGTTCATCTTTTAAAGCCCAGCCTAAATGAGGCAATGGTGATTTTGCCGGTGAACCGGGACTCGGCTGCCCTGTCCTTATATCAAAATAGGAAATATGGCATGGGCACAGGATACGTCCCTGGCCATCCAGATCTTGCCCGACGGTACAACCCAGGTGCGTACATTTAGCGGATATGAGGATCGGCAGCCCCTGTTCATCGGAAAACGCAAGCGCCGGCCTCATCTGGTAATCAATAAAATATTTTCCTCTGGTACGCGAAAGCTCGGAAAGTTTAGCGACGAAAATACTGTCCTTGTTCATCCGCTCAAGTTCTAACTCCCGCTCGGCGGCAGACTGTTTCAGGCGCTGTAACTTTTGGGACAGGATATGCGATTCCTCGGCATTGGTCAGGTCCTGTTTCAGAAAATACCTGAAAAATTTATCCAATACACCCAAGGACAAAAGCGCGACCGAGGCCCCCGCGCCAAACGCGGCCTTGAGGAACAAACGTTTTTCATTATCAAGCTGAATTTCTTGTTCAAAACGGACTTGAGAGCGTGAACTATTCCAAACAACCTTTTGGGGAGATCTGACGAAATAATGCAACGGCACAGAAAGAGCGTGCACAAGGCGCGTAAAAGGAAAGAGTATGATCAACGCCCAGGCTGACGCGATATGCAACTTCACAAATGGCGGCATATCTTTGACAAAAGAAGCGTCTGGTTGTAATAAGAATATACTGCGAATGTAGGGACCTAACGCTCCCGGCGCCCAAGCCGCGCCCCAGCGGTGATGAATAGCCACAGCAAGGCCGGTTGAAACCTGAAAGAGCAAAATAAACAAAACCACCACATCCAAATGGCTTGTCACCGCCTGAAGTCTCGCGTCGACAAAACGGCGGATTAACAGGATAAACAGGCTCACAAGGCAAAGAAGGGCCGAGAAGATCCCAAACGCCTCCACGGCCAGGAGGAAGGCTGGAATGGATACAAGGGTCGACCAGGCCCCCGGAAGGCCGAACGCCAGAAGATGCCCAAGCAAGATCAAGATGATGCCCAAATGCCAAGGCAAAGACGCCCACGCCAACCAGCGGTCCTCTAAAAACTGGGTTGAAAGCGAGGAATACGAAAATGCTCGAAATTTATACCGGATAAAAGATACTACGACTAAAGACGCGATCGCCACATAAGGCAGGCCTATAAATAAAAACAGATCAAACATGGGCTTTCTCCACTTCGACCAAGAGCTCTTGAATTGTTTTTAAGACAAACGCGTAAGGATTGCCGTTCTTTTCAAGCTTGCTGATCATGACAGGGAGCGCCGGCAATATGCACATTGCCACAAATTCAGACCATTCCTCATCATTCAACAGAATATTTTGCTTTAATATGACCGCCAAATGATCCGGCAGTTCAGTCGTTTCTAATGCGCCTTGTCTTTCATAGGCACTTTTCAGGCCAGCCATTAGTTCCGCCCTCTTAAAGCTTTCTTCCCCGAAAAGATGCACGCTTATATAAAGAGAACATCGCGGCATCAGATCAAACGTCTGCACGTAATATTCCTGCCACATCTCCAGCTCCATCCTCTTCATCCTCGCAAAGAAATCCTTTAAATAACTTGAGGCTTCCCGGGAAACAGGTTCGATTTGGTTAGCCAAGATCCGCAGCGTCTCCCGAAAGTCACTCACGGGATATTCAAGGAAAGCCCCTATTTGTACGCACAGCCGCCGTTTTAAAATTTGATTATCCACTAAAGTCCTCTTTCCGGATTTTCCGACTTCCCCAAACCGCAATTCCCCTTGCATTTATCCGGGCTGCAAGTTGTTTTCTCGACAGTTTCTTCTCGCTGAATCGGCGGCATCATAAAGCGATCTTCCGGCCCGGGAAGAGCGCTCAGCTCATAAATCTCCTGGGCCTGTGATTCATCCAAACCTGCATCTCTTAAAACTTTAGTTAGTTTCCCGGGTTCTATATCACCCATCGTTAACGAACGCTGAAACACCCTCACCGCCAAAAGTTTTTTCATCGAAGCACGGACCGGTTCTATATTGCCGGCGCTTAGGAGTGTGGCCAGATACTTCATCGGCAAGCGCGCCTTGTCAATTGAAGTAAAAATTCCATCCACGTCATGTTCATAAATATTACTTCCACTCCGGCCCATTACCGGTAATAACGGCGGGACATAATAAAGCATGGGGAATGTCCTGAATTCGGGATGTAACGGCAGCGCCATTTCCCATTCGACGACGAACTTCCACACAGGCGATTTCTGAGCTGATTCAATCCATCCTGGACTAATGCCGTTTTCCAATGCTTTCTCAACGACTTTGGGATCGCATGGATCCAGGATAACACTTCGCTGGGACTCCACCAGCCCTTCTTTGGGGGCTTTCATCGCCTCCACCATGCGCTCAGCGTCATAAAGCAGAACCCCCATGTAACGAATGCGGCCCACGCATGAATGAAAGCACGCAGGGGCCTGCCCTGTCTCCACCCGAGGGTAACAGAGAATGCATTTCTCGGACTTTCCAGTCTTCCAGTTGTAATAAATTTTCTTGTACGGACAAGCAGTGACACACGCTCTCCATCCGCGGCACTTATCCTGATTGACAAGAACGATCCCGTCTTCACCGCGCTTGTAAAGCGCCCCTGACGGACAGGCGGCTACGCAAGAGGGGTTGACGCAATGGTTGCAGATACGCGGCAAATACATCATCGAAATGCGTTCAACACTAAAAAGCATTTTCTTTTCATCCGCTGTCAAGTCTTTAAAATTGGGGTCGTTTTCAGCATAAACCGGCGATCCGGAAAGATCATCATCCCAGTTTGGGCCGGCCTCAATATCGATCGGTTCGCCCGTAATTTGGGAAACAGGGATGGCCGTCGGCTGATCCTCGCCCCGAGGCGCGTCAAACAAATTCTCATACTGGTAGGTCCATGGCTCGTAATAATCATCAAGCCCAGGCTGATTCGGGTTGTAAAACATCTTGGGCAGAAAATCAGACTTGTCCTGAGAGCGAAGTTTGAGTTCGCGGTTTTTGTCCAGGACCCACCCGCCTTTGAAATTAAGCTGATCTTCCCAAAGCGCAGGATAGCCTGTGCCCGGCTTTGTTTCAACATTGTTCCACCACATATATTCAGCACCGGCACGATCAGTCCAAATATTTTTACAAGCGACACTGCAGGTATGGCAGCCAATACACTTGTCCAGGTGAAACACCATTGACATCTGCGCGCGAACGTCCATTAAAACTCCTTCGTACAAACGAAGACCAATCCATCCATTAGGATTGGGTCTTTTTCTACCAGTTCACTCCGTCTAATCTGCGGACTAAAACAAAAGTGTCGCGATTAACCCCTTGCGGTCCCCAGTAATTAAATGCATAGGTAAACTGCCCATACCCTCCAACCATAAACAGAGGCTTAAGCCTCACTCTCGTCAAACTATTATGGCCCCCGGCCCTGCGATTGGAGCGCGATGGAGACTTCGGAACGCCGACGGTGCGTTCAACCGCGTGATAAATAAAGCAAATATTTCTCGGTATTCTTGCTGAGACAACGGCACGAGTGACTACCACGCCGTGGTCATTGATTACCTCGACCCAATCATTATCATGAATGCCCGCCATCGCCGCATCTGTATCATTGATCCAAATGGGTTCTATCCCACGGGAGAGGGTCTTCATGATCAAATTGTCGCTGAAAGTCGAATGGATATGCCATTTACCATGCGGCGTTAAGTAATTGAGCAGAAGCATCCCGGGTTTTTGTTCCGTTTCTTCAAGGTCCTGTGTAATACGCATATCCAATTTGGGTTTATACGTCGGCAGTTCTTC
>CAYIMR010000095.1:0-4188 GCA_964364455.1 uncultured Planctomycetales bacterium | reverse complement strand
TCCGGTATTTTTTCAAGGTCTTCACGGCGGCGGTTATGACCGGCGTGACTGTTTTTTGGCTTTGGCAGCAGCTCACCTTTATCCAGGAAATATTAAGGCTTGTTACGATCGGTGTCGCCGGGATCTGTGTTTATGAAACGATCTGCCTGGCCTTTCGTGTCGAGCAGGCGCGCAAGATATGGGATTGGGTCAGGAACCGGCGCTAGGCGGCGAATGCCGGCCGGTGCCGACTTATCATTTGCTCATATTTTTCTTTTTCGATACAATAACTCGTCAGATCAGGTCGATTCCCCGGTCGTTGATAAAGGAGCAAACATTGCGTATCATTTTTGCCATCCACGGGATCCGCAGGGCTAAAAAATATGATTTGCATTTATTGTTTGCAAGACACACACCGTAACCTGAATTAATTTAGCGTTGCAATGGTTAATTCGGCCGGCGACTTACGTTGCTGTCGCTGCCGTAAGTCACGGCCTCATTAATGGACTCCGAAATTTTTAGATGATATATTTGTCAACAAATCGGCGGGGTGTCAACACTTCAATGTCTTTGTATCCGGAAACACAGAGCAGGTCCTTATCTCCGCTGATAATAATTTTCGTCTTGCTTGCCACGGCGCAGGCAAGGAACATGTCATCTTTGGGATCCCGGCAGACGGCGCGGGACAACCTGCCGGCCACATACATATGCGATTTTCTGAATATCTTGTCCACAAGGTTGTCGACGTTGATCTGCGGATAGCCGAGGCGGAGTTCCGCGATCGTTTCAATGTACTCGGTGAGAATTTCCGGTGAGATCACCAGGTTAAATTTATTGTTGATCAAAGCTTTGATGATCTTGTCCGGCGGACCCGATCCGAAGAATATGCCCGAGATCAAGACATTTGTATCGACAATGGCGTTCATCCCCTGGAGCGTGCTTTTTTAACGGCTTTGCCGATATCTGATTTTTTTAATCCGGCCTGGCGGGCTTGTTGCCGGGCATCTCTAAGAAGCTTTGTAAATTCATTTTTTGAGGGCGGGGTAATACTTTTGAAAATGACAGCGTCCCCTTGCCCCACGACAACAAACTGGGCGCCGGGATTGAGCCCAAGGCGGTTTCTGATGTCTTCGGGAATAACCACCTGTCCCTTGGATGTTAATTTAGTTGTCGCTAATTTGATCATTGGTCCACCTCCTCTTGATTGTCTTACTGGTAAGAATATAGCAAATAATCCGGTCTCGGACAAGAGTAAATCAGGAAATAGCGGGATGCAATGCTTGATCCCGAAGAGGCAGGAAAGTAAAGCATGTCCAAATCTTTAGTTAAGTCCAACGGTTACAAAACCCTGCTTAGCAAGGTCCGCAAGACGCTCGTTGAGGGCCAGCAAAGGATCGAGCGGGAGCGGGTGCGTACCTACTGGCCGATAGGCTCCCTTCGGGAGGAGGCCGGGCGCGTCATCCGCGCCGACATCCTCAATCACAAAGACCGCGCCGGGTACGGTGAGCAGGTTGTTTTGCGTTTGGCCAGGGATCTGAGCGTTGACCGAAGCGTTTTGAACCGCTGTGTCCGGTTCGCTGAAGTTTACCCGCGCGCGCCAATTGGTGCCACGTGGCACCAATTCAGCTGGAGCCATTACCGGGAATTGATGACCATTCCCGACGACGAGAAGCGTTCCCGGTTCGAAAAGATGGTTTTGCGGAACGACTGGTCGGTCCATGAGCTCGCCGCCCGGATCAGGGGAAGCTCGATCTTTTCGGCCGGGTCCCGCCAAGCGGTAGAACCGCCACGGGGCAAACCCCTCACGCCGCTGCGCGGTACGCTATACACTTACCAGATCGTCAAGCGGCCTTCGGTCAGCGCCGACACGATACCGGAATTGCGCGTGGACCTGGGTTTTGGGGTATTTCATAAGGTTGACAGCCGGCTGTTGTCGGGGTTCAGTGACGGAAATATTGTCGAGTCCCGCCCAAAGGAAGACGCCTATAAATTTTACAAAGGCGGCCGGACCGCCAAAGATCTCTATACTTATGCCGTCGAGATCGAAAAGCTCATTGACGGCGACACGTTGAAGGTGCGCTTTGATCTGGGCTTTAATGTGGAGGTCCGCGAGACCCTGCGCCTGCGCGGGATCGATTGTCCTGAAATGGACATCAAGGCCGGTCAGGCGGCCAAGGTCTTTGTCCAGTCTTACCTTAAAGAGGCGCAGACGGTGATCGTGCGCAGTTCCCGTTCCGATAAATATGACCGCTATCTTGCGGACGTATACATCCCCCAAGGTGAAGGTTCCGACCCGCAGACGGATATTTACCTCAATAACCTGCTCCTGGAGCACGGGTACGCGGTGAGGATGGATTAAAGGGAATAAGGTGTGATGAATATCAGCGAGAAGATCGGGGCGTTGCCTCTTAGCAGCGGCGTGTATTTGATGAGAGACGCGGCCGGCCGCGTCATTTACGTCGGCAAGGCCGTTTCGCTGCGCAAACGCGTGCAATCGTATTTCCGCCCCAGCCGCGGAGTTTCCAGTAAAACGGACGTATTGGTCAATGAGATCCGCGCGATCGACCATATCGAGACCTCCAGCGAGGCCGAGGCGCTGCTTCTGGAAGCCAGCCTGATCAAGAAATACCAGCCGAAATATAACGTCGAGCTTAAAGATGATAAAAGTTATCCTTACATCGAAATTACCGGCGAGCCGTTCCCGCGGATCTCGCTCATCCGGCGCATCGCCTTTGAGCGCGGCCAGGCGCGGGACGCCAAAGGTGCCGTGTATTACGGCCCGTATGTCAGCGCGGGGCTTATCCGGGAAGCGTTGACGATCATCCGCCGGATCTTTCATTTCCGCGCGTGCGATCCTTTCCCGCGTGAGGCGTGCCTGGATTATCATATCGGGCTCTGCGACGCGCCCTGCATCGGCAATATCAGCAAGAAGGATTACGCCCGTAACATCCGCAACGCGCGCCTTATCCTCGGAGGCGAAAAGGATGTTCTCTACAAAAATCTTAAAGTAGAGATGGAGGACATGTCCCGAAAGTGCGAGTTCGAACAGGCCGCCAGGACCCGCGACCAGATACGGGCCATCGGCGCCTTGTATTCGGGCACGCGGGACATCAATTATTTCAAGGAAGCCGAGCAATTGCAGCGGGCGCTTAACTTGCCGCGGCTGCCCGAACGCGTCGAGACCTTCGACATTTCCAACATCATGGGCAATCAGTCCGTCGGGTCGATGGCCTCGTTTTTTAACGGTAAGCCGGATAAATCAAATTATCGAAGGTTCCGCATCCGTGAGGTGGAGGGCATCGACGATTTTCGAATGCTCGCCGAGGTCATCCGTCGGCGCTACAGCCGTTTGAAAAGAGAAGGACTTATTTTTCCGGATCTGATCATCGTTGACGGCGGCAAAGGGCAGTTATCCGCGGCGGTTGCGGCCTTGTCCGAATCGGAGGTCCAGATCCCGATTGCGGCCATTGCCAAACGGCAGGAGGAGATCTTCCTGCCCGGCAAAAGGAATCCCGTGAGATTAGCGCAAGATTCTCTGGCTTTACAATTGGTGCAACGCATGCGCGATGAAGCGCACCGTTTCGCGATTTCCTATCATCGACAACTGCGTACTAAGAAAATGTTTGGAAAGGTCACCAGGGCACCCGTCACCCAGTCACCAAATTAATTTTTTACCATGTGACTTTGTGACTTGGTGACTTTGTGACCTTAGCTTAGGAGATTACGCTATGAAAAATCAGCATAAAGAATTAACCAAATTCCAATGGAAGGTGCTCTCGGTCACGTCCACGATTCCCTTAGGCGAGACCAGGTCGTATCAGTGGGTGGCCCGGGAGATCGGATCGCCGAAGGCGGTGCGTGCCGTCGGGCAGGCCCTGCGGCGAAACCCGTATCCTGTGATCATCCCGTGCCATCGGGTCATTCATGTCAATGGTTCTTTGGGCGGGTACGCCGGCCGTTTTGGCAAGCGCAAGGCGCAATTATTGAACAAAGAACGCGCGATCGCTGCTGAAATGACAAAATCAGTTGAATCCGCGCGCGGCGCGCAGTAGAATGAAAAGCGATTATGACTCTTAAAGAATTATTCCAGCTCATGTGTGAAAAGGAAGCCTCGGACCTGTACCTGAGGACCGGGGCCACCCCCCGCGCCCGCGTTAACGGTAAGATCGAGACGATCATTTCAGAGCCTTTGTCCAAACCCGACATGCA
>CAYIMR010000094.1:0-4215 GCA_964364455.1 uncultured Planctomycetales bacterium | reverse complement strand
CCTGCGGCGTGCAGACGATCGGTTCGCCGCGAATGTTAAACGACGTATTTATGATAACAGGGCAACCTGTCCGTTTAAAAAACTCTTCAATAATATTATAATAAAGAGGGTTCACCTCGCGAGAGACCGTTTGGATACGGGCAGAATAATCCACGTGCGTAACGGCTGGGATAACCGAACGCTTCTGTTTGAGCCTCTCCAGGATCGTTTCTGGTACGCGTTCTTGCGCGTTCCCGACACTTGTTTTATCCTCGCGAACCGGCGAGACCAGCAGCATATAAGGGCTGGGACAAGTCAGATCAAAATATTCTCCCGCCTTCTCTTCAAGAACGCTGGGAGCGAAGGGCCGGAATGATTCCCGGAATTTTACCTTCAGGTTCAAGATTGACTGCATTTCCTGGGACCGGGCATCGGCGATGACGCTGCGTGCGCCCAAGGCCCGTGGCCCAAATTCCATTCTCCCCTGCACAATGCCGATCACCTTGCGCTCATCGGTATATTGCCGATCCTCTTGGGGAGTTCATCCGCACGAACACGCTCATACCGGGCGCCAACGCGGCTGGCCCAAGCCTCGATCTCCTGGTCCCCATACCGGGGCCCCAGATACGAACCCTGCTGTTCGTCGTGGACATTGTCCGTTTTCCTGGAACGGTCAAGATACCTATGCCAGATGAACAATGCGACCCCCAGGGCTCCGCTGGCATCACCGGCCGCCGGCTGTATCCAGATCTTTTTAAATTTACCCTGACGCAAAATCCTGCCGTTACCCACACAATTTAAAGCAACACCACCCGCCAGGCAAAGATTCTCTTTTTTGGTCACATCATGCACATAATTAGCCATCTTGAGCATAATCTCCTCCGTGACATCCTGAATGGAACGGGCGATATCCATATCTTTCTGCCGGATGGGAAATTCCGGCTTGCGTGGTTGGCCGCCAAAGAGTTTATGAAACCTTGCATTGGTCATCGTCAGGCCGGCGCAATAATTAAAATACTTCATGTTCAGCTTAAAAGACCCATCTTCTTTGATATCAACCAATTCCTTTTTGATAAGATCAACATACTTCGGTTTTCCATACGGGGCCAATCCCATCAATTTGTATTCCCCTGAATTGACTCGAAAACCCACATAATACGTAAAGGCAGAATACAAAAGCCCCAGCGAATGCGGGAATTTGATTTCATGACTCAGCTGGATTTTGTTGCCGTCTCCCACGCCAAAACTCGTTGTGGTCCATTCCCCCACGCCGTCCATCGTCAATATGGCCGCTTGCTGAAAGGGCGACGGGTAAAAGGCGGAGGCGGCATGCGACTCGCGATGCTCGGTAAAGATAATTTCGCCTTCATAACCTAGCTCCTGACGGATTAAGTCCTTCAAAAATATTTTTTGCTTGAGCCAAACAGGCATCGCTTGCAAAAAAGACGCCAGGCCAAAAGGAGCGTACTGAAGATACGTCAAAAGAAGTCGCTCAAATTTAAGAAATGGCTTCTCGTAATAACCGACGAAATTAAGACCCTGGGCACTGATACCGGCTTCCTTCAGGCAATATTGGATGGCATGAACGGGGAAAGAGGCGTCGTATTTTTTGCGGGTAAAACGCTCCTCCTGCGCGGCAGCAATGATTTTGCCATCGCGCACTAGGCAGGCGGCACTGTCATGATAAAAGGCGGAAATGCCTAAGATATGGATGCTGCCATTTCGTGAAGACATCCCCAATAATTACTCTTTTGGTGTCTCTGGTTGAGCGGTGACCGGGACCGGGATCGGGGCTTCGTTATTTTGAAAATCATCGGCCGCAGGCGCCGGCGCAACCACTTCCAGTTGTGTGACCGGTTCCGGTTGCGCGACAGGTTCTTGCGCGGCTGACGGCGGTTCCGGAATCGCCTGCTGTTCTGAAGACTGTTGTGTCGATACCGGCGGCAGCGCCCGTTCGGCCATCAACGACTTGCCCTTCCGCGAAGAAAGTATAGCCAATCCCAAACAGGTTACCAGAAAAATTGCCGCAAAAATTGCCGTCGTCTTTATAATGAAGACGTTCGTTTTGGCGCCGAAAATGGATTCCGCGGAGGCCATGCTGTCGGTCAATCCACCGCCTTTTCCCGGTTGCATTAAGATGATAGCTATCAATAGCACACAGATAACGGCATGGATAAATATGATCAGTCCTGTCATGGTTGGTTTCCCGCCATTTTTGTCATTTCCTTGTTATATGAGGAAATGGCGAGGCTCGCTCCGCCAAATTTCCAGGAAATTTGGCGAGGCGGCCTATTTTACGACTCCGCCTGCCTGCAGGCATTTTTTACGATGGACACAAAAGAATCCGCCTTGAGGCTTGCCCCGCCGACCAAAGCCCCGTCGATGTCTGGCTGGGCCATCAATTCGGCGATATTATCCGGCTTGACGCTGCCACCGTATTGGATACGCACGGTTTCAGCGGCTTCTTCATTGTGCATTTTTACTAACAGTCCCCGGATAAATTTATGGACTTCCTGCGCCTGGGCCGGCGTGGCCGTCTTGCCGGTGCCGATGGCCCAGACAGGTTCATAGGCGATGATCATTGCCTTCATCTCATCCGCGCTGAAACCGGCCAACGATTCCTTGCACTGGGTCCGGATCACGTCAAAAGTTTTATTGGCTTCACGTTCCTGAAGCACTTCGCCTACACAAACAATAGGCGTTAACCCATGCTTTAAAGCCGCGCGGATCTTTTTATTCACCGTCTGGTTGGTTTCGCCAAAATACTGGCGCCTCTCCGAGTGGCCGATAATGACGTACTGGACGCCGATTTCTTTAAGAAGCGGCGCGGAAACTTCTCCGGTAAAGGCACCAGAGTCTTCCCAGTAAAGATTCTGAGCTCCAAGGCTGATGTTGGATTCGATCAAAATATCCGCAACGACCGAAAGCGCGGTAACGACGGGACAGACAACGATATCGACATCAGCAACCTCGCTCAAATCGCGCTTCAATAATGTGACAAGCTCCACAGCTTCTTGAGAAGAATTGTTCAATTTCCAATTTCCGGCAATGATCGGTTTTCTCATCGGGTGGATGCCTTTTCTTTCGCCGTTAATGCCACGATGCCAGGCAATTCTTTCCCCTCAAGGAATTCCAGCGAAGCGCCGCCGCCGGTTGAAATATGCGTCATCCCCTTTTCAAACCCGAACTTGCTCACCGCCGCGGCCGAATCCCCGCCGCCGATGATCGTCGTGGCACCTTTTAACCCTGCCAGACATTTGGCAACTTCTTTGGTCCCTTCGGCAAAAGCATCGATCTCAAAAACTCCCATCGGGCCGTTCCAAACGACCGTTTTCGCCGTCTTCAAAATCTCTTTAAATTTTTCCCTGCTCTTGGGACCGATGTCCACCCCTTCCCAGCCATCGGGGATTTCCGAGGTGATCTTGCGCCCTTGCGGTTTGTCAAAGCTTTCTACAATAACGAAATCTTCGGGAAGAGCGATATTGACGCCTTTGACTTTGGCCTTTGCCAAAAGGCTCTTTGCCAGGTCGACCTTATCGTTCTCGCAGATCGATTTTCCGATTTTCTTGCCTTGGGCTTTAAGAAACGTATACGCCATGCCGCCGCCGATAATGATCGTATCAGCTTTGGGAATCAGGTTCTCGATCAAAAGAATTTTATCGGAGACTTTCTTGCCGCCTAAAATAACAACGAAGGGTTTCTGGGGATTTTCCACCGCCTTGCCAAGATAGGTGATCTCTTTTCCGAGAAGAAATCCTGCCGCGGAGGTTAAATATTTGGTGATGCCTTCCGTGGAAGCGTGGGCCCGGTGGGCCGTGCCGAAGGCGTCATTAACGTAAACATCCGCCAAAGAAGCCAATTCCTCGGCAAACTCGGGGTCATTTTGGGTTTCGGCTTTATAAAATCGGAGATTTTCGAGCAGAATAACGCGTTCGGCGCTCGTCTCGATGGCCTTTTTGACCACATCACCGATGCAATCATCCAGCCGTAATATCTTCTCTTTCAAGAGTTCCTGTACCTTTTGGGCGACCGGCTTAAGCCGCATATCTTCAACGACTTGTCCTTCCGGCCGGCCCAAATGGCTCATCAAAATAACTTTTTTGACTTTCTGGTCCAGAAGATACTTGATGGTGGGTAAAGCTTCACGGATACGCCGGTCGTCCGTGACATTGAACTTCTCGTCCAAAGGCACGTTAAAATCAACGCGGACAATGACTTTCTTGCCTTTTAGATCGA
>CAYIMR010000093.1:0-4231 GCA_964364455.1 uncultured Planctomycetales bacterium | reverse complement strand
GCGATAGAATTGCCGCTTTACAGTCCACGGGTGCGGGAGGTATAATAACCCCCAGGCAACCTTCAAATAACCTTCAACGAAAGGAAGAAACTTATGTACCCGATCTGTCCATTTTCCAGTAACGCGATGACCGGAAGCATCCTTTGCTTCGGTATCAAGGTTTTCTTGCTCATTTGGATCATCTTTGTCCCGATCGCCATTACTTCCCGTTTGGAAAAAATTATCAAGTTGCTTCAAGAAAAGAAATAGCCAGGTTTGTATGCTTTTGACGATCCTTTTGGTCCTCAACACCATCCTTTTGGCCGTCCTTCTGGCGCGCGCGTTGACGCCGCGCAAAGATGACGACCGCGTGGAGCGGCTCGTGCGCGAGGAAATGGCCTGCAATCGCCGTGAATCCGCCCAAAGTATTAACGCGTTCACCGACCAGCTGCTGAAATTGACCGACATGAACGAGCGAAAGCTTGAGAAGATCCGCGAGGTCGTCGAAACCCGATTGCAGGCGTTGCAGGAAGACAATAGCGAGAAGCTCGAGAAAATGCGCGAGACAGTCGATGAAAAATTGCATTCTACTCTTGAGAAGCGCCTGGGGGAATCGTTTAAAGTCGTCAGCGAGCGGCTGGAGAAGGTGCACGCCGGGTTGGGCGAGATGCAAAGCCTCGCCTCCGGCGTCGGTGATCTCAAAAAAGTGTTGACCAACGTCAAGACGCGCGGGACATGGGGGGAGATCCAGTTGGGGAATCTTCTCGATCAGATGCTCACCGTGGACCAATACGAACGCAACGTGGTGACTAGGAAGGGAAGCCGCGATCCGGTCGAATTCGCCATCAAGCTGCCCGGGCGCGACGGCAAAGTCGTTTATATTCCCATCGACGCCAAATTTCCCAAGGAAGATTATGATCGATTGTTGGAAGCACAAGATAAAAGTGATATGGCGGCTCTTGAAGAATCGGTGAAGGCCATTGAGAGCAGGATAAAGCTGGAAGCCAGGAAAATAAGAGACAAATATATCGATCCACCCCATACAACGGATTTTGCCATTATGTACCTTATTACAGAGGGACTGTATGCGGAAGTATTGCGCAGGCCTGGACTTTGTGACTTATTGCAGAGGGAATTTAGAGTAATGGTTGCCGGGCCCACTACGATCGCGGCAGTCTTGAATTCTTTGCAGGTTGGTTTCCGCACGCTGGCCGTCGAGAAACGTGCCAGTGAAATCGGACAGTTGCTGGTGGCCGTCAAGAATGAATTTGGCAAGTTCGGCGACATGCTGGAAAACACAAAGAAAAAACTGGATAGCGCCAGCAAAGAGATCGAGTCCGCCGCCACCAAGTCACGCACCATTGAAAGGAAACTGAATAAAGTCCAGGAGCTGCCGTCAAACGTTAAGCCGGACCTGATTGCTGACGAGAGTTTTGGCGTTTCTTCCGAAACATTTGACGAAGATACCATTGTTCAATAAGGTTGTTCAGGATCAAGAATGTTTCCTCCCTTCAGGGAGCCTTTGGCCGTGAACCGTTTGACGACGACGCAACGCTTCCGTGATTTTTTCCCGCCGCATGTCGTGACCTTTATCAGCGACCGCAGCGCCGATTTCAAATTTTCAAAAACCCCGGCACCTTTTACCCGGTCCCAAAGCGCGTTTTTGGCGCAGCAACTGGGATTCCGGCTTCCCGAGGTCTTGACGATCCGCCAGGTGCACGGCAAAAGGATCGTCGTGGCTGCCCGGAATGCCGCCAAGCGCTCCGTTGCGCTGGAGGATGCCGACGGGATCTTGACCGACCGTCGGGACCTGGCCATCGCGGTACGCACCGCCGATTGCCTTTCGGTCTTTTTGTATGATCCCCGCAATGCGGCCATCGGCCTTCTTCACGCGGGCTGGCGCGGGACGCAGCAGCAGATCAGCGCGCAGGCGGTCGCCCTCATGCGCGAACAATGGGGCTCTAGTCCTAAGGATCTGCTGGTCGCCTTCGGTCCGGCGATCCGTTCTTGTTGTTATCGGGTCGGCGCGTCCTTTCTTGAACATTTTCCGAAGGAAACGGTTAAACGCAAGCAAGGATATTTTTTCGATCTCCCGGAGGCCAATAAGAATCAACTGATGGGGGCGGGAGTGGATGCCGCGAACATCGCGGACTGCTCTGTGTGCACGTGTTGCGATGTCACGTGGTTTTCCTACAGACGGCAACGCGAATCCGCGGGCCGGATGATCTCTATCATGATGTTGAAAAAACAGGAGTTTTCATAATGCATATTATCATTCTTGTGACCGCTAAAGATGAGGCTCAAGCCCAGAAAATCGCCGAGAAGCTGGTGGCGGAAAAATTGGCCGCCTGCGCCAACATCGTGCCGGGGATTCAGTCAATTTTCCGTTGGAAAGGCAAGGTCGACCGGGCGCGAGAGGTTCTGCTTGTTTTGAAATCCCGCCGCCGGCATTTTTCCGTCATCGTCAAGACCGTTAAGGCCATGCACAGCTACGACGTGCCGGAGGTCATCGCCCTGCCGATCATCGAAGGGGATAAGGATTATCTGGATTGGTTGACAGAGTCGACGTAATTTGGAGTCACTGCTTCTTTTGTGGAAGATTACTTGTGATCTTGGCCTTCAGCCGCAGGTCGCTTAAGAAGTCATTGAAGGCCTGGGTTCGGCGTTCGTTGAGCAATTTTTCGGATAAAGATTGTTTTTTCTCTTCAAATTGTTTTTCATCGGCCGGGACGCGCGAATCGAGGTGGACAACGCTGTATCCCGTTTCGGTCGCGACGACACCGCTGAGGTTGTTCTGCTCCGTCAACGCGAAAGCGGCGTCCTGAAATTCTTTTGAGATCCCCACGAGCGGCAGATATTCGCCGCGGCCGAAAATCGGCGTCTGCCGGACTTCCAACCCCAAACTTTTGACGGTCTGGGCGAAATCTTTTAATTCTGTCCTGGCGAACGCGTCCTGGACGAGCTTGAGATATTCTTCCGTTTTCGCCCGGGCGATCGCCTTGGCCTTGTCTTTGCGCAGGGCCTCGGTGACTTTCCTGGTGATATCTTTATATTCAGGGATATAGGCGTCCTTTTTCCCCTTGACCTGGGTGATCAGCATTCCCCGCGGCGTTTCAAAAGGATCATTGACCGCGTTTTTGTCCATCTGGAAGAGTTTGATCAGCAGTTCGTAGGACCACCCCAAGGCGAGATCAGGTTGCTCCATGCTGAAGAATCCGCTGGATCTGACCTCGGCGCTGTGCTTTCCTCCCGCGGCCTGCATATCCGGATTGACGAGCAGATCCTGGAAAATGGCGTTAGCTTTTTCACGCACGGGCCGCTTCATCTCTTCGGTGACAGTCGGTGCTTCTGCGGCAGCCGTTTCCTTTTGGGATTCTTCTTTTGCGGGCTCTGGCTGGGCCGACAGGCTCCCTGCGGGAGGAGGGAAATCCAGGCTGATGTATTCGACGCTTATGGTCGGCGGGACCAGAAATTCATTTTTATGTTGTTCGTAGTAATTTTGGGCTTCCTCCTCGCCTTCGACTTCGTCAGAGGAAACATCCTTCTGGGATTGTTCGGGCGTGACCAGAATGTAGCTGACCTGGATCTTTTCGTTTTCCCGCCTAAAGGCCTCAAGAACTTCCTTGTCGGTCACGGCCACGGGGGATGTTATTTGCTGGAACAAGGTGATGAACTTGAGATTGTCCCGGATGCCTTCTTCAAAATCCCGGGCCGATACGCGAAAGGCGTATCGCAGGATATCATTATAGAGAAGAGGGTCGAAGCGCCCATCGCGCTGAAAGAACGCGTATTGTTCGATCGCCTGGACGACCTCCTTGTCGCTCGCTTTGATCTTTCTTTTGGCAGCCTCGCGCAGGAGGATAAGCCGGTCCCATGTTTCCGCTTCCAGGTTCAGGAAACGGGAGATCTCGCTGAATTTATCCCCGAAGCGGATGAGCGCTTGGACATAGACTGCCTGGTAAGCTTTGCCAAAGTCTTCCGCGGAAACTTTTTTCCCCAATATAGTCCCGGCGTAGTCGGCGGTTTTATTGTCGGTCAACAGGTAGGCGGTCCCGAAGAATCCGAAGGACAGGATGATGATGATGGCGATGAACCATAGAACTTTTTTGGCGAAGCCTTTTTTGCGTAATAACTTTAACATAGCTGCCTTGCTGTTCGTTATATTTATTTCAGGAGGAAGGCTCAACAAGGGATAAAAATATCCTTATTGAAATTAGGGTTGATTATATCTTTGCAACAGGATTTTGACAAG
>CAYIMR010000092.1:0-4249 GCA_964364455.1 uncultured Planctomycetales bacterium | reverse complement strand
TTTACCTGTAGACTGTGGTAACAACCTAAAATATTCTTATTTGACCCAGTCTGGTTATGTCACTATTACTTGACACATAACACATGACACTTGACATAATTTTACCCAACACTTCCTTCCAGTTTCATTTGCAGCAACCGCACCGCCTCCACCGCAAATTCCATCGGGAGCTCGTTAAAGACTTCTTTACAAAATCCGTTGATAATGAGGGAGATCGCGGCCTCCATGTCCAGCCCGCGCGATTTGAGGTAGAACACCTGTTCAGCGTTGATCCTGGAAGTCGAGGCCTCGTGCTCGAGCGTGGCAGTGCTGTTTTTGACCTCGATATAGGGAAACGTGTTGGCGCTGCATTTGTTGCCAACCAGCATGGAGTCGCACTGGGAAAAATTCCGCGCGCCGTCGGCCGAGGGCATGATCTTCACCAGCCCGCGGTAATTGTTGTTGGATTCATCCGTAGAGATCCCTTTGGAAACGATGGTGCTCGTCGTCCTTTTCCCGACGTGGATCATCTTGGTCCCCGTGTCCGCCTGCATCCGGTGATTGGTCAGGGCCACCGAATAGAATTCTCCGACAGAATCATCGCCCTGCAAAATACAGCTGGGATATTTCCAGGTGATCGCGGCCCCGGCCTCGACCTGCGTCCAGGAGATCTTGGAGCGCCGGCCCAGGCATTTGCCGCGTTTGGTCACGAAATTGTAGATCCCCCCGCGGCCTTCCTTGTCGCCGGAATACCAGTTCTGCACGGTCGAATATTTGATCTGGGCGTCATCCGAAGCGATCAGTTCGACGACCGCCGCGTGCAATTGATTCTCATCGCGCATCGGCGCGGTGCAGCCTTCGAGGTAGCTGACATAGCTTCCCTCTTCGGCGACAATAAGCGTACGCTCGAACTGTCCGGATTCAGCCGCGTTGATCCTGAAATAGGTCGATAATTCCAAAGGACATTTCACGCCTTTGGGAATATAGCAAAATGAACCGTCGCTAAAGACCGCCGCGTTAAGCGCCGCGAAAAAGTTGTCCGAATACGGCACGACGGACCCCATATATTTCTTGACGAGGTCCCCGTGGTGCTGGATCGCCTCCGACATGGAACAGAAAATGACGCCTTGCTTGGCCAACTCCGCCTGGTGCGTTGTCCCAACGGAAACGCTGTCAAAAACCGCGTCGACCGCGACCCCGCTCAAACGTTTTTGCTCGCCCAGCGGAATGCCCAATTTTTCAAAAGCCTTGCGCAATTCGGGGTCGACCTCGTCAATGCTTTTGGGTCCCTGTCCCGCCTTCTTCGGCGCGTTGTAATAGCTGACTCCCTGATAGTCGATCGGGCCGTATTTAAAATTCGGCCAGTGGGGTTCTTTCATCGTCAGCCAGTGGCGATACGCCTTCAGACGCCACTCGAGCATCCAGGCAGGCTCGTTTTTCTTCTGGGAAATAAGGTGAATCGTTTCCTCGCTTAGCCCCTTGGGGATACGGTCGGTCTCGATGTCCGTGTAAAAACCGTACTTGTAGTCCCGGCTGGTGAGGACATTCTCCTCGATGGTCTTTTCGTTCAATATTTTCGTTTCTTCCTTACGCATGGTTCCCTTTTAAATAAACAAGGTTACTCGTTGCGCGCTCCCGCTTCTTTAACGATCGTTTTCTGACGGATGCTCTTTTCCCCGTGATGCCTGGATTCGATCAAATCCGTCACCATGATCTCGGCGAATAATTTATTGAGCTTCTCATTGAGGTTGAGCATCGGCGCGATGATGTGGCACGTCGCCGTGATCCCGCAATTGGAATAATCGTTGTGAAAACAGTTGGCGATCTCAATGGGCCCGATGATCATATCTGAAAGTTCGCGCATCGACACCTTCGAAAGGTCCTTGATCACCTGATACCCGCCCTTGGCCCCTTGTTCGGCCTGGAGAATTCCCTCCTGGGCCATGATCTGCAAGACGCGCGATGTGGGATCAAAAGGCGTGCTGTACAGGTCACAAATCTCCTTCGCGGAGGTGATCTGCCCAGGCGCCTTGTGGCTCATGTACTTGAGGGCAATAAGCGCGTATTCGATTTTGCGATTGATTTTAAACATTTCAGGTCACCACGTCACAAGGTCACAAGGTCACCGGTGACTGGATGACTTTGTGTCTTTGTGACCTGCTTTTAGAACGCGTCGGTCAACTCCACCACCACGTCCGGGTTGAACTGATCCTTCAAAATGTTTTCGATGGCCCTGAGCGTACCCATCGTCGCGCTGGGACAAGACCCACACGCGCCCTGATAAAAAACGCGCAAGGTATTATCTTTGTAATCGACCAACTGAATGTCGCCGCCGTCCATCTGCAGGGCAGGGCGGACCGTCTGGTCGAGGATTGCATTGATCTGCGCCATTTCCGGAGAATCGCTGCCTACCGGCGCCGCTTTCTTTTCCGGTTCCGGCGCGGCAAAGTCGGGATCATGGCTGCCAATCTTCTCCAGGATCGTCTTCTGGATCTTTCCTTCCAAACCTTCCCAATCCACATCGCCGTCCTGCGTGACGGTAATATAATTGTCGAAAAAGTAGACTTCCTTGACGTGCGGGTCTAACACGAAGATCGCGGCGGCCAGCGGGTTCGTCGCGCATTCTTTGGCGGATTTGTACGTCCAGTTCCCGTTCGTTTTGACGGGTGTATTTAAGACAAATTTCAACGCATTTGGATTAGGTGTGCTTTGGATCATCAATTGCGTTTTCATCATATTCTCCTTAGAAAATGCGCATTTCCAGGATTTCCTTTTCCGGAAGCGCATCCTTTCTATTTAAAGTTTACCATAAAATACTCTAAAAAGTGACGTATTTATCATAACGCGCCCGACAAAAAATGCAAGAAAAAATTTACCCCGGGATTAGGCGGTAACGTCATATTTTTCAATAAGATACAAGGCGAATGGAAAAGCGCAGGTAAAAGCGGGTGAAACGGCGTTCAAAACGTGGATGCTGTGGCGGCCGCCTTCCACGACAAAATCCTGGACCAGCTGGCGGTTGCGGGTATCCAGCAGTTGTGCGCGGATGCCGGGCAACGTGTGCTCCGTGAATCCATCCGGATCGATGTGGCGCACCATACGGCTGGCCAGATCGACCATATAACGCTTGTTGTATTTCTTCATTTCTTCGAACGCGAGATCACGGAACCCAAAACTGTTGGCGGCGAACAGCTGCGCTTCCCGCGCGCAAATCTCCGCAAATTCCTCGAAAGAAAAGTTCGCCAGACGTTCGTAATTTTCCCGCCAGAACGCGGGGATCGCCGTCGGACCGATCTTGATCTCGCCGGAGGCCGTCTTGGTGAAATGCACGCCGAGAAATGGATTCTTCAGGTTCGGCACCGGATAAATGTTAACACGCACGTCCGTTTTGTTCTTGGTGTATTTCCAGTAGATTCCCTTGAACGGAATGATCGTGTATTGTTTCCCGAACCCGAAATCTTTGGCGATCTTGTCCGCGTATAATCCGGCGCAGTTGATGATCTTCCCGGCGTCAAATTCACCCGCCGTCGTGCGCGCCACGTTTTCCGAGTGTCCCAGATATTTTGTCCCGAAAGAAAATTCCACTCCCTGCGCCGTCAGGTCTTTGCGCAGCGCGGCGCACACCAGCTTGGGGTCCACGCTCGCCGTGTCCGGTGAATGCAGGGCTTTCTTGAACGTGCGGACGTTGGGTTCGATCTCGTGAGCCTTGTATTCATCGACGATCTCGACCTTTGCGCCGTTACGTTTGCCGCGGCGCTCCAGTTCGTAGAGCTGCTCTAATTCTTTTTCGTTCTGCGCGACGACGAGCTTCCCGCACAGATTCACCGGGATACTGTGCTGGCAGCAATACTGTTTCATGGCGCGGTTACCGGCGACGGTAAACTGCGCCTTGAGGCTGTCAGCGGTGTAATAGAACCCGGCGTGCAAAACCCCGCTGTTACGCCCCGAGGCGTGCGCGGCCTCGCTCTCTTCTTTGTCGATGATCAAAACACGCGCCGACGGAGCCTTGCGCTTGATCTCAAAAACGACCGCCAGGCCGATGATGCCGGAACCGATGATCAGGTAATCGTAGTGTTGAGACATGGCTTGACGAAGTTTTCGGATATCCGGGTATCCGGATCAATTTCTTTCTTTATCTGCCCACTTTTTATGTGTTCCGTCGCAAAACGGCTTTTTCCCACTGCTCTTGCAGCCGCACCAGGCCACGGTCTTCGTTTCGGTGATCACTTCAATGATGGGGCGCATGCCGACTTTTTCGTGGGAGCCGTCG
>CAYIMR010000091.1:0-4259 GCA_964364455.1 uncultured Planctomycetales bacterium | reverse complement strand
GATATCATGGACTCAGTAAGAGCATTGACAGCCAAACTCATAGAAAAGAAACAGGCATAAATATACCTGAATTCAACCAATAAGTGCAACAGCTGAGGGTCTAACGATTGCTTGGGCTATCAATAGACGATGTGATAATTCGGCAAGCTCTACAATACACAATCAGTTGCAAACTTGTCCAATAAAAATTAGCTAACAAACAGCCAGTGCATCCTTTAACGTAAAGAATATTCCTGCTTCCTCTGAGCAAAGCCAGTTGCCAAATTCGTCTATTAGGGGGAGTTTCTATCAGGCCGTTTGTAAACATTGGTTTACAAACGGCTTTTTTTGTCCTTTCCTCTCCCGGAAATTTTCTTAATTTTGTCTTGAGCCCGGTTTGGATGGTGGTATATTAAGAATAAATCCAATAATTAATTGGTTGAAGGGGGGAGAGACATGGCCAAATTCAAAGAAGCCAGGGTATCTTTGATGTTCCTTTTTGCATTGGGATGCCTAACATTTTTGTTTTTTCAAAAATCATCGGCCGACGAAACCGGAGAGACCAAGAATGAGATTGTAAAAGAATGGCTGGACCGAGTAGAGGTTTCGGTCCAGTATGAAACTGACCAAAAACCGAGAGTATATTTTCAAACCGTTCAGCCACTTTATCAGGATTCCGACAAAGAAAATACTGTGTTTATTCAGCCGCGGGTTTCTCTTCAGGAGGGCGACGCGACTTATAATCTAGGGTCAGGTTACCGCCGACTGGTTTCCGAAAACCTTTTGCTGGGTATTAATGTTTTTGGTGATTATGCCGCTGAGCATGCTCATGGACGAGTGGGGATAGGGCTTGAAGCCATAGGACAAGTCCTGGAAGCGCGGATCAATTCCTATATTGGTATCACGGAACAACGTGAAGTGGACCAGGCAGTTGGATCAACGACATATGAGCGGATCGCCAATGGCGTGGACTATGAATTGGGCTCAGTCGTTCCGTATGTGCCGTGGTTGAAAATATTCGGCAGCGGTTTCGTTTATGATTTTAATAATTTCAAAGATCGCCTGGGCTGGAAAAGTCGGGTCGAGGCCAAGTTGAGCAAATCCTTACGCCTGGAATTTTATACGTTTGATGACAATAAGGGAGATCAGGAATATGGGGGCCGGCTACGGTTTAATGTCGCCTTTAATACTTTTTCCGATATTGTCAACGGGGTCAAATTTGCCGATGAACCATTCCCGCAAAAGGATTTAAGAGAAGATACGCTAGCCCCAGTTGAAAGAAATCATGAAATCGTTGTGGAACGATTCATCCGCTCTGGAGGGTTAACCATTGAAGCGGGGAGGAGTTAAGATGAAAAATTATTGCCTCACACTTGTTAGTGTTATCATTTTAATGATAAGTCCATGGGCGGTCTTCGCAGTTCAAAACGATACGGGAGCGGCCACGGTCTATAAAGTCACTGTTACAAAATTTGAAATGTATAACGGATCATCCTGGATAACCGTTTCCGACGGCTCATCAACTGTCATGGATATCGCTTCTGTAACTGCCGGGCAGGTTGCCGGTAATTTTTTCTCCGGGTTAAATGTTCCCGATGGGAGCTACACCCAGGTCCGGGTGACAATATCTCCTTCATTTACCATTAGCGGAAGTGTCGGTTCAGATGGGAGTACAATTTACACAACGGCCACGCTATCTGGCGGCGCGTGTGTCTCGAGCGCATCCTCAGCCAATCAAGCGGAATGCACCGTTTCAGTTCCAGGGGGACTTCCCGACCCAACAGCTGATGTTCTTCCCACCACCCTGGTCATAACCGGTGGGGTCCCAAGCCATAAGATACGGGTCAATTTCGATGTCGGTGCCGCCGTTCAGGAAGGCGCCGGAGAGACCCTCGTTCCGGGGAATCCAACTGTGACCATGCAGATGATTGCGTTACAATAAGGTAACGGTGATCATTATCGAAAATTAGCCAGTTGCAAAACTCGTCCGCCAGGGGGAGTTTAATTTTAAAGGGATGCCTTTCGGCGTCCCTTTAGACTTTATGCTCATTATGAATAATGAAGCTTCTGATCCTCAAAACGCATCGGCCCAGAGAACCGAAATGGGAAGATCCTCCTCCAAGCAAAAGAAGTTCATTGTCGCGACCATATTCATCAGCCTGGCAACGACGTTCCTGCTCGCGGAACTGATCATCAGGATCTATAACTTCAGCTGTGAGCGCGAAAGGTTCATTTGGGTCCCGGACGACTATTTGGGCTACATCCACACCGGCAACAACCGATTTACCTTTCGCTATACGGAGGACAAAGAGATCGCCGTTAAACACAAAACGAATTCTTTGGGATTGCCCGGCGAAGAGATCCCCGTGCCAAAACCAGCCGATACCTTTCGCGTTATCGTTCTGGGCGATTCGTACACGGAAGCCCTGCAAGTGACCGCCAACGAAAATTTCTGCGGATTGTTGGAGGGGCTACTGAACGATTCCCCGGGGAAAAAGCACAAAAAAATCGAAGTCCTCAACGCGAGTGTTTCCGGATACTCACCGCTTAACTACTACCTGTATTTTCAAAGAGAACTGGCGCGCCTGAAGCCCGATATGGTCATCGTCCAGCTTTTTGCCAACGACGTTTTCGAGGACCACACGGCCAAAGCCAAAAGCATTCTCGATGAACAGGGCCTGCCGCTTAAGACCGACCGCTATTTCGCCCCGGAATACCTGGGTGACAAGCAGAAATTACGCGCGCGTTTTCATCCTAATCCCTGGACCTATCGTTTTAAAAAATCCTTGCTCAACCACAGCCGCTTTCTCGAGTATCTTTACATCAAGATCGTCAATTCAAAGAAAGCCTCACCCACCCACCAGAAAATGATCCGGATGGATGAGTACGGCACTGGTTATCAATTTTTTATCCTCGACCCGCGGCATAAGCTCATGCAGAATGAGGCATTTGTCCGAGAGACCTGGGGAGACACGCAAAAATACCTTCTGGCGCTCAAAGAAGCGGTGGAACGCCAGCAAGCTTCGTGATGTTTTACGTTCCGCTGGAGGGACAGTTGGACCTGGAACATTACGGCGGCCACATGAGATTGTACACAACGACGCGTATCGGTGACTCCTTTAACGGCCTGCTCCGGGAATTCACCCAGAAAAACAACATCCCTTTTCTCGACCTCTTGCCCGAATTTGAGCGGCACAAACTCGAAGGGCTGTATTTCAATAGGGACGGACACCTGACAGAACAAGGACACCAACTGGCCGCCGGAACTCTTTTTGATCACCTGCAACAACATCATCTGGTCCCGTAACGACGCTCCAAAAATTCAAATCCAACATCCAAGTTCTCATTGACACCCCCTCCGTTGTACGTTATAAATGCGGGATGCAATCCAAACCAAAGCACTCTATTACCCCTGAAAAGACGAAGCATCACGCGGAAATTCTGGCCAATCGCGTGCGTAATCGTTTCCGCCATCTCTCCCGTCGCTTCAAACGCGAGAACATCGATTGTTTCAGGCTCTACGACTGGGATATTCCGGAGGTGCGCGCGGTGGTGGACTGGTACGCGGGCCACGTGGTCGTCGCGGAATACGAGCGCCTGCAAACCGGACCCGACTGGCTCCCCAAAATGGCCGCGGCGGTCGCGCAAGCGCTGGGTGTCCCTCCGGAGAAAACGCACACGCGCCGGCGCCGGACGAATACCAAAGAAGGCCCGCGCTACGGTGGAGCCCCTTGGGGCGGAATCCCGACCGAAACGCCTTCCATCGCAAATATGAAGATAGGGACGTTTCGGCGGCGGGACAAAATAGATTTCAAAAAAGAACGTTTCAAGGTGCGCGAGCGAGACCTGCAGTTCTGGGTGAACCTGGATGATTATCTGGACACCGGATTATTTTCGGACCACCGCGACACGCGGGTCATTGTGCGAAAGCTCGCCGCGGGAAAAGATTTCTTGAACCTTTACGCGTACACCGGTGCCTTCACCTGCGCGGCCGCCTTAGGCGGCGCCAAAACGACCGTCAGCGTGGACCGCTCGCTTAACTACGTCAATTGGACGAAGGATAATCTGGAATTAAATGGCCTCTGGAGCCCACAGCACACGCTCGTGCAATCCGACGTCAACAAATACCTCGCGCAGGCCCAGCGCAAGCGCCGGCGCTTCACGCTTGCCCTTGTTGACCCACCGTCATTTTTTAAAGACCAAAATAACAATGTCTCGTTTGATATCAACGAGGATCATCCGGAACTTATCCGTAACGTCCTGAAAGTCATGGCCCCGGG
>CAYIMR010000090.1:0-4326 GCA_964364455.1 uncultured Planctomycetales bacterium | reverse complement strand
TCACGATCTTGCGGGCGGCGGAATGTAAACCGGAAACTCCGGCGCTGGAACGGCGCGGTGATCATCATGACCTCGTAAAGAAGGCGGTTGATCTGATCGTTGAGGAAGAAAAGACTACAGGAGGTCAACTGGGGCGGCCTTCAGGAGCTCGTTTTCGCGCGTATGAACGGCTCAAAGCGCACGCGGAAAGCGTCAAGGGGACGTTGTTTGAATCGCCGGAATTGGACAGGGTCATCGAGGACATTTACCGGTATCCTCTGCGGCAGACCGCGATCGACACGCTCAACCGTCAGCTTCGCTCAGGCATCACGGATCAGGACCTGGCATCTCTGGTTGTGAACTTGAAAGAAGAAGGCCGTTTATGTCTCATTCACGAAGATGATTTTGCCAAAGAGCCGCGCATCATTTGTTCGATGGGGTTAGCGGCTGAAAAATGATGATATGGACAGGAGATGATTATGCTGACAAAACTTGAATTTAGAAATTTCAAACGATTTGAAAGCGCGACGGTAGAACTTGGGCAGCCTGTTGTGCTGGCTGGTCCAAATAACATGGGCAAGACCACGGCATTGCAGGCATTGACCCTTTGGGATATCGGATTGCGCACATGGCTTGCGAAACGCGGCCCGGAAAAAGAAGAGCCGGAAAAAAGGTCTGGAGTCGCCATCAACCGTACAGATCTCATAGCCTTGCCGGTGCCCAGTGCCAAGTTGCTATGGAAGGATTTGCATGTGCGTGAGAGCAGCCGCAGGGAAGGCAAATCGACGACTGAAAACGTTTGTATTGAGATCGAGGTTTCCGGTATTGTCTCGGGGAAGGAGTGGAAGTGCGGACTTGAATTCGATTATGCCAACGAGGAGTCATTTTATTGCCGTCCCCTGCGGATCGGAAACGGTAAAGAGAGTCGACGCATGCCCGTTACGGATGAAGCCGCGCGCCAGAGGATCGTTTATCTCCCTCCCATGTCGGGTCTGGCGGATCGTGAATTCGTCAAGCAGGCCGGGGAGATCAGCGTTCTTATCGGTCAGGGACAAACCGCCCAGGTTCTTCGAAACCTCTGTTATAACCTTTATGTCAATGAGAAGGGAAAGTGGGAAGAGCTGCTCATAAAGATGGAATCCTTGTTTGGTGTGAGGCTTCAATTTCCGAAACTCGCCCCGGCGCGCAGTGAGATCTCCCTGTCGTACCGGGATCCTGACGGGGAGGAACTGGATGTGTCTTGCGCCGGACGAGGCCTGCAGCAGGCGCTCCTGCTTCTTGTTTATCTGTACGGCAATCCCGGGAGCGTTTTGCTTCTTGATGAACCCGATGCCCATCTTGAGATTTTGCGCCAGCGCCAGATATTCAATCTGTTGACCGATGTCGCCGGAGCGCAGGGGTCCCAGATTATCGCCGCCAGTCATTCTGAAGTCGTCCTTAATGAGGCCGCCAGCCGGGGCAAGGTGATTGCCTTTGTAGGACGGCCCCACGCCATTAATGATCGCGGCAGTCAGGTCTTGAAGGCGTTGACGGAAATCGGATTCGATCAATACTACCTGGCCGAACAAAAGGGTTGGGTCATTTATCTGGAAGACACGACCGATCTCGACGTCCTGAAGGCCTTTGCCGGGACGCTCGGACATGAAGCTTATCAACACCTGGACACTCCGTTTTTTCACGCGGTGACGACCAATCTGCCTCAACGGGCCCGCGACCATTTCTATGGTCTGCGTGAGGGAAAGAATGATCTTGCCGGGGTTGCCATCTTTGACCGTCTGGACAAGCAGCTTCAATCCGTCGGAGAGCTTGTGGAGTTGATGTGGAATCGCCGTGAGATTGAGAATTATTTTTGCCGCGAAGATGTTCTTCTGGCCTACGCGCGGGCTGACCAGCCCGAAGATCTCTTCGGATTGGCCGAACGCGACCGCCGCGTGAATGTCATGCGGGAGAGTATCCGGGAAGTTTCCCAGGCACTCGTCACCTTGGGGAAACCTGACCCGTGGTCGCCGGATATCAAATCTTCCGATGAATTTTTGGATCCTTTGTTCCGTGAGTTTTCAAAAAAACTGGGCGTTCCTCTGGTTTTGAGGAAAAACGAGTACTGGAAGCTGGTCAAATATGTGCCAAAGGAAGCCGTTGATTTCGAGGTGAGGGAGAAGCTTGACGCGGTTGTCCGCGTGGCGCTCCAGGCCCATCCTGCCCGATAGGACTTTTGTCTATGCCGTTGAATTTGAATAAAGCCCGTCAATGTCTTGGTAATTTCGAATTTTCGAAACTGTTCATTGAAGAGCTTGGGTGGTCGCAGCCTTCCTCTCGTCAGACGTCTTCTGTGGTTGTAAAAGATCGTCGATTTGCGTGCCGTCCACTGGCGCAACTGGCGGGGGTTGTGGTCTTGGAGATAGAAACAGATGACGGAGCCATTGCCGATGCCCAATTGCGCAAGGCTGTTCATAAAGAAGTGTCCGCCCACACCCACGAGAATGTGCTGATATTTATCGACCGCCAGCGTTCGCAGAGCCTCTGGTACTGGGCGAAACGTCAGGACGGCAAGATCCTGCCCCGGGACCATATCTTTATGCGCGGACAGCCGGGCGACCTTTTTTTAAGCAAGTTGAGCGGGATCCATTTTGACTTAAGCGATTTCGACCTTGACGGCAATGTGCCGTTGGTCCAGGTCACCGGCCGGTTAAAGGAAGCGCTTGATGTGGAGCGGGTCACGAAGCGTTTTTACACTGAGTTCCAGCGGCAGCATATCGTCTTTCTCGAATTGATAGAAGGCATCGACGATGAGCATGACCGCCGCTGGTACGCTTCCGTTCTGCTGAACCGCTTCATGTTCATTTATTTTCTTCAGCGCAAATTATTCCTGGATGAAGGTGACAGCAACTATCTCCAGAATAAATTGGCCTTCATGCACAAGTGCGGCAGAGATCTGTATTATGAGAAATTCCTGAAGATCCTGTTCTTTGAAGGTTTTGCCAAACCCGAGGACAGGCGTTCGCCGCAAGTTAACAAATTGCTTGGCAAGATCAGGTATTTGAACGGCGGATTATTTCTGCTTCACTCCATTGAACAGCGCTGGTCGAATATCCGTATTCCTGATAAGGCTTTTCAAAACCTCTTCGCCCTGTTCGAGCGTTACTCCTGGAACCTCGACGATACTCCCGGTGGAGAGGACAATGAGATCAACCCGGATGTCCTGGGCTATATTTTTGAAAAATATATCAACCAGAAGGCCTTCGGCGCGTATTACACGCGTCCGGAGATCACGGAATACCTGTGCGAACGGACGATCCACGCGCTTATCCTCGATGGGGTTAATACCAGAGGCATCCCCGGCGTTGTGCCCGCGCGTCAGTTTGCCTCCATCGGCGACCTGTTGATCAATCTTGATGCCGCGCTCTGTCGAAAATTGATTTACGAAATCTTGCCGAATCTAAGGTTGCTCGATCCCGCCTGCGGGTCGGCGGCGTTTCTGGTGGCGGCGATGAGGACACTGATCAACATTTATGCCGCTGTGATCGGCAAGATCCGGTTCTTAAACGATGCGGGACTGTCGTCCTGGCTCAGCCAGGTCGAAAAGGGGCACCCCAGCGTGAATTATTACATCAAGAAGATGATTATCACTGAAAATCTTTTTGGCGTGGATATCATGGAGGAGGCGGTTGAAATCGCCAAGCTTCGGCTGTTCCTTGCCCTGGTCGCGGCCGCCAATACGGTCGACGACCTTGAGCCGCTTCCCAACATCGATTTTAATATCCTGCCCGGCAACTCGTTGATCGGTCTGATGCGTGTTGACGATAAAGATTTTGAGGATCGAACTGCCGACCTTTTTCGAAAAAGTTACCGTCAGATTCTGGATGAAAAGAACCGTCTGGTGCGTTCTTACCGCCACGCAACGTCCTACGCGGAAGACTTAAGCGACCTGCGTGATCACATCGAGCGGCATAAAAAAGAGGCCTGTGCCACACTCAACGACATCTTGGTCGGCGAATTCGAGACTTTGAAGATAAAATACGAAGCAACAACCTGGGACCAGACGAAGAACGCCGAAGGAAAATCCGTTAAGAGGGCGGTCTCACTGGCGGATGTCGGGGCGCTGAAGCCTTTCCACTGGGGGTTTGAGTTCGACGAGATCATCAACCAGCACGGCGGGTTTGATGCCATTATTACTAATCCGCCGTGGGAGATCTTTAAGCCCAACGGCAAGGAATTCCTCGAACAATTTTCCGACCTGATCACCAGGAAGAAGATGACAATCAAGGATTTTGAGAAGGAGCAGGCCAAACTGCTGAAAGATCCGGATATCCGCGAGGCCTGGCTGAAATATTTGAGCGAGTATCCGCA
>CAYIMR010000089.1:0-4372 GCA_964364455.1 uncultured Planctomycetales bacterium | reverse complement strand
TCATAAGAACTGGCGATGCCGCTTAGGGATTCTTCCAGCTTTCCGCTTTCTTCTCCGACGGCGATCATATTCACGGCAAAATTGGGGAAGACCTCGATCTTCGCGAGGCTTGAAGACAGCGTGGCCCCTTGCTGTACAATATCCTGCCCGGCCCGCCTTAACTGGGCACGCAAGGCCTCATTGTCCAGCGTGTCCGTGGCCAAAGCCAGGCTGTCGTAAACGGACAGGCCGTTCTTTAAAAGGATCCCAAGCGTTCTGGCGAATTTGGCGATCTCGGCGTTGCGTATGAATTCCCGGATGAACGGGATATGCAATTTGATCATGTCGAACATGAATTTTTTGCGGCTGGAGGGCTTGACCCTTCCGAAAATAACCACGACAAAGGCAATGGCGATCAGAAATCCGATCCAGTTTTTTGCCATGAACTGGCTTGTCCCAATAAGGATCATCGTTGGAACAGGCAAGGATTGTTTCATCGTCGCGAAAATACCGATGAATTTGGGCATGAACACCGTCAGCATGATAAAGACTGTGCCGATACCGACGACGGTCATGACCGCCGGGTAAGCCAGCGCCGCCTGGATCTTCCGGAGAACCACTTGTTCTTTTTCGCGGTATTCGGTGATCCGGTACAAGACCTCGTGCAGGACACCACCCTGCTCACCCGATTTGATCATACTCAAATAAAGATTATTAAAAAGATGAGGGTATTTGCGCATCCCCTCGGAAAGCGTCTTGCCGTCTTTGACCTGGTCATGCAGATCATCGACGATTCCCCTAAGCGCCTTGTTATCGGTCTGCTGAGAGATCAAGGAAAGCGCGCGCAGCATGGGCACGCTCGCCTTAACAAGGCTGGCCAGTTGCCAAGTGAAGGTATCGATGTCTTTCGTCCGGACCCTGGCCCCGCCGAAGGCGGGCCGGACATTGAGCAAATGGCTTTGAAGGCCGGGATGTGCCGGCGCGTCCGGAGGGCTTGCGGTCGGCCGCCAATGGCGAGCCCACCTTTGGTGAGGCTCGCTGAAGGCGGCCTCGCCTTCGGCGGGCTGGACCGGCCTGGCCCCAATGGACTCTTTTTCAACGATCGTAATAGGGCTTAACCCCATGGCTTCCAGTTTCGTGACCGCTTCATCCAGGTGAACAGCGACCACTTCACCAGTTTCCAAATTCTCCGGCCCGCGTTTGGCTTTATAAATGAATGTAGGCATATCACTCCGCTACTTGCGTGACGCGTTGCACTTCTTCGGGCGTTGTTATCCCCGCGAAAACTTTTTCCCATCCATCCTGGGACATCGGTTTCATCCCCAGCTCAATGGCCCTGGCCTCGACTTTTTCGGAAGATTCTTTGCGCAGGATCATGTCCCGGATCGTTTCATTCATCACCAGCAGTTCATAGATCCCGATTCTTCCCTTGTATCCGGTCTTGTTGCAGGCATTACATCCTTTGCCGCGAAAAACAGGTTTACTGGAATCTACCCCTTTGGGCAGGCCGGCCAATTGCGTTTTTCCCAGAGGCGTTTTCAAGGGCTCCTTGCACTGTGAACAGATCTTGCGGACCAGCCTTTGCGCCACGAACATCTCGACGGAAGAGGTGATCAAGAACGGGTCTATGCCCATATCGATCAGCCGTGTCGCCGCCCCGGCGGCGTCATTGGTGTGCAACGTTGAAAATACCAAATGCCCCGTCAGGGACGTCTGGATGGTGACGCTGGCCGTTTCAAAATCCCGGACTTCCCCGACCATGATGACGTCCGGATCATGACGCAAAATACTGCGCAGCGCGCTGGCAAAGGTGAGGTTGATCTTCGGATTGACCTGGATCTGGGAGATCCCCCTCAGTTCATACTCGACCGGGTCTTCGATGGTGACGATCTTGCGCTCCCGGGTGTTGAGCTGGCTCAAGCAGGTATACAACGTCGTCGTCTTACCCGAACCGGTCGGGCCCGTGACGAATATGATGCCGTGCGGCTTTTGCAGAACGCGCCGCAGGATCTGGAGCTCTTTTGCCTGCATCCCCAGGTCCGCCATGCTAAAAAGCATCAGCATCGGCAGGACGCGGATGACCACGTTCTCGCCGTAAAGCGTGGGTAGGACGGAAACGCGTAATTCATATTCCCGATCCGCGATCTTGACCTTCGCCCGGCCGTCCTGCGGGACCCGGCGCTCGACGATGTCCAGATTCGCCATGACCTTGATGCGGGAAATGATGGCCGGGTACAGATAACGCATGTTCTCGGACACCTGCGCGTCGTAAAGGATACCGTCGATGCGGTAGCGCAGGAGCAGTTCATTATGAAAATGTTCGAAATGGATGTCGGTCGCCCGGTCATGGATGGCCTGCTGGAGGATTTGATTGACCAGCTTGACGACCGACGCCGCGTCCGGGGACGTTTCCAGGTCCTCGATCTTTTCCCTGGCGGCGGCATCCTGAGCGATCTTCTCCTCCTGCGGCTTGTCGGCGAGAATGCGCTCGATGGTCTCCGCGCCCACCCCGTAGTACTTGCGGATGGCATCCACGATATCCGATGACAAAGCCAGGGCCGTTTCGACGCGGTATCCTAAATTCGTCTCGAGATCATCGATAGACCACATATCGAACGGATTGGAAGTGGCCACGGTGAGCACGTTGCCTTTGAGAGTAATGGGCATGATCTTGTAATGCCAGGCGAATTTCGCGGGCATCTTCTTGATGATCTCATCATCAAATTTGACGTCCCGCAAGTTCAGAAAGGCAAGGCCCTGCTGATCGGCTAAAACCTTCAGGAGCTTCTCTTCGCTGATAAAGCCCAGCCGGATGAGCGTCTGGCCGAGGAATTCCTTGCTCTTTTGGTGTTCCGCGACGGCCCGGACGAGCTGCTCCTCGGTGATGAGCTGCTTTTCAACCAGTATTTCGCCAATCCTGACTGACATATTTTTTATTCTCCAAGCATATCGTATCTAGTATCTCGTATTTCGTATTTCGTAACGAGATACGAACGACGAGATACGAGATACGATATCATTGTTCCGGAAAATTCCCGATCAGATAAAACTGTTCTTCCGGCATCGTATCCGCCCGTCCTTCGATGATCTTCTGACAGCCGCTGAGCGTTTCCCTTAAAGGAACGTATTGCCCCTCTCTCCCCGTATAAGTCTCCGCCGTGAAAAATGGCTGCGTTAAAAAATTGAGCAGCTTGCGCGCGCGTTCGTAAAGGACGCGGTCCGCCTTGGACAATTCTTCCACACCGATAACGGCGACGATGCGCCTTAATTCCTCATGCTTGGTAATGATCTTCAAACATTCTTGCGCGATATTAAAATGCTCTTCGCCAACGATGGCGCGGTCCAGGTTACTGCTCGAGGACAGCAAAGGATCGACTGCCGGATAAAGCCCCAGCTGAACCTTCTCGCGCGAGAGGACCAGCATGGCGTCGAGATAACTGAAAATGGCCACGACCGCCGGGTCGGTCAAGTCATCGGCCGGCACGTAAAGCGCCTCCAAAGCCGTGATCGAACCGCTTTCCTTGGAACGGATCCGCTCCTGAAAATCGCTGACCTCGGAGGCCAGAGTCGGCTGATACCCGGCTTCCGACGGAACGCGTCCCAAAAGGGTCGATATCTCCGCCCCGGCCTGAACGAACCGGTACACGTTGTCGATAAAAAAAAGAACGTCCTTGTTCTGGTCCTGCAAATGTTCAGCCAGGGTCACCCCGGTCAACGCGACCTCAAAGCGCGCGCCCGGCGGCTCATCCATCTGCCCGAAGGCCATCATGACCTTATCTGTAATCTTTTGTTTCTGCATTTCGAAATATAATTCGTTGCCTTCCCGGATACGTTCGCCCACCCCTGTGAATACGCAAACACCCTTGTGCTGCTGCACGACGTTATGGATCATCTCCAGGATCAAAACGCTTTTTCCCAAAGCGGCCCCGCCCAAGATGCCGGTCTTGGAACCCTTCACCAGAGGGAAAAGAAAATCCAGCATCTTGATGCCTGTTTCCAGGATCTCCGGTTCCGTCACGAACAGACGGTCCGGATTGATCCTGATGGTGGAAATACCGCGCCGGATCGGCCTGGTCTCTTGCGTGTGGATCACACCTTTCCGGTCGATGGGCTCACCGAGCACATTGATGATCCTGCCGAAGACCGCGTCGCCCGTGGGGATGCGTACCGTATCATTGCGGGGGACCGCGACAGCGTCATACTGAAGATTCAGCGTCGTGCCCAAAGCGATACACCGGGCGACGTTATTTTCCAAATGTTCCACGACCTCGAGGGTGATCTTCTCCCCGATAAAATTATTCGTGTCGATAGCCTCATAGAGGTTGGGCATATCCCGGCCTTTCGCGAACTGGACGTCGACGACCGGGCCCTCGACGGCGATGATGCGGCCTGC
>CAYIMR010000088.1:0-4374 GCA_964364455.1 uncultured Planctomycetales bacterium | reverse complement strand
TAAATATATTTATGAAAGATACGCGGGTGCTGGATCAAAAAGGTTCGTACACCATACAAGACGACAATAGCATGATCCATGTCACAAAAGATGATTCAAATTTCAGGCACCGCGTAGTTACGGCTACCGGTACCTTTGCCGGAATAGAGAAAAGCATACAGATCACATATCCGGCCAAAGCCCCGGAGGTTTTCAGAAACACTGTTTCCGCGAATGGCGACCTTGTGATCGACGGTAAAAAGGCGATGGTCGCCATTAATGATAAAACGCGCCTTAACGGGAAAATCATTGACCGCGGTGAGCATTCCAGGGTATTTATCGAAGACAAGAAGGAGGGCGCCAACGCGGGCCTTGTTTCACTGACCTATCCCGATGCCAACAAGAACGGTATCGCGGATGAATTCGCCGATTTTGTACAGGTCAACCGTGACCTCTTGCAAAACTATCCCCCCGAAGAGGTCCTCTACATCAAGGGGAACGGAACGTACCTGGTAGCCCCCAACAGTTCTCTTGATGGGAAAAAAATAATTTATGTCGAGGGAGATGAGGGCAACGGGAACGTCATTATTCTTTTTGGGGAAGGGTTGAAGAAGGATCAAAAAATGACTATTATTTCAACAGGGACAGTTGTCCATAATCAAACGGGCTTCGCGGCGCCTGATTCACAGCTTAACATTATTTCCTGGGCGGGGTATTTGGAAACGGCTGCTTTACCATCCAGTCATAACGGAGTGATCTATACCCATGGCATCGCTCACTTCGACGGCATTTACGATACGACGGTCACTAACGGCAGCGTCATCGCCAACGAAGGCATTGCCATTGGCGAGATTTGGTCGACAAAGACATTTAATTATGCCGACACAACGATTGATGAAATTGTCCCCGCGGGGTTTGAAGGGTTGCTCGGCGGCGGCGCTTCAGGGTATGTGGCAAGGCCTGATGCCTGGAAGGCTATCTGACATTACATGCGAACTAAACAACATATTTTAAGCCTCACAATTATACTCCTCATTCTTTTGATCGTTTTGATCGGCGTGACGAACAAGTTAATCAATTCATACGTTAATAACCCCGGCATATTTCAAAACCGGCATGAAAATGTTATTGCCATTCCCCAGGAACCTGTTAAGGCTTTTTTGCAAGGGCCAAAAAACAATACTTTGATCTCCGAAGATCCGGCGCGATACAATATTCAGGTCCTCACGGACAGGGATCTGCGCTTAAGTCGGGCACAATGGGATGTTGATATATGGGATGTTAATATGAAGAAAGCTTTGCTCCATTCAAGCGCCGCGGGGCATATGGAACGGAAGGGGAAAACACCGAAAGAGTTAAAAGAGCGATTGAGTCGGATTAACAGACAAATAAAGGACCTGGAGAAAATAGACAGAAAGAGTCCCGGCGATCAGGCCGAAGAGATGAAATTACGATCGTTATATATTCTCAAGTCCAGCTTGACTCTTTTAGAGGAACAAACTGAAAAGAAAATTCCAGAAAGAAAATGATTTTTATTAGAAAAATCTTCAGAAAAATCAAAAATCTGGCGGGGCTATACGACTCTCCCGAGGGAGTGGTCATTCTGATGTACCATCGCGTCAGCGATAATCTGCCGGCGCACAATCTCGTCACGCGCGCCAAAGCCTTCGCGGATCAAATGCGGTTCTTATACCGGCATCCCAACGTCTGCCAGGTGATCAGTCTCAGGGAATTCGAGACCGGGCATCCGGCGATATTCGGGCAAGACCCCAAAACAAAGGTCATCATCACCTTCGATGACGGATACCGGGACAATTACCTCAACGCGTTCCAGGTCCTGAAAAAATTCGGGTTCCCGGCCACCATCTTTTTGACGACCGGGCTCATCGGTACCGACCAAAAATTCAACCGCTACGCGGATCTCCCGGGACGAGACATGCTCAATTGGGAAGAGATCGCCGAAATGCACGCCCGCCGGATCAGTTTTGGCGCCCACACGGCATCACACCCGCATCTTCCCAAGTTCAGCTACCAAACCCAGCGCGAGGAGATCGCGGAGAGCCGCGCCCGTGTAAATAAAAATCTGCCGCAGGGAGAGCGGCTGGACACCTTTTGTTATCCCTACGGCGAGTACAACGAGGACACGCTAAGGATCGTCCGGGAACTGGGGTTCCGGTACGCTTTAAGCGTCATGCCGGGCGTCAATAAACCCGACACGCCGCTTCATGAGCTCAGACGCATCGAAGTCAGCGGGTTTGATAACATTAAAAACTTTGAATATAAACTACTGGAGAAATATAAATGATCACTCAACCGATAGTCCTCATGTACCACGGGATCGTTGCGCCGCAGACGCCGATGCCGCGGGAGCGAGAAACGGGCGCCGATCTCTATGACGTCACCGTGGAGAATTTCCACGCCCAACTGGGGTGGCTTAAAGAACACCTTTACCGGGCCATCACCGTCCGTAAGAATTTGAACGTTTTTAGCACCAAGGAGGTCCTTCTGACGTTCGACGACGGGGAAATGAACAATTGCACCGTCGCTCTGCCATTGCTCAAAGAATTCGGTTTTACCGGCCATTTTTTCCTAATCGCCAAACGCATCGGCAAAGACGGGTACATGGGATGGGAACAGATCCGTCGACTTAACGCTGAAGGGATGATCATCGGCTCCCATGGCTTCAGCCATGAGATCCTCACCAATCTGCTGGATACGCAGATCCAGGAGGAACTCTCCGCTTCCAAAAAACACCTGGAACGTAACCTGGGGTTCCCGGTTGAAAGCATTTCGATCCCGCGCGGATTCTGCGACGAGAAGATCATCCGCATGGCCGGTGAGGCGGGATATCGATATATTTTTGTGTCCGAAAAACCTGCAGGCGTTGTTCCAGCGCCTGCAGGCGCTGGAACAAACTGTTTCAGCCGCGTCGCCGTCAAGTCGAACTGGACTATCGACCGCTTCGCCCAGGCGCTCGATGGAAAAGCGCCCTTCAAGGAAAAAATTATCGTGTCCTGTAAAAATGGCGTGAAAAAACTGCTGGGTGGATCCGTTTATGACTGGATCCGGCGGATGATTTTGAAAATAAAATAATCGATATGACTTTTTTATTCTGGCTCCTTATTTCCCTTACAGTTTATTGCTACTTCGGCTATCCGCTGCTGTTGTGGCTCATGGCGCAGTTACGATCCAATCCTGTGCGAAAGGAGAGCTATGAGCCGAACATTTCGATCGTTCTCTCGGTCTGGAATGAAGAAGATGTCATAAAAGAAAAACTCCAGAATCTTTTGTCCCTGGGTTATCCGGAAAACAAAATGGAGATCCTCATCGGCTCGGACGGTTCCACCGACAAAACGACCCAGATCATCCGCGGCTTCAACGACCCTCGGATCCATTTGATCGAACGGCCGCGGCGCCAGGGAAAAATGGCGACCATCAACGAGCTTGTCCAGGCGGCAAGAAATGAAACGATCGTTTTTTGCGACGCGCGGCAAGCGTTCGCTCCCAACGCCATCCGGGAACTCGTGGCCAATCTTGCCGATAGTCACGTGGGCTGCGTAAGCGGCGAACTTATTTTTAAAGAAAAGAAGGAGGAGGGGGCTACGGCCAAAGGTGTAAGCCTGTACTGGAATTACGAAAAATTTATCCGCAAGCACGAAAGCCGGCTACACTCGATGCTTGGGGCCACGGGCGCCATTTACGCGATCCGCCGGGAATTATTTGTTCCGATCCCGACCAGGATCGTTCTCGATGACATGTTTGTCCCTTTACAGATCGTCCGTAAAGGATACAGGGCGGTCCTGGATGAATCCGCCAAGGCCTATGATCAGGCGGCGGACAGCCCGCGCGAAGAACACCGCCGCAAGACCCGGACGCTTTTCGGGAACTATCAAATTTTCGGTCTTTTCCCTGACCTTTTTAACCCGTTGCGCAGCCCAATAGCCATCCAATTATTCTCACACAAACTATTGCGGGTGCTTATACCGTTATTTTTAGTTCTGCTGTTTATCCTGAATCTGCTCTTAACCGGCGAACCGTTATACCAAATCATGTTTTATCTCCAAATTGCCTTTTACGGGATGGCCGTAACAGGAGCCTTGTCAAGATACCAAAAACATGGTATCTTTAACCTCATATCTAAAATCTGTTACATACCGTATGTCTTTTGTTTACTGAACTTTTCAGCGCTGGCAGGAACATTACGTTTTTTTGGCTCTAAACAGGAAGTCACGTGGGAGAAAGCCAGGGGAAGACAAGAGAATGGACATGAAAAACTCACTTAAATCCCACGCTACCGAATTTCTCCTCGCAGGGATGTTTATCCTCACCTACATCCCAACCTCCCTCTGGATGTGGGACCGGTGGTTCGCCCGGGATTCCTATTACAGCCACGGC
>CAYIMR010000087.1:0-4380 GCA_964364455.1 uncultured Planctomycetales bacterium | reverse complement strand
ATCGTCAAGGACACGTAGCCCCATGTTTATTGCTGGGTACCTGCTAAACATTTACCAATTATATAAGTATAATAATTACAAATAGTTACGTAACATGTGTATGTGTGTCTTATGTAATTTAAGAAAGTTTATATGTCTTCGATAATCAACGAAAAAGCTTTTGAAGAGGCCATCGAGCAAAGCCTGATTGACCGCGGTGGATACGTTAAAGGCGATCCCGCGAATTTTGATCGTTCTCTTGCCCTCGACAAAGCAGAATTGTTCAAATTTCTTGGGGCAACTCAGAAAGAAAGCTGGGATGCTCTTACCGCCGTTCACGGCGGTGACGTTGAAAAGAAATTTCTCTATCGGCTCAACCAGGAGCTCGACTCCCGCGGCATGCTGGACTGCCTTCGCCATGGGATTACCGACTATGGCAAGAAATTTTCCCTCGCTTACTTTAAGCCGGTCAGCGGCCTCAATCCAACCACGCAAAAGCTCTACGACCAGAATATCCTCACGGTAACGCGTCAGGTTCATTTCAGCGATAAGGACGAGCGTTCGGTAGATATTGTCGTTTCTGTTAACGGTTTGCCGGTCGCGACGATTGAGCTCAAGAATCAGTTCACGGGCCAGAACGTGGAAAATGCCAGGCGTCAGTACAAATATGACAGAGATGATCGGGATCTCCTGTTCCAATTCAAGAAGCGCGCTCTTGTCCATTTCGCGGTGGATACCGATGAAGTCCACATGACCACCCGGCTGCAGGGCAGTAAGACGCGGTATTTGCCGTTCAATAAAGGATATAACAAGGGCAAGGGTAATCCTCCGGCCAGTGGGCATAAGACTGCCTACCTTTGGGAAGAGGTTCTGGTCAAAGACAGTTGGATGGATATTCTCGGCCGGTTCATCCATCTTGAAGTCAAAGAGAAGAAGTATGAGAGCAAAATATTGAAGATCGAAACGATGATTTTCCCCCGCTACCATCAGCTTGATTCCGTTCGCAAGCTCTCCACGGACGCACTTGGCTCTGGCGCGGGCAAGAATTATCTCATCCAGCATAGTGCCGGAAGCGGAAAGAGCAATTCCATCGCGTGGCTGGCTTATCGTCTATCCGGGCTTCATGACCAGGCGGATAAGCGAATATTTGACGGCGTCATTGTTATCACGGATCGCCTTGTCCTCGACCAGCAGTTACAAGACACGATTTATCAATTCGAACATAAATCCGGCGTTGTCGAAAAGATCGACAAGGATTCCACCCAGCTGGCGCAATCGCTCACCGGCGGAACGAATATTATTATCACGACCCTGCAGAAGTTTGGCTTTGTTCTGGATAAGGTCAAAGGTCTTCCCGCGCGCAATTACGCGGTCATTGTCGATGAGGCGCACAGTTCGCAGGGCGGTGAGATGGCCGGGGATCTTAAACGCGCGTTGATGATCCCGGAAGACGGCGAGGTCGAAGACGGTCTGCGAGAAATGATGAACGCCCGGGGTCCGCAAAAGAATCTGAGTTTTTTCGCGTTTACGGCAACACCCAAGGCTAAAACGATGGAGGCCTTCGGCCAAAAGGGGCCGGATGGCCGGCCGGAACCCTTCCATTTGTATTCGATGCGCCAGGCCATCGAGGAGGAGTTCATCTGGGATGTCCTCGCGAATTACACGACGTATCAGTCTTTTTATCAGTTGAATAAGAAAATTGAGGAAGATCCGGAGCTGAATAAAAAGAAGGCCGCCTCCGCGATTGCCCGTTTTGCAACGCTTCATCCGTATGTCCTGGCGCAGAAGACGGAAGTCATTATTGAACATTTCCGCAAGGTGACCATGAAGAAGATCGGCGGCAAGGCCAAGGCTATGGTGGTCACAGCTTCGCGCGAGCATGTGGTCCGGTATAAGCATGAATTTGACCGCTATCTGAAAGAGAAAGGTTATAAAGATATCAAGGCCCTTGTCGCCTTTTCAGGAATAGTCCTTTTGGATGGTATCCCGCCGGAATACACGGAAGTCCGGATGAACGGGTTTGGTGAGAAGGAATTGCCCGAGAAGTTTGCAACGTCGGAATATCAGATCCTTTTAGTCGCGGAAAAATATCAGACCGGTTACGATGAGCCGCTTTTGCATACCATGTACGTGGACAAGCGGCTGGATGGCGTGAAGGCGGTGCAGACTTTAAGCCGATTGAACCGCATGTGCCCGGGCAAGGAAGACACCTTTATCCTGGACTTTGTGAACGCCCGGGAAGACATTCTCGCGGCATTTCAACCCTTTTACGAGCAGACGCGGCTTACCGAGACCACAGACCCGAATAAGCTTTATGATCTTAAAACCAAACTAAATTCATTCAAAGTCATATTCCCGGCGGATGTCGAAGAATTTTGTGCGGTGTTCTTTAGGAATAAAGATCTGCACAATAAACGTGAGCACGGTCAGTTGAACGCTTTGATCGACGTGGCTGTCATTCGGTTCGAGGCAATCGGGAAAGACGAATATAAAGATGATTTCGTGAACACGCTCGGCGTGTTTGTCCGGCTTTACGCGTTCTTGGCTCAGATCATGCCGTTTCAGGATGTGGCACTTGAGAAGTTTTACGCCTACGCCCGGTATCTCTTGAAAAAACTGCCCGGGCCGAACCGTGGCCCGAGATATGATCTGGGCGATGATGTGGCGCTTGAGTATTACCGTCTGCAAAAGATGGCCGAGGGTGGTATTGGACTACAGAAGGATTCCGATGCGGCCATTAAGCCAATGTCGGAAGCGGGGACAAAAAAAGACAAAGAAGAATTTGCCCGGCTTTCCGAGATTATCAATCTTCTCAATGACCGGTTTGGTACAGACTTCACGGAGGCGGACAAACTTTTCTTCGACCAGATCGAAGAGGAAATGGTTTTGGACGAAAAGCTCGGTCTTCAAGCGCAGACCAACACCATCGATAATTTCAAGTATGGCTTTGAGGAAGTTTTTGTCGACAAAATGGTCGAGCGCATGGACCAAAATCAGGATATCTTCAATAAGATTATGGACGATAAAGCTTTCGCGGCGGTGGTGAAGGACTATTTACTCAAGAAGGTCTACGATCGTTTAAATAAGGACAGCGGCGACCGATCAAAAGATACGTTATTTTTTAGCGATGTGATTTCGGATGAGGAGGCAACGCCAGAGCAACGTAAAATTTATTTTCCTGTGCGTTCTCTCCAAGCGGTGGCAACGTCATTTGTTGAACAGCCAACGCAAAAGGTTCTTGGCTGGAAACCTTTAGGCGGTGTCTTTAAATTGAATAAGGACATGTTCATCGCTCAAGTCGTTGGAAAATCCATGGAACCGACAATCAAAGATGGCAGTTGGTGTCTATTCAGACCGGATCAAGGCGGAAGTCGTAACGGGAAGATTGTTTTGGTCGAATCACGAAGGATCACTGACCCGGAAACACAGATGAGTTTCACAATCAAACGATATCATAGCGAAAAAGAGCATTTTTTTGACGGCACATGGATACATAAAAAAATCACCCTTTCGCCGGACAATAAAGATTTTGACGATGTTGTCCTTGAGAATGTGCGAGAAGATGAGTTTCACGTGGTGGCGGAGTTTATAGAGATAGTATCTTGATTGCCGATGCACAATTCTTGCATTTTTTGTAACATTCGTGCATTTTTATGTTTGGGAGCGGCTGCAGGAAACGGTGTGTTTGAAAGAAAAAAAATGGAAAAAACATGGAAGAGCAATCTGGCAAAATTATAATTACGCGCCGGATTTGGCAGCTCCTGGCCGCCGCGGGGGTTGTCCTGCTGACGGTGCTTGTTACCTATTATCCTTTTAACGCGCGTTACGGGCTGTGGGTCGGGGGCCGTATCTTTTTTGTGGTGTTTACCCTGGCCTATTGGAGAGAAGAACGAAGGGCGACGCAATTGCCGCATTCTAACGTGGTCATCAACTGGAATCTGGTCGAGGCTACTTTGCTTTTGGCGAGCATCCTGGGATATTTTATCCTGGCTTATGTCTGTCACTTTGGCCGGGATGTCTTTTATGCTTATTTTCATACCGGCGCCCTGGGGTTGCTGGGTGGGGTGGCGCTGGGGGAATGGTTGTGGCAGAATACCAGGTTGAAGGAACTCGACGAGACCTGCCGCCAGCGTTATTGGGAAAATTATAAAGATTCAATTTTCTGATCATTCCACGAGAGTGTTCCATTATTTGCAATTGCACCGACGTGTGATACAATGAAAAACATTTAAGAGGAGTTTCCGGTTATCCGGATAACCGGCTACCCGCCTGCCTGCCGGTAGGCAGGGATATCCGGAACGTGTGGAAAGCGAGTCGCTGTGTCCGACGATATCACCAGAAGGATTGACGCGATAGATGCGCAGCTCAAGCATCTGAGGGGGTTTCTTTGACCTGCCGCAG
>CAYIMR010000086.1:0-4435 GCA_964364455.1 uncultured Planctomycetales bacterium | reverse complement strand
CCGTGAAGAGACATCCCTCTGGAGACCTCCTGCCATAGGCAGGTCACAGACCGGGAAAAAATATTGATGGACGAAAGTGATTTTGAAGGAACACTTGTCCTGGAAAAGCTGGCCCGCATTGACGCGGTCGATAAGTTTACGGCCGCCGTCGACTCGGACGATTCCCAAAAGGCGGCGGTGGATCTACGGGTTCTTACGGTACGCGTGGGACAGGTTCTTCTTAGGGACAATATGGTTCAAATGATGGCCAATAAATAGTGATTTATTAGGTGCCCAAACGGTGCCCATCGAGGGTGAAAACGCAGGAAAATATTGTAAAGAATTGTGTAACAGATGGAATACCTTTTGAGTGCGTTTCTCGACGGTATTTTTGATAAATAATTGCAAAATAACGACTTAACAAAAAATCTTTAAACGTATCCCGGCACCTCCACTAAAATGCAAGGGTGAACGCATAGCGCGAACCCGAGCCAACCCTGATTGTTGAATTCTGAGCATTAGTTCGTTTTTTTCTGGATTTTATTGATTTTAAGGGGATTATATGCAAAATTTTAAGAATGGGCGGGACAAATCCTATGAAACGAGGGATAATACTCCACAGGAGGGATTTTTTGATGCGTACAAAGGTATGGGTTATTTTAGCGGGGTTGCTTTTGCTGGCGCCCGTTTGCGGATACGCCGGGGAAGCTGACGCGCTCTACGTCAAGGCCATTCAGACGGCGCGCTCCGGGCGGATCGATTTCGCGTTCATGTATTATAACCAGCTTGACCGCGAGTATCCGCGCTCCCGTTACCGCGATCAGGTCCTTCTGGCCAAGGGCGAATATTTTTATGAATTGCCCGCATACGTCCTAGCCAAGGAAGCTTTTGAAAAGCTTCTTCAAGAGTACCCTCAATCTCCGGGTCGATTGTTCATCCTGGCATATCTTTACAAGATCGCCGAGGCGGAGGGCAAGACCGATCTGACCGAGAATTTAAAGAAAGAGATCCTGACGTTCCGCCAGGTCGGGCTCGTTTTTGAGGAAACCAAGGAATATCAATACCCTTCGCCGTTTTACCGCAACTTCCGGGCGGTATTTTATATCGATAAAGTGGAGTTTTACAGGGGGGGAGAGTTATTTGCCATTGTTTCGCAATAAGGTCTTATCCTGGGCCGCTATTATCCTTGTCCTGTTCGTCCTCGTTGTTTCCATCATTTTCAATATCCTGCTTGGTTTAAACAAGACGAAATTCGTCGATGCCGCCAATACCCTGATCAGCGACCGGCTTGGTGTGGGGTATATGGCGTATATTTTCCCTAACATCGTCGTCATTAAGGATGCCGTGCTCGTCCCGAACGATGACCTTGACCCGGCGCTGGCCATCAAACTTCCTACCATCACGACCGAATTTTCCGTCCTGGAATTTATTCTGCGCCAGAACGTGGTCGTGCGGAAGATCAAGCTCTACAGTCCGTATCTCCATCATGGCTATTTTAGCGATTTTTTAAAAAGGAACGGCAAGCAACTGCTGGATTTTTTGCTGCAGTTGCCCCGTATCGATTTCCGGTTTTCCGTCAAGGAAGCGTTGTGGGATTTTACGGTTGGCGCGGGGAGCCCCGATTATGTCAACCTGAATTTCGTGTTCTGGATGAAAAAAGATACCGTTTGGGTTCAGGGCGCGGCGCGCAAGGATAAATACACGCATACCCCGCAGCGTCAGGCCGTAGGTTTGCCGCTGGAGTTTGACTTTAAAGCTGTTTGGGCTGGGGAGGGATTGTTCATCGACCAGCTGACGCTCGCCCGTAAAAATATTTATTTGAAATTATGGGGAAGCCTGTTCAAGGAAAAATTGCAGCTCAACGGTTTTTCTTTCCTTAATACATATCCGAACGAGGAATACAGGATCGTCAAATCCGCGAAGCAATCCGACCGGATCCGTGAGTATTTGCGCAAGGTCAAAAAATCCGTTCCCGTGGATCATTCTCAGGACAAGGACCTTTATGTCATGGACATGGATTGCCTCGCCCGGATCTCCTTGCCGCGCATTGACCTGGAACGTCTGAATTTCAATTTTAACGATGTCCCGGTCACGGTCAAGGGGGCGCTGTTGTTCAACGAACCCTTTTCGGCCGATCTGGACATCGGGCTGGACCCCGCGCAGTCGAAGAATTTTGCCATGAAAAACCTTAATAAGATCCAGTGGCATCTCGTCGGCGCTTCCGATGGCAAAGCTTTTACCAGCGACAATGATATCCACGTTTCCTTCGACAAGACGAAGAATCCCAATTTTCCCGTTGAAAAGATCGACAGCAGCCTTAAAGGATTGCGATTTCTGCTGGACCAATACGCGCGTCCGTCGGTGCGTTTGAACCGGGCGGAGACGACGATCACAATCGGAGAGAATTTCCACAAGCTGTTTTTGGAGAACGCGGTGATCTCGTTGAACGCCTTAAATAGCACATTACGGCTTGTGGAGGTCAAGTCGCCGTTTTACGGCGGCAGGATGGCGGGAAAGTTCTGGCTGACGACCGGCCAGGCGGTCCCCAAAGTCGATGTTCCATTGACCTTGGGGACCAAAGTCGACGGGACCATCGCGTTAAACGACGTGGATGTCCATCAGCTCGATGAACTATTTTTTGATTTCGCCAAGGCCGAAGGGCGGCTGTTCGGCCGGATCCATTTGACCAGCGTCCCGCGGCTTGATCTTGACGGACAGTTTGACATGTACAACGGCCGGCTAAAGAATTTTTCGTTCTTCCAGTGGCTGGCCGATACTTTTAACCTGCCCTCTTTGCAGCAGGTCGATTTCAAACAGGTATCCTCGGGATTCACGGCGGATATGGACGCTTTGAAGTTCAAAGGGATCCTTTTGAACTCCGCGGATGTCAACATCAGCGGCGATTTCGCCATCGACAAAAGCAGCCTGGTCACCAGTTACCTTTCACTGGCTTTTGGCAAGGAACTTTTGAAGGAGTCCGCCAAATTCCGTCCCATCCTGAAGATATTCGGTGACGATATCCCGATGGTCGTTTTTAATTTTCAGCTTTCCGGCCGGCAGGAGGCGATGAATTTTCAATGGATGCCTTCACCGCACAAGAACATGATCCAGGAAAGGATCCCCAATTTTGTCGAGCGGATCATTGAGCGCAGGATCGATGAGATGATGGCCCCGGCCGAAGTACCGCAGGAGGCGACAGGGCAAAAAGAATAATTTTATCGTTCAAAATCTTTTTTGTTTGGGTTATACTGACAGACAACTGCTGGATTTTAGATGCTGGATACTCGATACTGGATTAAGAAATGGTGGATTTGCCGTTGAAGCGTTTGGTGGTAATCATTTGGGTGTTAGGAATCGGGTCGGGGTGGGCGATAACCGCTGCGGCGGCTCCGGCCTATGGCACGCGGTTGCCGGAAAAATTCCATCTTGTCGTCGGCGGCCAGACCCACGCGGTCCTCAACCGCGACCTGGAGGACGCCCACGGCGAAATGAGCAGTCTGCAGCATTTTTTGTTGTTGTCCTTTGGTATCACCGATTGGCTGTCGCTGGATTTGAAGGGCGGCGCGGGGGACATTGAACAGGATCCTGACAACGGCAACAAAATCCAATACCCCGCCTTTGTGGGTGGCGGTTACGGGTTTCGCGTGCGATTGTATAATGAGGAAAGAGTCAAAGCTGTGTTCGGGTTCCAGCATATCAGCATCCATCCGTATTCGGTTTTTATCGGCAACACGAAGAACAAGGCGGTCCTGGATGACTGGCAGTTTTCGCTGCTGGGTTCGTACGATCTGAAGTGGTTCACGCCGTATCTTGGCGCGAAGTGGTCGCGGATGGATTACATCCATTGGGCCGAGGACTTTCGTAAACGCAAGCAATCGGATTCCGATAACAGCGCGGGGCTTATCGCGGGAATGGACATTCCCTTCGGCTTTGCCGAAGGCAAGCGGACGTGGATCAACGTGGAAGGCCAGTTCCTGGACAGCCAGGCCGTGGCCGTGAGCGTCAACTACCAATTCTAGCGCAAGATGAAATTTGAAAGCACAAAATCCCTGGAATACCTGAGCCTGTACGGCCACATCAGCGGGCTGATCACTATCTTTTTGGGGATCATCGTCGTTGTCATGGATATCCTCAACAGCGACTTCCACCACATCCCGGTCGGGATATTCATTTGCGTTGTCGGATACGCTTTCGTCAAGATCGCCGAGAAGAGCGAGACCATTTTGCTTAGCGAACGGAAACTCAAAAGCAAGAGAGAAGACGAGGATGAGGATGACAATAGGGGGTAAGAATAAAAATGGAAGCGGTAGAAGTTGAATTAAAAAGACAGCATGATCCGGCTGTGACCGGGAAAGTGTTTGATGCGAAGAGCGGCGTATTCTTTTATTTTCATTTTCTGGATCTCGGGATGCGCCACGGCGCCTGCCAGGCCTTCCCACGGGCCGAAGATCAAATT
>CAYIMR010000085.1:0-4450 GCA_964364455.1 uncultured Planctomycetales bacterium | reverse complement strand
AGTTCTAATTCGGAGTTAGGGAGTAAACTACACGGAAAGTTTTTTTGACAATTTTTTGGTGTAATGCTATACTTTAGTTTCTTTGTGCGTTGAGAATTTGAGCAGAATCGCAAGTTTCTTTCATCGCGGTAGATAGGGAGGGTTAATGAGAAAAGTAGTCAGCCTTGCTCTGTGTTTGTTCCTGTCCCTGGGTTGTGCCCAAAAGAAAGAAGACCTCAACACGATCACCATCTGGCACTGGATGACCGACCGCCAGAAAGCTTTTGAAGAATTAGCCGCGCTTTATGAGAAACAGACCGGCGTCAAGGTGAAGATTGATCTTTACGCCCCGTCCGACGCTTACAGTCAAAGGATCGTCGCCTCCGCCCAGTCCCGCGTCCTTCCCGATATCTACGGTATCCTCGATAAAAAAGAAATTTTCGCTTCTTTTATCCAAAGCGACTTTGTCACTGATCTCACCGTGGAATTCCAGAAAGAAAATAACGCCTGGGAAAGAATGCTCTTCTCCAAGGCCTTGGACGTGAACCGCTTCCGGGAAGGGAATATCCACGGGGTCAAGCCGGGAATTTACGGCGTACCGCTTGATGTCACCAATATCCAGATGCTTTATAATAAAAAATTGCTGCAAAAGGCGGGGATCAAAGAAGTGCCCCGGACGTTCCAGGAGTTTATCGAGGCCGGCCAGGCCTTAAAACGCGTCGGGATCTCCGGACTGGTTTCCGGTTTTGGAGAGATGTGGCTGATCGATTGTTTCGCCTCGAATTACGCCTTTAACATCATGGGCGAAGAAAAGGTCCTGGCCACCTACCGCGGCGAAGTCCCTTATACCGATCCGGATTGGATCAAAGTTTTCGGGATCTTTAAAGAATTGAGCGAAAAAGGCGTGTTGGCCGAAGGCGTTGTCACCAAACCCAACAAATACGCCGAGCAGGATTTCGCGCTGGAACGTGCGGCCTTCGCGTTCAACGGTTCGTGGGGCGTGAACGTGTACAACGACATGAACCCGAATCTGGAATACGGGGCCATGCTGCCGCCTCCGGTCAACCCTCATCTGCCCATGCGGATCTGGGGTGGGGCGGGCTCGTCGCTGGTCGTCAATAACGCTTCGCCGCGCAAGGATAAAGCGGTCGCCTTTTTAAAATGGCTTACCCAAAAAGACCAGCAGGCGTTTTTGGCCCGCGAAACCAGGAACCTGCCGTCTAACCGCGAGGCTTTGAGCTCGATCTCCGCGATCCTCTCCGAATTCGCCAGTGTCATGGATTTCACGACGCACCCGACCATCTGGCCGTATAACGAGAACCCGCTGGTCACCGAGAAATTCGACAAAGGGATCCAATCGATCATTATCGGGGAAAAGACCCCCGAAGAGATCGCCCGCGAGGTACAGGAGATCAAGGAACGCGAACTGAAGAAGGCGAAACAATAATAACCGTATTTCGTATTTCGTATCTCGTATTTCGTCGAGATACGGGATACGGACGACGAGATACGAAATAATGAATATAAATAGTTTCTCCTGGCCCAAACTCCAGGACCATCTTAAGAATTTTTCCTTCATCTTTCCCGCCGTTCTCATTTTTTCCATTTTTTACATCTATCCTTTTTTTGATATTTTCCGGTTGTCTTTTCATGAGTGGAACGGGATTACTCCGACGATGAAATACGTGGAATTGCAGAATTTCCGCGAGCTCATGCAAGATACCGTTTGGTGGCAGTCGATGGGACACGCGGCGTACATCACGCTCATCGCCTTGACGTTCCAGAACGTTTTTGCTTTCGCGCTCGCTTTGGCCTGCGACCGCGAGATCCGCATGAAAAAGTTTTATCGCGTTGTGTTTTTTATCCCGCCAGTCCTCTCCGAGGTCGTGGTGGGATTTATCTGGCAGTGGATCCTTTACGCGGGAATGCAGGACGGAGAACATATCGGTTTGTTAAACTACTGGTTGGTGAAAACAGGGTTACCTCATTTGGTAAACAACTGGCTTTCGAACCCCGACACGGCACTGACCTGCATCGCGGTTGTCCATTCATGGAAAGGGTTCGGCTGGGGATTCATTATGCTTTTGGCCGGGTTGCAGACAATCGACCGCCAGCTCTATGAGGCCGCGCGCGTTGATGGGGCGAGTTCCTGGAAGCTTTTCACCAATGTGACCATTCCGATGATGGTGCCGGTCATGCTCGTTGTGGTCATCTTGACGGTATTGGGCTCCATGCAGGTCTTCGTTTTGGTCTTGTCGATGGTCGGGCAAGGGCTTGGCTACCACACGGAAGTCCCGGTCACGCGCATTCTCTCGGCGATGACGGGGACCAACCGCTTCGGGTATGCCTGCGCGATGGGTGTCAATTTCGGCGTTATCCTGATCATGGTCTCGGTGGCCTTTAAATGGCTGTCCAACCGGATGAAGCAGGCGTAATTCCGCAGGCCGAGGGCTCCCTGCGGGAGGAGCCTATCGGCCGCTATCGCTCGAGGCGGATTTTTCTACTGGAAAATCCGGGATAAGGAAGAAAGAGGATCTTTAGAATGGAAGCAAATAAATATGTCGCGCAAAGAATAGCCAAGGGATTCCTGGTCCATCTTTTCCTGATCGCCTTCGCGGTGACCTGTTTATTCCCGCTTTTCTGGATGTTACGCTGCGCGCTGATGACCAATGAGACCGTTTTTACGGACAAATCTTTTATCCCTCAGGTCATCAATCTCGGGAATTTTGCCCAGGCCTGGACCGAAGGGAATTTCGCCGTGTATTTCTTTAACAGTCTTGTGTATACAACTTGTGTTGTCGTCGGTATCGTGTTGGTTTCGTCCCTTGCCGCGTACTCTTTCTCCCGGCTGGATTTCCCGGGGAAGAATTTTTTCTTTTATATGTTCGTGGCGGCGATGATGATCCCATTGCCAGGGAGTTTCGTTCCTTTATATCGGCTGATGACCGTGCTGGGGCTGATCAACACGCGTATCGGATACATCCTGTGCATGATCAACGTCGGACTTTCCATGAGCATTTTGTTGTTAAAAACGTTTTTTGACAAGATGCCCTCCGATCTGGAGGACGCGGCCCGCATTGACGGTTGTGGCCGGCTGGGCATCTGGTGGCACGTGGCGCTTCCCTTGGCCAGGCCGGCCCTGGCAGTTATTGTCATCTTTAATTCGCTGAACGTCTGGAATGAATATATTTTGGCGACGCTTTTGTTAAATGATAAATCTTTGATGCCCCTGCAGCGTGGTCTGATGGTCTTTCAGGGGTCCCACAGCGTGGATTATCCGCTGCTTATGGCCGGGTTGACCATCGCCGTCATTCCTATCGTCGTGATCTATCTGGCGATGCAAAAACATATTGTTAAGGGACTGTCTTCGGGGGCGATCGTGGGGTAAAGCCGTCATCGCGAGGAGGCCAAAGGCCGACGAAGCGATCTCGGGAGAGTTTCTCAAATGAGCAAAAACGGCTATGTTTACATGATGATGAACAAAGGTAGTACGGTAATTTATACAGGCGTTACCAGTAATCTTGTCAAAAGGGTTTATGAGCACAGGCAGAAATTGGCGGATGGATTTACGAAGAAGTATAATGTTAATAAGCTTGTTTATTATGAGCTATTGGAGGATATAGCGAATGCGATTGTTCGTGAAAAACAAATTAAGGGCGGTTCACGGGCGAAGAAGTTAAAATTAATAGAAGCGCTTAATCCCAATTTGATAGATTTGTATAATGAGATTGCTTCGGGCTGACGCCCTCGCAATGACAAAAATTCATGCGCTCTAACTTATTACTCTCTACTCTCTACTCTCTACTCTCTACTTGCTTTCTTTTTTTCTCATCTCTGGTTTTTGCTCAAGATCAAACCGTTCCGCCAGTTTCCTCACAGGATCTCGTCCAGCAGGCCTGGGCGGCTTCCGGGCAAGGGGACCTCTCGAAGATCGAAGAGCTCGTCGGCCAGTGCGTGACGCTCTACGGGAAACAGGCCAAAGAACAGGAAAAGCAGCTCACCGGATTTCCGCAGCGCGGCCAGGAAGAACAATATCAGGCGCTCAACAGTGTCGCGACCTGCCTTTTTATCCGGGCCGAGGCGCTGATGAACGCCGGCAAGGCCGAAGAGGCCGTCGTGAAGTTCCAGGAGATCATGGATGAATATCCGTGGGCCCAGGCGTGGGACCCGCGGGGATGGTACTGGTCGGTCACGGAAAAAAGCCAGGCCAGCATTAACATTTTGACCGGCAAAGCGGAGGAAGAACCGGAAATCACGCCGGAAAAACTTCTTCGGACCAAGCCGTACATCCACACAAAAGGCAAATCAAGAGTTGTTGATTACAAGAAGTATGGCGAATTTCAGAAAGTGGGAACGCAAGATTATGTTTATGTCATTAAAGATATGGAAGGGTTGTCCGCGGCGGTCGGTGAAGGCATCTATCCCAACAGCGGCGCCATTTTTCAAAATCCCCGCTATAAAGAGGTCCGCA
>CAYIMR010000084.1:1234-4455 GCA_964364455.1 uncultured Planctomycetales bacterium | reverse complement strand
CCATCACTGTCATGTCCTTGAGTGACATAAATTTTCCGTCTTTGATAGCCTGGCGTACGGCATCATTGGCGCCCCAGCGCCGCGCTTTTTCCTGGTACATGGCAACGCCCTCTTCGAACCAAATGGGGATCTTCGCCTTAAACCCGACGAATTCCCGGAAGATGATGTGCCCCATTTCATGCGGCAAAGTGGAATCGAAAAATCCGTGCGCGGCCGGGAAACTGCGGATGACGCGCTCGCGCGCGGACGCTACCCCTTCCGACCACGAGGCATATTCACCCACCTGCTGAAAATCCTCAACGTTGTCGTAAATATAGATCTTTGCCCGCTCATCCCAGCTCCAGCTCTTGTAGCGCGTGAATCCCATATTACTGGTGATCTCCTGGTAATAATACTCGGCCATTTCCTCGACGCTTTGGATAAAGTCCAGCGGCGCGTTCTTGTAATAGAGGATGAAGTGGTTTCCCTTGCGCTCCTTCCATTCGTCTTCGGCGTGAGCAACGCAGGTCGAATTCATCGCAAAATATAAAATGAATAACAAAATTACGCGGTTCATTGTTTTATGTCCACGATCTGATCGGCCAGCGCCGCGGCGGGATCGAGCGAAAGGAGCTCGCCAAAATGCCGCTCCCACTCCTGAGGGGAAGGTGCCTTCGCCAGCATGCGCTCCACAGCTCCGCTCAACCATGCCGCGGTAAAATTCTTTTGCTCGATGAATTCTCCAACGCCGGCCTGCGCGAGCACTTCGGCATTCTTTGTCTGGTGCCCGCCCGCGTGCGGATAGGGGATCAAGGCCGAGGGTTTACGAAAATGAATCAATTCCGTCACACTGACGGCCCCCGCGCGGCCGATAACGAGATCCGCTACCGGATACACGCGCTCCATCGCTTCAAAGAACGCGAACAAGGCGAACGGTATTCCCAAACGCGCGTATTGCTCCTTTAATGCCGGGTAACCGTCTTGCCCGCAGAGATGGATCACCTGCAAAGGCACTCTGCGTCTTAATTCCAATACGGCCCGCACAGATACTTCATTGAGCCAGCGGCTTCCCTGGCTGCCACCGAGGATCAAAACAGTTTTCTTCCCCTCATCTAACCCGAATTCCCCAAGAAGTTCCGCCCTGTTCAGCTGCGCGGCAGGCCGCCCTTGGCGAGCCTCGCCTTCGGCGGGCCTGTGCGAAGGACATCCGGTCAAAACAACTTTCGCGGCAGGGAAATAACGGCGGCTCTGCGGAAAACTGACCGCGATCCTTTTCACCATCCTCGATAAAACAGCGTTGGCCTTGCCAGGAAGGACGTTCTGCTCATGGATCAGCGTCGGACGCCCGGAAAGAACCGCTGCCAATACGACCGGAAACGCCCCATATCCACCAAAGCCAACCACCACGTCGGCTTTATATTGCTTCAACAGACTTCCGGCGACAAAGGTCCCTTTTAAAAATAACCACAAAGCGCGCGCCGACCGGATCGGCCGGGCAAGATCTATCCCGCGTAACTCCAGCTCGTCGAAGGAAAATCCGGACTGAGCGACACGCTCCTTCCAGATATTGAGCGCGCCCACGAAACGCACCGCACATTTTCTTTTCTGAAGTTCCCGGGCGACCTTCAGGGCCGGGATGATGTGGCCGCCGGAACCGCCTGTGGCGATGGTGATATTCATTGATCCTGGATCCGTGAAATGTTCAAAAGCAGTCCGACCGCGATCATGTTAAAGATCAAGGCGGAGCCGCCGTAACTAATAAATGGGAGCGGCAGCCCCTTCGTCGGCATGGCCCCGATACTGACCCCGATATTGACCACCGTTTGCAAGGCCAGCATCGCCACGATCCCCACGGCCAGGTAATGGCCAAAGGGGTCCATGACGCGCTTGGCCAGGCGCGCGCCCTGCCAGATAAAAATGACAAACAAAGAAATAACGGCCAGCGTCCCGGCCAGGCCCAGCTCTTCGCCGATAATGGAAAAAATAAAATCGGTGTGCGCGGCGGGCAAATAAAAAAGTTTCTGCGCGCTTTTGCCTAAGCCCACCCCGAAAAGTCCGCCGGAACCAAGCGCGATCTGCGACTGGGTCAATTGAAAACCTATTCCCTTGCTGTCCTCCCAGGGGTTCAGGAACGCCATAATCCGCGCCCAGCGGTAAGGCACGTGCACAACGAGAACATACAAAAACGGCAGGGCCGCTACTCCCAAGTAAGCGATGTGGATGACCTTGGCCCCGGCCACGTACAACAGAATCACGACGATGCCCGCCAGCAGTACGCAGTTGCCCAGATCCGGTTGTTTGATAATGAGCAGACACATGACGCCCAGGATCATGATCGGCGGTAAAAATCCGTTCCAGAACTCGCTCACTTTCGTCTGTTTGCGGGCGAGGAAATCCGCCATATAAACAAGCATGGCGAGTTTGGCGAATTCCGACGGCTGAAAGCTCAACACGCCGAGCTTGAACCACCGCCGCGCGCCGTAGCTGGCTTTCCCGATCCCCGGGATAAGGACCAAGGCCAAAAGGATCACCGCGCAGATAATGAGCGGCTTCGCCCACGGGCGTAGTTCCCGATAATCGACGGCCATCACCCCGAACATCAAAAGTGATCCCACAAAAAGAAAAAACAAGTGCCGGTTAAGAAAATAAGTTTTGTCCCCCAGCACCTGCATCGCGTAGACGCCGCTGGAACTGTAGATCATGATCGTCCCGATGCAGATAAATAACATTACCAGAACGGCGATGGATAGACGGATCTCACGCATGGGCGGGCAGGTTGTGGACGAGCTCTTTGAAGCAGCGTCCTCGTTCTTCATAATTGGCGAACATGTCGAAACTCGTGCACATCGGACTTAAAAGCACACTATCACCTCTTTGGGCGATCTCACGGGCCCGCGAAACGGCGTCGGGCAGAGTGGCATATTCTTCAAGCGCGACGACAGACTCAAAGGTTTTTTTCAATTTCGCCCGGGCCTCACCGATGGCGATCATCTTTTTGACCTTCTGACGGACGAACGGCGCCACGACGGAAAAATCGATATTTTTGTCACGGCCGCCGCAGATCATAATGACGGGAGCATTAAGCCGCTCCAGCGCCCAAATAGCGGCCTGGGCGGTCGTGGCTTTCGAGTCATTGATAAAGTTGACCCCGTCGACCTGGCGCACCAACTCCAAACGGTGCTCTACTCCCTTGAAATCCCGGAACACTTTCGCGCAAACATCGTCTTTGATACCGAGGATAT
>CAYIMR010000084.1:0-1134 GCA_964364455.1 uncultured Planctomycetales bacterium | reverse complement strand
CCGGCTCAACAACCGTCTCCAGCTGGAACGAACTGATCTCCAGGACGACAAAATCTTTATCGTCCAGGTCAAGGACCTGACCGGAGAACGGCGCGCCGATATTGCCGCACAGACAGGAACGCCTGCCGGAGGCTTCCAACACCTGGCGGATCAAGGTCACCACGGTCGTTTTACCGTTACTACCGGTGACCGCGATGACGGGTTTCTCACAAAACTGGAACGCGAACTCGATCTCGCCGAGCACCAAAATATTTTTCTTCCTTGCCCAGGAAACCGCCTCGCTATTATGCGGCACGCCGGGACTCAAGACCACCACGTCGCTCTCTTCAATAAAGGCGCGCGTGTGCCCCTGGAACTCGCACGCCACCTTGCGCTGTTTAGCCCACTCCCGAAAATCCTCGGGCAGAGTATTTTCGCCGCCCTTTTCGGAAATTTTCGCCTTGCCGCCCAGATGGGCCGCCAGCCGGGCCAGGGCCATGCCGGTTCTTTGGCCGCCTAAAATCGTTACTGTCTTATTTTTGAGATCCATTAACGGATTTTTAACGTCATCAGGGTGATGATGACCAGGATGATGGAAATGATCCAGAAACGAATGATGATCTGCGATTCCTGCCAACCCGATAACTGCAAATGATGATGCAGCGGGGACATTTTGAAAATTCTTTTACGCCGTAACTTGAACGAAACGATCTGCAGAATGACGGATAACGTTTCAATGACAAATACCCCCCCCATAATGACCAGAAGCAATTCTTTCTTGATGATGATCGCGATGATCCCCAGCGTCCCGCCCAGCGATAACGATCCCACATCTCCCATAAAGATCGACGCCGGGGGGCAATTGAACCACAAAAATCCTAAACTGGCCCCCAGGATGGCGGCGCACACGACCGTGAGTTCTCCGGCGCCGGGGACAAAAGGAATAAACAGGTATTCGCTGAATTGCGCGTGGCCGGTGATATAACTCAGGATCGCCAGCGTCAAACTCACCATCATGATCGACCCAATGGCCAGCCCATCAAGGCCGTCGGTCATGTTGACGGCGTTCGAAGTCCCCACCACGACAAAGGCCACGAACGGGACATAAAAAATACCCAAGTCCCAAATAATGCTTTTTAAAAACGGGACGTCGAG
>CAYIMR010000083.1:0-4459 GCA_964364455.1 uncultured Planctomycetales bacterium | reverse complement strand
TTTGGGGTCCGCTGACGTTATTTCTTTTTTAAGATGCCTTCGACGATCGTGACGGTCGCGCGTAAAGACGTGAATTTCGGCAATGTTTCCTCCGGGATGACAATACGATATTTCTTCTCGATGCCGGCCAGGATCTCCAGGGACATCATCGAATCCATCCCCAGGTCCTTGACAAAATGGGCGTCGATACCGATCTCTTGCGGTTCACTTTCAAGGATCTCGGCCACCAACTCCCGGATATCCTGTTCTACGTTCCTGCCTGCTTTTACGTCAACCATGCTTCCTCCTCTTCTTATTGACTATTTGCCATCAAGCCAGGCGTCGATCCTGTCCTTCTTGAATCGCCACTGGCCCACGGTCTTAATGGCGGGGATCTTCCCTTTTTTAACCCACTCATAAATGGTCCTTCTCTTCACCCGAAGATATTGGGCCACTTCATCAATTGTCAGCAACTCGTGAAAACGCATATTATTATCGGAATCCACCATATCAAGATCGCAATACACGGAAATACCTCAATTGCAATAATCGACATGCTTAAACAATTTATTACAGAGGTTTCTATATGTCAACACTTTTATCAAAATTCTATCATTATCAGCATTATTGGCGCATTTAAGTGCTTCTAAATACTATTAAATGATAAAGCTTACATTAATTAACATATATTTACATTATCTGACAATAGCTCGGCGAGAAGATTTTAAGGATACTGCGCGTTGGGGGAATTACGCGGAAGGGAGTTTTTGCGTGTGGTCGACGTCGGCATTGTAGTCGACGCCGGCTAATCCAAAACCAAAAAGCCGTAAAAATTCCTGATGATATCCATCGAGATCGGCGAGCTGGGCGAGGTTTTCGTTGGTCAACTTCTCCCATCTCTTGTTGACTTCGGACTGGACATCGGCGCGCAGCTCAAAGTCATCCACCCGGACAAGCCCCTGTTCATCGACGGGAATGGGACCGCCCGCGTAAAGCCGCGCGGCGAACAGACGGCAAATTTGGGCGATGCAATCTTCATAAATGCCTTTCGTCTTCATCACTTTATTCAACAATACAAAATATAAAGGAATAACGGGAATGGCTGAACTCGATTGCGTGACCAGCGCCTTATTGACGGAGACCAGCGCCCTTCCCTTTATTTTCCTGAGACGCTCATCCAGCCTGCGCGTCGTTGCCTCCAGATGATCTTTGGCGCGGCCGATTGTGCCCTCACGATAAATACTGCGGGTCAATTCCGGGCCCATATACGAATACGCCACCGCCAATGCCCCCGGACTTAACAAACCGTTCTTTTCCAGGGCGTCGATCCAGTATTCCCAATCTTCGCCGCCCATGACCGATACGGTTTGTTCAATTTCTTCTTGAGTTGCCAGAGGCAACGTCACCGGCTCCAACGTGTTCGTGGTGACATCCAGGGTCTTGCCGGTATAAACCCGAGCGATCGGTTTTAAAGTTGATTTGGCGAGTTGTCCGGTCCGGGGATGCTCCCGACGAGGAGAAGCCAAACTATAAATCACGAGGTCCACTTGACCCAAGTCCTTCTTGATCGCGTCGACCACTTTCTTTTTTATATCATCCGAAAAAGCGTCCCCGTTAAAGCTCTTGGCGTACAGACCTGCTTGCCTTGCCTTTTGTTCGAACGCGACGGAATTATACCACCCGGCGGAGGCCGTGCGTTTGTCTTCCGGCTCTTTCTCAAAGAAAACACCAATGGTGGAAGCCCCGCAACCAAACGCCGAAACGATCCGGGATGCCAGACCATAGCCATTGGAAGCCCCGATGATTAAAGCCCGGCGCGGGCCATGCTCGATCTTCCCCTGTTTTTTTACGTAATCGATCTGTTCCTGGACGTTTTGGGCGCACCCGACCGGATGCGCTGTCGTACAAATGAATCCCCGGATTTTAGGCTGAATAATCATAGACGTTTTATTGATTAACCACGGACGTTTTCTTCGGGACGATCACGATCCCGGAAGTTGTCAGGACGAACCGCTGGGCGTCCAGTTTCGGGTCATACCCGATCCTGGAATGAGGCGGGATAACAACTTCCTTGTCGATGATCGCGTTTTGTATCTGCGCGCCTTCACCAACGGTAACGCTTTCCATGATGACCGAATTTTTTACGCTGGCGTTATCGCCGATCTTGACGTTGGAAGATAACACAGACCTTTCTACGTGTGCCCCTTCAATGATACATCCACCGGAGACCATCGAATCAACAACAGCCCCGGGGCCGGACTTGGCGCTGATCATCCGGATGGGCGGATACTGTTCGTGATACGTGCGCACGGGCCAGGAGCGGTCGTGCAGGTTAAATTGGCTCTGCGCGCTCAAAAGGTCCATGTTCGCTTCATAATAGGCGTCCCGCGTCCCGATATCGCGCCAGTATTTCGGCTTGTTGTTCTCATCGACAAATTTATACACATAAACTTTTTTGCCGTTACGCAGCATCTGCGGGATGACGTTCTTGCCGAAATCGTGGTCGGAATCCTGCTTGGCATCCAGATGGAGTTCTTTGATCATGACATCGCGATCAAAAAGATAGATCCCCATCGAGGCCAATATGGTGCCGGGATCCCCGGGAATCGTTTTAGGCTGCGCCGGCTTTTCCTGGAACCCGCAGACATGATCATTACGATCGACCTCAATAACCCCGAACCGGGGTGAGCTCTCTTTGGGCATCGGGATACAGGCAACCGTCACATCCGCCTTCTTTTCCCGGTGATACTTGATCATATGCTGATAATTCATTTTGTAAATATGGTCGCCGGCCAAAATCAGGACAAGGTTCGGGTTACAATCCTGTACCGCGTAAAGATTCTGATAGATGGCATCCGCCGTTCCCTTGTACCAATCGGCGCTGATGCGTTGCTGGGCGGGAATAATGTCAATGAATTCCCCCAGCTGGCTCGAAAAGATATCCCAGCCGGCCAGAAGATGCTTTTGGAGAGAAAAAGATTTGTACTGGGTCAGGACATAAACGCGGCGCAGTCCTGAATTGATGCAGTTGCTCAACGTAAAATCAATGATACGGTAAATGCCGCCGAAAGGCACGGCAGGTTTGGTCCGGTCACGCGTCAGCGGGTCCAGCCGTTCTCCGCGGCCGCCGGCCATGATAAACGTCAACACTCCAAAAACTTCACTCATTACAACAACTTCCTTCCAAATTTGTTGCGGTTGATATCGGGAGCATTATAAGTTTACTTTAGTTATTTTTCAACAATATCTTATGGCTCAAGTGGCTCAAGTTCTTTTTTGACTTCGTTATCGACCGCGTTGATGGCAAATGATTTCCGGAATTCCTCAAGCGCCTTGGGTTGTTCCCCCATCGCCTTATAAGCGAACCCGAGCTTTTTATGTGCCAGCCCCAGGTCTTTTTTTGTTTCCAACGCCAGGGCGTACGCTTCCCTGGCCTTGGCGTAATCTCCCTGCTCATAAATGATATCACCCACGCCCACGATATCCTGCGCGTCATCGGGACGCATCTGATGAGCCTTGCGCAAGGTGCTCAAGGCCCGGTCATATTGCCGGTCCTTCGCGTAAGTCTTGGCCAGCAGGAAATATCCCTTGGGGTCCGTTGGCCATAATTCGATGATCCTTAAATATTGCTTGATCGCCCCTTCATATTTGCCCAGATCAAAATAGCACAGGGCCAGATTATGCCGCGCCCGCTTATCATTGGGCGCGGCGAGCGCGGCCACCCGAAAGTGCATAAAAGCCTCTTCGTACTGCTTGCGCTTGGTATAGATCTTTCCCATCAGTTCGTGAATTTCACCGTAGCCGGGAGCGATTTTTACGGCCTCCTGGGTTTCGGCTAAAGCTTGTTCGTCTAAATCCAGCGATTCCAAAGTAAATGCCCGGAAATAATTGGGGAACGGACTGACGGGACTTGTCCCCAGTTTGAACATGTCCAGCTTGATCGGTTGCCATTGCGTCAGATCAATGGCAAATTGGTCGATGTATTCCTGGTTCTCGGGCACGCGGCGCAGAAAGATCACAGCGTCGTAGTCGAAATAAACGACCGCCCAACCCGGGTTCGTATAAAAATATTGCAAGACTTTTCTGGGAATGTGCTGGCGTGCTGAATTGAGCAAGGCGCCCGTGATCTGATGTTTACTGATCGCCTCCGCGAAAAGCGCGCTGTCGCCTTCTTCCCACATCTTCCGGTATCGCGCGAAAAATTTTCCTCCGTAAACTTCGGTCCGGCCATCGATAAAGACCTTGATGTTGGGGAAAACCCGTCCCACCAGGTAGGCCCCGGAGTTGAAATCATTGAAAAAGTTCCCCCGGATATCATTGCGCTCGAGAAAATCAACGGCTTTATCCGGATAACTGCGTAACGATACCCCCCCGAATTCGCTTTTACGTTCATATTTATCAAAATCATAATAACCCTGAAGGGCGAGAACTTCCGCGGACTGAAAGACCCATACTAAAAACAGCAATTTTACGATCGCGG
>CAYIMR010000082.1:1880-4474 GCA_964364455.1 uncultured Planctomycetales bacterium | reverse complement strand
CGCCGGTCTTTTTTTGTGGATTTTCCGGGTCCAGAAAGAATATGTTCGCAAGATCAGCACCAAGGATTGTTTGGCTATCGTCGGGCTGTCCTGGGTGCTCCTTATGCTGTTCGGCGCTCTTCCGCTTTATCTGGCCGGGGTCGTCCCGCATTATACGGACGCTGTTTTTGAGATCACCAGCGGATTTACAACGACCGGCGCGTCAATATTTTCCGACGTAGAGGCGCTGCCGCGCGGGATCCTTTTTTGGCGCAATTTTACGAATTGGCTGGGTGGGGCGGGCATTGTTGTTCTTTATATTGTGCTCTTACCCTCGCTTGGCATCCATACATTTCAGTTGTATGAGGCGGAGACGGCGGGGCTCTCCACCGAACGCATCGCTCCCCAGATCAAAGAAACGGCAAAAAAACTTTTGGGCGTTTACCTTTTTCTTTCTTTGTGCGAAGCCGTCTTGTTGATGATCTGCGGCATGCCGCTGTTTGATTCTCTTTGTCACACGTTCGCCACTTTGGCCACCGCGGGATTTTCAACGAAAAATGCGAGCATTGGCGCGTATGGAGCACCCATTCAATGGGTGGTTACGGTTTTTATGTTCCTGGGCGGGGTAAACTTTGTTCTCTTTTATCGGGCATTTAAGGGCAAATCGCTTAATTTTTTTAAAGATGAAGAATTCCGTACGTATTTTCTTATGATTACGATCCTGATTCTGTTTTTTGCGGGGGTCCTGTTTTTGTCCAGCGCCTCGATGTCGCCTTTGCGCGACGCCGCGTTCCAGGTTACGACGATCGCGACATCAACGGGATTCTTTACGGCTGACTTTGACCGATGGCCGTCCGTATTGAAATTTATCCTTATGCTGTTGATGTTTGTCGGCGCGTGCGGTGGTTCTACCGCCGGCGGCTTGAAGGTGATCCGGGCATTGTTATTAGTTAAGATCGTTGCCCGCAACACTCTTCAGGCAGTTTTTCCGAATGCCGTTTTACCCGTTAAATTCAACAGCAAAGCCCTGGAAGACAGGATGGTTTTGGGCGTTCTTTCTTTTTTCGCGTTGTATCTGTTGATGTTCTTCGCGGGGACGCTTATTTTGATCATGACGGACGGTACCGATATCGTGACTGCCATGACGGCGACGGTGACCTCCATGAGCAACTGCGGCCCGGGGCTTGGCCAGGTAGGGCCGACCCAAAATTACGGGTGGATCTCGGTTCCCGGCAAATGGCTTTTGTCTTTTTTGATGTTGGCTGGACGCCTGGAGTTTTACGCGCTTTTGATCCTTTTTGTTCCTTCCGCATGGAAGAGATGAGCCGGATGAGCCGGCCATCGCGCTTTGCAAGTTTAATGATGGATGGTATAATGGGCAAATATCTATGAGTTGGAATTTTCAGGAAATTGAGGATACCGTCCAGCAGGAAGCCAGATATATTTCGGATTTCCAGCGCCTGGAGGCGTTCCGGGCCAAATATCTTGGACGGAAAGGATTGATCCAGGAGATCTACGCCTCTTTATCGACCTTGCCGCACGATCAACGGCCGGGTGCAGGTAAAAGCGCCAATGATCTGCGCGATAACATTTCCGTTATTATCGAGACCAAACAGAAAGAGATCAAAAGCCTGCAAGCCCAATCGCCCGCCGCGGAAATCGATATCACCATTCCAGGCGTCGCTTTTCCCGTCGGGCACCAACACATTTTGACGCAGACCGTCGATGAGATCTGCGGGATCTTTGAGGGGCTGGGTTTTGTCGTGCAGGAAGGCCCGGAGATCGAGACGGAATTCAATAATTTTACGGCTTTAAACATTCCCGTTGACCATCCTTCGCGCGACGCCTTCGACACGTTTTATCTCGAGCTTCCCGATCCCGGGCATCAGGGGCGCTATCAACTGTTGCGCAGCCACACGTCGCCCGCTCAAATACGGATCATGCAAAAAAATCAGCCGCCTTTGGCCGTGATCGTCCCCGGACGCGTGTACCGTCCCGACGCGGTGGACGCCAGCCACTCGTTCATGTTCCACCAGATCGAAGGGCTTTTGGTCAACGAGGACGTGAAGTTCTCCGAACTCAAAGGGCTTTTGACGGTGTTTTGCAGGCGGCTGTTTGGCGAAAAGATCAAGATGAGATTCCGCCCGCATTTTTTTCCTTTCACGGAACCATCCGCCGAAGTCGACATTTCCTGTTATATCTGCGACGGCAAAGGGTGTTCGGTCTGCCGGAGGAAAGGATGGCTTGAGATCATGGGCTGCGGCATGGTGCATCCGAAGGTTTTTGTCACCGCGGGATACCCGGAGGGAAAATATAAGGGATTGGCATTTGGCCTGGGCGTGGAGAGGATCGCCATGCTCAAGTACGGCATTGAGGATATTCGCTTATTTTTTGAAAACGATGTGCGGTTCTTAGAACAATTCTGATACGGTTTTTATTATGAAACTCAGTCTTAACTGGCTTCGGGATTACGTTACCATCGGCGTTTCGCCGGAAAAGCTCGCCCATAAACTGACGATGGCGGGTTTGGAGGTAGAAAAAATTACGGCCGTCGACGGAGACGTTGTTTTCGAGCTGGAGATCACCCCGAACCGCCCGGACTGCCTGAACATGCT
>CAYIMR010000082.1:0-1780 GCA_964364455.1 uncultured Planctomycetales bacterium | reverse complement strand
AAGATCTTCGTTCGCCGGGCGCGAGAAGGGGAAGCGGTGACCGCCATTGATGGTGTTGAATACGGGCTCGACCCGGCTATTCTGGTGATCGCCGACGCGCGCCGGCCCGTGGCCATTGCCGGCGTCATGGGAGGCAAGGACACCGAGGTCACGGCGACCACGAAAAATATTCTATTGGAAAGCGCGTATTTCGATCCTGTCCTGATCCGCCGCGCTTCGCGCGCGCTCGGAGTTTCCAGCGAGTCCTCGTATCGTTTCGAGAGAGGCGTAGATTACGAAACCGTTAAATCCGGCGCGGATCGGGCCATTGGGCTTATCCTGGATTCCGCTGGAGGCAGCTTGGCTGGCCGCGCCGATGAAGAAACGGGGACCATGGAATGGTCCAAGAAACAGGCTATTACTGTGACAAAAGACGGCGTCAACGACTTTTTGGGTGCGGCGTTGACAACGGCACGGTGTAAAAAGATCCTTCAGCTCTTAGAATTCGCCGTGGCTGCGGGTAAAAAAGATGTTTTAAAGGTCACACCGCCCGCGTTCCGCAAGGACATCAAGGATGTGGTGGATGTCGTTGAGGAGATCGCGCGCGTTGTCGGCTACGATGAATTGCCGGCGAGCCTGCCTGCCGTCGCGATGACAAACGTGGTGCCGGCGGCCTCCCGAGAATTCCGGTCGGCAATCCGGGTGCCGCTGCTGGCCCAGGGAGTCAATGAGATTGTCACCTACGCGATGATCAGCGAAAAAGATCTTGCCCGAACCAAACAGACGCACCTGCGCGGGGTGAAGATACAGAATCCGCTCGCCCAGGATCAGGGGTTGTTGCGTCCCTCGCTTTTGCCGAGCTTGTTGTCGGTGGCCGTGTTCAACAGCAATCGCGGACAGAAGAATTTGAAGCTTTTCGAGATCGGGAAAATTTATGGCCCGCGGGGCGAACAGGAAACGCTCGGGATCATGATGACCGGCAGGCTCGACGAAGATTGGCGCAGGACCAACAAGCCCGAGGCGGATTTTTATGACATCAAGGGTGCCGCCGAGCAGACCATCTCACGCACGTGTCACCAGGAAATCCGTTTCGAGAACAGCTCTCAGCCGTTTTTAGAAAAAGGTCAGAGCGCTTGCGTTCTTGTGCAAGGCGTTGATGTCGGGTTTTTGGGAAAGATCGATGAAGATGTTCTGACCAATTGGGACATTAAGCAAAAAAGCGTTTTTTTTGCTCAAATCAATCTTGAGGAGCTCAGGCGTTTTTGTTCGCCCCTGCGATCCTGCCGGAACGTTTCGGAATATCCGGCGATCGTGCGCGACGTCAGTCTGGCCGTGAAGACTCCCGTTCAGTTCCAGCAGGTGTGCGCGATGGCTTTTCGTATGGGAGGAGGGATCTTGAATTCCGTGAAATTCAATGAGGAATACCGCGGGGAAAAGATCCCCGCAGGGCAACGCGGGATCGTTTTTTCGCTGCGCTACAAAGCCGCCGACCGGACGTTGCGCGAGGAGGAAGTCAACGATGTCCACGAGAAAATCCTTCGCGCCTTTGTTTCCGAGCTTGGGGCTATTCAGCGTTGAATTCTTATTTCCATTCCCAGAATTATTTTTTTGGAAATCTTGGCTTGTGTTATAATACATTTAGTTTTACACTTGGGTTTACGCCCTGCGGTGCGCGTTAGAGAAAGTATTTTAAAACCAACACTGTAAATAGGGACGCTTGACTTCTGAGCTGTCTGTGGACAGCCTTCAGAGAGGCTCCCACTTGATTGAGATTGGTTCGATCAAATCTTTCTCGACGGCA
>CAYIMR010000081.1:0-4534 GCA_964364455.1 uncultured Planctomycetales bacterium | reverse complement strand
ACTTTACAACATTGTTCAAAAGGGTTGATTTGGGTGTCCCATTGATGAAGTCAGGAAATAAATCTTTCCTCGTGGTCTAACCGGATGGCAATACTGGATGAGCTGTCGGAACAGGGCATTTTTTGACTCCAAAAGAATGTTTTCGTATCTCGTATCTGGTATCTCGTATTTCGTAGCGAGATACGAACGACAAGATACGAGATACGCTTCATTATGTCCGAAATCGCAAAAAGAGGCAAGGGAAGTTTGGGACAGGAAGATTGTGGACGCGCGTCCACAATGTCTGACAGCAATTCTCCCGACATCGGGGGAATTCAACCGACATCGGTCGAATTGGGTTTACACTACAATTCGCCAGGCGCCTGCCGAATTGGGGCTAGGGCGCGGGGCAATAAAAAATTACAAATTATGCGCGGGTTCCATTGCCCCTGACACAATTTTTTTAAAGCGATCGAACTCGGCGTCGGAATATTGCTCTTGCGCAAGTAAACCCTTGTCCAGAATTTTTCCGTCGAGCCTGGCCCTTTGCAGGTTATATTGCCGGGCGCCTTCCACCAGAGAACGGATCTCCAGCAGGTCCCCGACCGAATGAAACGCCTTCACCACGGTTGTCCGGAATTCATGCTGTATCCCCGAATCGATGATGGCCCGAATGCTCTCTTCTATTTTCTCAACAGAGAGCGGAGCGTTAATTACTTCGCGATATCGGCCCAGGGACGACTTGACATCCATCGCCACATAATTGACCAGCCGCAAGGAGATCAACTGCTTTAATACCCCCGGCTGGCTCCCGTTGGTGTCAAGTTTTACAAAATACCCCAGGCGTTTGATCTTGTCCAGAAAAGAAATAAGGTCCCCCTGGACCGTGGGCTCGCCGCCCGTGACCACAACGCCTTCCAGATATTCCTGACGGCTCCTTAAAAAAGCCATGACTTCTTCTTCAGGAACCACGGGACAATACTCCTGGGGGAGGACCAATTCGGGGTTGTGACAATACCCGCAGCGAAAATTGCAGCCTTGCGTAAACACAACCGCCGCGAGCTTCCCCGGATAATCAATCAAAGACAGCTTTTGCAAGCCCCCTATGCGCATACTTTATAAGTTACCCTTTCTCTGAACTCTTCCTTTTTACCTTTATTCCACTGCTGGACAGGCCTCAGATAGCCGACAACACGCGAATAAACTTCACACTCACATTGACACTTGTCACATAACTTATGCTCGCCGGCCCGGTAGCCGCAATTGGGGCAGACACTGAAAGTCGGCGTGATCGTAAAATATGGTAATTTGAATTTCTGGCAAATGATCTTTACCAGTTGTTTTAGCCCTTCGATATTGTGGATCCGCTCTCCGATAAACCCATGGAGGACCGTCCCTCCGGTATATTTCGTTTGCAAGCTGTCCTGGTGCTCCAGCACCTCGAAAATATCCTCCGAATAATTCACCGGAAGATGGGTTGAGTTTGTGTAAAACGGTTCGTGCCCTTTCTGGTATTCGTCTTCATTGGCGCAAATAATTTTGGGATACATTTCTTTATCCATCTTGGCTAAACGATAAGTCGTGCCCTCCGCGGGGGTCGCCTCGAGGTTGCAAATATTGCCGGTCTCTTCCTGGAATTTAATAAGTTCCCCCCTCATAAAATCCAGGACCTCCAGAACGAACTGCTTCCCTTTCTCGGAGGCGATATTCTCGCCCAGGAAATTCAGGCAGGCCTCATTCATGCCGATCAACCCGATCGTGGAAAAATGGTTTTTCCAGTACTGGTCGAACCTCACCTTGATCTGGCGTAAATAAAACTTGATATAGGGGTAAAGGTCGTGGTCGGTAAATTGTTCCAGGACTTTTCTTTTAATTTCCAGACTCTCCTTGGCCAGCAACATTTGATGTTCCAGGCGCTGATAAAATTCCTCCTTTGTTTTCGACAGATACCCGATCCGCGGCATATTGATTGTGACAACACCGATCGAACCCGTCAGGGGAGTCGCGCCGAACAACCCTCCTCCGCGGGAGCGCAATTCACGATTATCCAACCGCAGACGGCAACACATGCTGCGCGCGTCATCCGGGTTCATATCGGAATTAATAAAGTTGGAGAAATAGGGGATGCCGTATTTTGCCGTCATTTCCCATAAAAGCGCGAGGTTGGGATTGTCCCATTGGAAATCCTTCGTTATATTGTACGTTGGAATGGGAAAGGTAAAGACCCTTCCCTTGGCATCTCCTTCCAGCATGACCTCTAAGAATGCCTTGTTAAGCATGTCCTGTTCTTTTTGAAATTCTTTATAAGTTTCCTTTTGAATTTTTCCGCCAATGATGACCCCATGGTCGGCATAGTAGGAAGGCGGTTTAAGGTCAAGTGTAATATTCGTAAAAGGCGTCTGGAATCCGACGCGCGTTGGTACATTCACGTTGAAAACAAACTCCTGGAAGGCCTGCTTGACTTCCCTGTAAGTCAACCCGTCATAACGGATGAACGGAGCTAAAAGGGTATCAAAACTTGAAAAAGCCTGGGCGCCGGACGCCTCTCCTTGAAGAGTATAGAAAAAATTGACGATCTGGCCCAAAGCGCTGCGCAAATGTTTAGCCGGCGCGGATTCCATCTTTCCGCTAACCCCTTTAAACCCTTCCAATAACAAATCTTGAAGATCCCACCCGACACAATAAACGCTGACAAGCCCCAGATCATGGATATGAAGATCTCCGCGGCTATGAGCTTCCTTGATTTCGCGCGGGTAAACTTTACCAAGCCAATAACCTTTACTGACCTCCGAAGAAATATAATGATTAAGTCCCTGCAACGAAAAAGCCATATTGCTGTTTTCATTGACCCGCCAGTCATCTTTATTCAAATAACGCGTGACAAGATCCGTATTGAATTTATTGGCGATTTCACGGATCTGGGCATGCTGTTCGCGGTAAAGAATATAGGCCTTGGCACTCTTGCGGTAGGGGGATGTCAGCAAAACCTCTTCAACAATGTCCTGGATTTCTTCGACGGAATGGGGTTGATCTTTGACGAGCTGATGGATAAGGTTAACAACCCGTACCGTCAATTTTTGAGCCATTTCATGCCCAAACTCGCCGGTAGCCTCCCCCGCTTTCCCAATGGCGGAGGTAATCTTGCCGGGATTAAAAACTTCTTCTTTGCCGTTTCGTTTGATAACACTGGTTAACGTCTTTGTTGTCTCATCCATCTGAACCTCCTGTTTGTTACGAAAATTCCCGTCTGTGCTTCACTAAGGATTTCATGCCTTCTGGCCGGTTACCCTTCGCTTATAGATAGTTAATACGCGCTCAGGGTGATTTGCTTCGGCCTCTTAGCATTCACCCCGAACTTCGCCAAGCTCGTTCGGGGTAAAAAGCCACCTCCTCTGAGGTGGCTTTTTACCACTCTAAGGCCCCACCCGTTTGATATTCCGTCACGCGGGTTTCGAAGAAGTTCTTCTCCTTTTTGAGATCAATGACCTCGCTCATCCAGGGGAATGGGTTGCCGGAACCGTACTGCTGGGGCAGGCGCAGTTTCTCGAAACGCCGGTCCGCCAGATACTGGACGTATTCCTTCAAGAGCTCCTGGTTAAGCCCCAAAATGCCGTCGCGCAGGCAGTCCTGGATATAATCCAGTTCGAGCTTGACCGCGCGTTTGATAAAATCGATCATCTGCGCCTTGAACTCCTCGGTCCACACCACCGGGTTTTCATCGACGATCGTATTGATCAGCTCAATGCCAAAATTCATGTGGATGCTCTCATCACGCAGGACATACTGGATCTGTTCGCAGGTGCCGGGGATGCGATTCTGCCGGCCAAAGGAAAGCATCGTAACGAACCCGCCGTAAAAAAAGATGCCTTCGGTGATCACATACAGCCCGATCATGTTCTTCAGAAGCGTCTGCAGGCCTGCGGTCGTTTTGGTATCGAGGTTGGGGTCCAGCACGCTGTCGGTACAGCTCATCGCGTGTTCGTCTTTTTTATAGATCGTCTCCACCTCACGGTACATGTTAAAGAGCTCCCCTTCATCGAGCGACAACGACTGCACGATATACTGGAAGGCGTGGATGTGGATCGCCTCTTCAAAAGCCTGCCGTAAAAGGTACTGTCGGCATTCGGGGTTATCCACACAGCGGTAGACGGCGAGGACAAGGTTATTGCCGACGAGCGATTCGGCGGTCGCAAAAAAACCCAGCACGCGCTTGATGACATGGCGCTCCTCGGGCGTGAACCCCTTGGGATCCTTCCACTGCTCGATGTCGCGTTGCATGGACACTTCGGTGGGCATCCAGTTGTTCGCGCAGCCGTCCAGGTAATAATGCCAGGCCCACTTGTATTTAATGGGCACGAGCTGGTTGCAGTCGACCGTGCGGTCGTTGTTGATGATCTTCTTGTTCTCGATGGTGACCCGGGCACGGTTCATCCCCGGCAGTGATGATGAGCACTCCATTAGTAAACTCCTTTATTGCGTATCTCGTATCTCGTCGTTCGTATCTCGCAACAACGAAATACGAGATACGAGATACGAGATACGAGATACGAGATAC
>CAYIMR010000080.1:0-4539 GCA_964364455.1 uncultured Planctomycetales bacterium | reverse complement strand
TCATCCATTATTGAGCTCCTTGGCTTTTAATATTGGTGTCTTATGTCCGAAACGGCAACCGGCGCTCCCCGATGGGCAAAACAAAACTAAAGGCCGTTCCTTTTCCCACGGTTGATTCTACCGCGATTTTTCCGCCATGCCGTAGTACGATTTCCTTGCAAATTGCCAGACCAAGTCCCGTTCCGCCTTTCTCAACCTTTTCCGGGGATTCAATTTGCTGGAATTTCTGGAAAAGTTTCGGAAAATCGCTCTCGGCGATGCCTTTTCCCGTATCGGTAACGTTGATGATGATATGGTTGTTGGCGGATTTGTCCTCCGTTTTGACCGTGACCCCGCCGTGTTTGGTAAATTTGATCGCGTTACTGACAAGGTTGTTTAACACTTGAATGATGCGGTCTTTGTCAAAAGGTACTTGGGATAGCTTGGGGTCCAGTTCGGCTTTCAGGTATAACCCGCGGTTTTTAGCCACATCCTGCTGGGTGTAAATGACTTCTTCGATAACTTCATTGATCCCCTGGATATTGAAGTCCATTTGCATCTTCCCGGACTCGATCTTGGTCAGGTCCAGGATATCGGAGACCAGCCGCTGGAGATGATCCACGCTTTTTTGCGCGCGGCCAAGGACTTCCTCCTGTTCGTGGTTGATCTCGCCGGCCATCCGCTTGCAGACCAGGTCGATCGCGATCTTGATGGAGGCCAGAGGCGTGCGTAGTTCGTGCGATACGGTCGAAGTGAAATCGCGCTGGAGCTTGTACATGTCGATGAGTTTTTTGTTGGCGATCCCGAGCTCGTCCCGGCGTCTTTGGGATTCCTCAAACAATCCCTTGTTTTCCTCGATCAGGTCATAATGGGCGATCGCCTGGCGTACCGTGGCGAGGAGCTCCGTCGTCTTCCATGGTTTGTTGATAAAACGGTAGATCTCTCCCTGGTTGATGGCCTCTTCCACCATGGGAAAATCGGTATAGCCGGTAAACAGGATACGGACGACATCCGGGTGGTTCGCCTTGACCTCTTGCAGGAATTTTACCCCCAGCATGACCGGCATGCGGTGGTCGCAGACAACGACTTTGATGTTTTCCTGGTTGAGTATTTTGCGGGCGTGTTCGAGGTCTATTGTCGCCGCGACGCCGTAAGGTTCCTTGATGAACAGCCGCTGAATACCGTCAACAATGCTTTCTTCGTCATCGATAAACAAGGCCTGGACTTCTTTGTTCACGAGGCTCCTTTCTTTTTTTTGATTGATGGGCATCGGCACGGTAAACGTCGTCCCTTCCCCGGTTAAAAGGGTTGTTAAAGAATTTTTTCGACGATTCTTGATAGCACACGCTTTATTTCATTGTCTCCCGCGGTAAGAATGTGGTACACCGTTTTTTTGTTTATTTCGATATAGTCATGCCCGATCACATTACGGAACCCGATCATGTTTTTGACTGTTTCCAGGTCTTTCGCGGTCAGTATTTTCTTGTCCGCCAGGATCCGCGCGGCTTCATACGCCGTTTGAGGGAACCCGTATTCTTCATCAACAACGATATGTTGAATGATGTCAATAAAATGATTTACGATCTGAAAGAGATTATATTCGACGATGTCCTGGGTTTTTTCATCACGAAGGAATTCTCCCAGCGGCATCTTCCGGTATGCGGCAATTTTACGTAAATGTTTTTCAATCTGCTCAACGCGTCCCACGAGGATATTTCTATTTACCATTGCGATACCTCCTTTTCACGCGCGCCAAACGCAAGGCGCGCAAGGCGTCGTTATCCTCGCACGCATAAAGGTTCCTGAAGTAATCTTGATTCAGTATCCTTTTGTTTCTTATAAAAAGCGGCACCCCTGTAGCGAACGCCTTTAAAACAAGTTCGCTGGGGGCATTGCCGGCAGCTACGATATCGACTTTCCGCTTGAAAATACCCTCAAGCTCGATGGATAAATGTGTCCTTTCCCGGGGGGTCAAAGGTCCACCGATCAATATGTCAATGTCGCTTCCGGGGAGGGGCTTCTTAAGGGACGACCCGAATAAAAACGCGTATCGGATGGACCTGACCCTGGTTAACAGAGTTTTCGCGTTCCGCGGGATCATTGCGACACATCCTCGTCATCGTGCTTCATACCATCTCACCTCCTTGCGCACCCGTGGAAGTATATAACGGCTCAAGCTCTTTCTTGTGACAAGATCGACTTCGCGGCCTAACCCTTGTTCAAGGAATTCCAGGAGCCCCATATAATTGTCAAAACTGGGCTTGACGAATTCCACCAGGAAATCAACATCGCTGGCCCCGCTCTGTTGTCCGCGGAGATAAGAACCGAAAAGGCCGATCCGTTTTACCTGATATTGGGTCAGGATATCCTTGTGCTTTCTCAAGAATCCCATAATTCCCTGGACCGATAATGTCTTCTTTTGCAGGATCATTGTGGCACCTCCTTGTCATCGATAAACAAGGCCTGGACTTCTTTGTTCACGATTTTTCCCCTTCTTTCTGGTTGATCGGCAGCATGACGGTAAAGGTTGTCCCTTCCCCGACCTTCGACCGCACGGTCATACTGCCGTTATGTTTTTTGATGATCTCGTGGCTGACGCTTAATCCCAGCCCCGTCCCCTGCCCGACGGGTTTGGTGGTAAAGAACGGATCGAATATCTTGTTCAGATTTTCCGGGGGGATCCCTTTGCCGGTATCGCGCACGTCGACGCAGACAAATTCGTCCTGTTTGTACGTTTTGATCGTGATGGTGCCGGTCCCTTCGATGGCATGCAGGGCGTTGACGATCAGGTTGATGAACACCTGTCCCAGCCTCTGGGGGCTGCACTCGATGGGCGGCGTGTCGCCGTAATTTTTCTCCAGTTTGGCCTTGTATTTGATCTCGCTGTGGACAATGTTCAATATGCCTTCAATGACTTCTTCGATCTTGGCGTGTTCCATTTCGTTCTTGTCGTCCCGCGCGAAAGTGCGCAGGTCCATGACGATCTTCTGGATGCGCTCGATGCCCTTGCGGCTGTGTTCCAGCAGCTTGGCCGTGTCGCCAAGGACATAATCCAGGTTGATATCTTCTTTAAGTTTGTTTATTTCCGCGACGATGGAGTGCGCTTCCGCCAAATTCTCCCCCTCGACGCTTTCCGTGAGCCGGTCCGTCATGTTCAGGATTTTGACGTAATCGCTGATGTATTGCTGAAGGATTTCCATGTTACTATTGATGAACCCTACCGGATTATTGATCTCGTGCGCCACCCCGGCGGCCAATTGCCCGATGGAAGCCAGTTTCTCGGACTGGACGAGCTGGTTCTGCGTCTCCTTAAGTCTGTCATGGGTCTTGTTAAGATCATTAAACGTCTGGCGCAGGGCCTTTTCCTTTTCGGTGAGTCCTTTATGCGCTTCACGCAACTCGTTCTCCCGGGCCTTGCGTTCGGTAATGTCGCGGATTGTGACGACGGTGAGGCTTTCCCGTGCGGTTTTGACGGTCCCTAAACTGATCTCCAGCGGAATCTTCCTGCCGTCTTTGGTTATGCCGAAAAAGTCCAGTCCCTCCCCCATGGGCCGGGTGCGGGCCTCTTTGGAAAAATCCTGGCACTGCCGGACATGCCGGGACCTCTGGTGTTCCGGCAGGAAGATCTCCGGGGTTTTCCCCAGCAATTCCGCGCGGCTGTAACCGAACATTTTTTCGGCCTGGGTATTGACGAGCGTTATTTCCCGTTTGTCGTTGACGATGATCAGCGCGTCCGGGGCGCCTTCGAGGATCGCCTCGAGTTTTTTTTGGGAAGACGCGCGTTCGCTGACATCACGGATGAAGGCGTTGAATTGATACTTTCCGTTGCGGCGCAAGGCCCAGACTGTAATCTCGACGGGAAACTCGTGTCCGTCGCGGTGCAAGGCGGAGAGATCAAGCGTCTTCCCGATGACCGGCCCCTCCCCTGTCCCGATAAAACGGCTTAGCCCTTTAAGTTGGGCGTCCCGGTATTGCGGGGGGATAATCATCTGCGCCATCGGTTTTCCAACGGCCTCCTGCCGGGACCATCCGAAGGCGCGTTCCGCCGCGGGATTCCATCCCACGATGGACCCCTCTTCGTCCATGGAGATAAACGCGTCGTTCGCGGTTATGATGATGCTTTCAAAGTATGTTTTCGAGACAGTCGTTTTCTGCAGATCTTCGGCCATGGTGTTAAAGGCCGCGGCCAGTTGTCCGAATTCATCTTTTGAGTCAAGGGCAATCCTTGTTTGAAAATCACCCCGGGCCACTTTCTCAACCGCCTCCGTGATGGTTAACAAGGGCGTTGTCAGCGTGCGGGAGGCGAGCAAGGACAAGATGATAACAATCAAAGCGACTATTAATCCGCCGGCAAACGTAACGGCCTTTAGCCGTTCGACGGCGGCAAGGGCCATGTCCGTATTCGAAAAGACAAACCCGAACCAGCCCAGGTCCGGAAAATCCGTATGCCCTTTCGTGTAATCATAACCGATTAAAGATTCCACGCCATGTTCATTTTCTTCGATCAGATAACCTTCATGTCTCTGGCTGGCCAACAACGCCGACCGTAGGCCGCGCTCA
>CAYIMR010000079.1:0-4553 GCA_964364455.1 uncultured Planctomycetales bacterium | reverse complement strand
CTTTTCGGGTTTAAATCGTTTGCGGATCGGACAGTCCTGAATTTTGAGCCGGGCATCACGGCGGTCGTGGGGCCTAACGGCTGCGGCAAGAGCAACATCTTTGACGCCATCCGCTGGACCCTCGGAGAGCAAAGCACCAAAGAGTTGCGCGGCTCTTCGATGGAAGACGTTATTTTTAACGGCACGGCCCAGAAACCGTCTTTAGGGTTTGCCGAGGTCAGCATGACTTTTTCTAACTCGAACCGTGCGCTGGCCATTGACTATGATGAAGTGACCATCACGCGGCGCTTGTTCCGTTCCGGCGAGAGCGAGTATATGCTCAACAAAACGATCGTGCGGCTTAAAGACATCCAGGAATTGTTGATGGGAACGGGGATCGGCGCGGAGGCGTATTCGCTGGTGCAGCAGGGGAAAGTCGACCTGGTCGTCAGCGCCAGGCCTGAAGACCGGCGGATGATCTTTGACGAGGCCTCGGGCATTACCAAATATAAATCGAAGAAAAGAGAGGCATTGAACAAATTAAAGGACACCGAGAACAATTTGCTGCGTCTTAATGACATCGTCATCGAAGTCCGCCGGCAGATCGGTTCCATCGAGCGTCAGGCCAACAAAGCCCGTAAATATCAGGAGGAGTTCAAAAATCTCGAACGCCTGGAAGTCCAGTTGGCCAAATGCCAGGTCGGTTCTTTTGAGCAAAAACGCGCCGGGATCAATGAACAGATCTATGCCCTGCAAGCCAAAGAAGCGGCGATGAACAATGACCTGGAAGAGCGTACCAGTCTTTTGACCGGTGAGATGAATTGCCTCGGGGAACTGGAGCAAAAGATCAACGACGTGCACGCCCAAGAGATCAAGCTCGACGGACAGATGGACCTGGACAACCGCCAGATCGGGTTTAACGAGGAGCGCGTCGAAGGGGTCCGGCACAACGGCGAACGGCTCAAGGAACAAAAGAAGCAGTTGATCGAGCGTTGCCGCACCCAGCAGGAGAAGGTCGAGAAATTAAAGCAGGAATTAAGCGTTATTGAGGACAGCCGTCAATCTAACGAACAGCACTTGAAGGAAAAGCGCGTTGAACTCAAGCGGTGCGAGTCCGCGATCCAGGAGGCAAAATCAAAGATCCTGGGAAATGAGGAAAAGATCATGACCCTGACTTCCCAGCAGGTCAGCGTCCGTAATGAATTAACCGATGTGATGAAGGAGACCCAGGGGGCACTGGCGCGCAAGCGCCGGCTGGAGATCGAGCGGGAAAAAGTTTCCATCGAACATAAGGATATGGAAGAGCGGCTATGCCAGGTGGAAGGCGAAACCAATGCGATTAATGAGAAAATCTCCCAGCTGGAAAAAGCAAAAGACGATCAGGACGCATTGCTTGCCCGGTTAAAGGACGCCCTGGCGGCGTTGAAGGCGGCGATCTATGAGATGGAAAAGAAAGAATTGTTCTATACGTCGCAGAAGGATTTTATCGAACGTCTTCACGCGCAATATCAGAATATCACTGATCCGATCATTGAAGGGCGGTTGATCACCCCGAACGCACCCCTGGAGCACCACACGGGGATCATCGGGAAGGTCAAAGAAGTCCAGTCCGTGCAGAACGGCAAGCTTGGATTCTTTAAGAACCTTTTTGCCCGTAACGATGTTCAGCAATTGTATGAGATCACCTGCGAGGCGAAATTCATCGAACTGGACCCGCAACAAATCTCGAAAAAGATCGAGGAGATCCGCATGGAGATCCAGAACCTGAAAGCGCAGGAAGAGACCAGCGCGGCGCAGATCGGGCAAGAGGTCCAGGCGTTGCGCAGTATTGAGCAGAATATCCATGACCAGGAAAGAGCTCTTTCCGTCGTAAGATCGCAGAAAGAGGATGCCCTCGAAAAGACGAACAAATTACGGGAAGAATTGGAACTGGCTGTTTCGGAGTTGCAGGAAGTCGAGGCGACCCTTGCCGCCGTCAAAAAGCGCGAAGAACAGTTGAACTATCAGTTAGATACGGTCAACCAGGACGTTGAATGGTGTCAGGCCGATATTAAGGACAAACAGAACTGGATCACGGCGAAGTCGCAGGAAAAAGAGGAAGTCACGGTCGCCATCGCCCAGATGGAGACCGAACTTGAATCTCAAAAAGATAAATTGAGCAATTCCCAGGAACATCTGGAAATGTTCTCCAAAGACCTGGACAGCTGGCTGGAGGAGATCAAGCGTATCGACGATGAGATCACCACAGGCGAATCCCGCGGCGCGCAACTCCAGCAGGAGATCCAGGCTTTGGTCGCGAAAATCGATTCTCTTAAGCAGAAAAAGGAATCGTTCAAAGCGGTCATGACGGACTTCGCGCAAGAGAAGCAAGGAATCGCGCAAAGGATCCAGGGCGCCCGCACGAACATGTCCGCCATGGAGCAGGAGATCGATGAGATCAAGCAGGAGGTCCACGATCAGCAGATGAAGGAGCAGGAGCTGACCTTCGAGGAAAAAAGTCTCAAAGACCGCTTGCACCAGGCGTACAAGATCAATATCGATGAGGTGCCGCAGGAACCTTTGGGGCAAACAGAGGCCCAAGCGCCGCAGACGGAGGAAATTCCTTTGAGCGGTGAGGCGCTGATCCAGGAGATCGAACGCCTGCGCAAGCGCTGCGACGCTTTCGGCAGCGTGAATCTCGTCGCCATCGAAGAATATGAAGAGCTTAAGAAGCGTTTTGAATTCCTTACCAGGCAGCAGAGCGATCTTTTGGAGGCCAAATCGCAATTGATGGAAACGATCACCAAGATCAACCGTTCCACGCGCCAGATGTTCATGGATACTTTTACGAAAGTGGGCGAGGAGTTCCGGACCCATTTCAAGATGCTTTTCGGCGGCGGAGAGGCGGAGTTGATCCTCTTGGACCCGGAAAACGTTTTGGAATCCGGCATTGATATCATCGCGCGGCCCCCGGGGAAGAAGCTGCAGAATATCAGCCTGCTTTCCGGCGGCGAGAAGACCTTGACGGCCATTGCCCTGATCTTCGGTGTCTTTAAGGTCAACCCGAGCCCGTTCTGCATCCTCGATGAGATCGACGCGGCGCTGGATGATTCCAACGTCGGACGGTTTAGTTATATGCTCAAAGAATTCGCCAAGATCGCGCAGTTCATCGTGATCACGCACAATAAAAAGACCATCTCCATCGCCAACGTGATGTATGGCATCACGATGCCGGAAACGGGTATCTCAAGGATCGTTTCGGTGAAGTTTTCCGATGAGAAGAAGGAAGAGCCGGCCTTAGCGGCGGCTTGAGAATCTTTTAATCGGTGCAGACGCGATTTTTACCGCTGAATTTGGCGATGTACATGGCCTTGTCGGCCTTCGCGATCAGTTCTTCTTTGGTCTGCGCGTCTTGGGAGAAAGTGCTCAAGCCGACACTGACCGTCACGTGAAGTTTCCGCCCGTCGGCGTCCGCGGATAATTGGAAGGTATATCCCGCCACTTTTTCGCGAATACGTTCCGCGATGACTAGACCTTGCTCTTTGGTGGTCTGCGTCAAGATAATGGCGAATTCCTCGCCTCCGTAGCGGCAGGCGTAATCATTTTCCCGCGAAGAATCTTTCAGGATGTTGGCGATTTCCCGCAAGACGATATCTCCATTATGATGCCCGCATGTATCATTGAACTTCTTAAAATCATCGATGTCCAGAATCAAAAGCGTCAGCGGACGATGGTGCGCGCGCGCGGATCCGATCTCCTGGGAAAGTTGGTCCTGGAAAAATCCGTGGTTCCACAAATTCGTGATCGAATCGGTGTGGCTTTGATGCCGGACCAATTCGTAAAGGCTGGCGTTCTCGATGGCGAGGCCCGCCTGGTTGGCGAGCATCATGAAGAGGCGCAGATCATCCTCGCTGATCGGTTTTTGCGTGAATAAATTATCTGCCACGATCAGACCATTGACTTTGTTTTTTGCCTTCAGGGGCATGATGACGAGTTCGTTGGCCCGGAATTTCTGTAAAAAGGCATCGTCCTTGTACTGGCTGATCTTATTCGGCGTGATGTGCAAAGGCATTCCTTCATGATAGGCGCGCGCCAGCGGGCTGGGATTATTGGGACCGAGCGAGATCTTCAGTGTTTTGACCGTTTGTAGTAATGAAGATCGCTGGATGTTGGAGGTAACATTCTCCGCTTTGATCAGATCTTCAAGGTGGGGTTTCACGTCAGAAATGTATTGCCAGATCTTTTGGGCGTGTTCCCCGGAATCCGGTCCGATCGCCATCTGCGGTTCCAGGCAGCGTTCCTTATGATTGATCAGAAAAAGGATCCCGCGGTTGAACCCTAATCCGGTATGGGCCGTGACGCACGTCAAAATAATATAGAGGATGTGGTCGAGATCGAGCGTGGTGCGCATGGCGTTGCTGATCTCATAGAGCACGGCCAGATCCCTGTTGGCTCGACCGAGTTTCGTTTGAAGCGCTCCGACGTCCGCTATGATCGGGTTTTCATCCATTTGTATGCTCATATTCTAACTCCGAAATGATGTAATGGCAAGGATAGCACCTTAAATATTGTTTGTCAAGTTTATACCTAAAAAA
>CAYIMR010000078.1:0-4607 GCA_964364455.1 uncultured Planctomycetales bacterium | reverse complement strand
AAAAACGCCTCATAATCTTCGTGCTTGGCCTGCGCCGCTTCGACGGATCGCTCCAGATTGTCGAGGATGCTTAAAAATTCCGTGATTAACCCCTCGTTGGCGTACTTGATAAACTCCTGCCGCTCGCGCTCCATGCGTTTGCGCGCGTTCTCGAATTCAGCGTAGAGCCGGATATATTGATCCTTGTACCTGGCCGCTTCTTCCTCCAGCTTCTGACATTCGGCATCTTTGTCTTTAAAGACCTCTTGACCCGATAGTTCATCCTGTTTTTTATGTTTCTCGTTCATAGAAATAATCTTTTGAGAGATATCAGAGGATCTCTTCAATGAGATCCGAAAAATAATCCAGGGCGGAGACGACCCGTTTGTAGTCCATCCAGGTGGGGCCCAGAACGGCGATACGGCCGCTGGGACCATCTTTGGCTTGATAGCGGGAAACGACCAGAGAACACGTATCAATATCTTCGCATTCAAGCTCTTTCCCGATGAATATTACCGTTCTTTCTTCCAATTCTTTGTTGATGAGCTGCAACAAACGCTCTTTTTCATCCAAAGCGGAAAGAATACCCCGAATCTTACCGATGTCCTGGTAATCCGGATACTCAACAACAAAGCTCGTTCCCTGGCAAAAAATCCGGTTTCCCCACCCGTCCACGGAAACAAGGCTCGTGCAATGGGTCGTTTCCGACAACACCCGGGAGGTTTTCTCTAAAAGATTGTCCAATTCGGCCGATTCCCGTTTGTATTCCGCGCGGATACGCGCTTTTTCATCTTCCAGGAGCTGAATTTCCTGCATCAGATGATCCACGTAATAACGGTACCCTTGCTGCGTTGGAACGCGCCCGGCAGAAGTATGCGGATGCGTCAGATATCCTTCCTCCTCCAATTCCGCGAGGACATTGCGGATCGTCGCCGAACTTAAATCCACCCCGTATTGCTGGACAATGCAGGAAGAGCTGACCGGAAAAATAGTTTTAATATACTGATCCACCGTAATGGCCAATATGCGTTCTTTTCTCTCCTCCCGCAGGCCGATAGGCTCCCTGCGGGAGGAGCCTCTTGGCTGTAAATCGGCTTTGCGTGGTGTCATCGAAAGTTTTAACCTTAAACGTTTTTAAACAGATACTCGATCTTGGATCAGATTTAGCACTCTACAGGTAAGAATGCTAACGTGAATTCTAACAAAAAATCAAATCTTGTCAATAGAAAATTTTGGCCGGCCAAGGAACGGGAAGCTTATTCAGGTAAAAGCTCTTTAAAAAACCGGATGATTTTCACGAATTCTTCCAAATAGTCTTCAATCGAAGAAATCCGGCCGGTCAAATCATGATAATTCGGGATCTTCCCTCCTGCGGGATGAAATTCCAGGGTCATCATCCCGTCCATGATCCGCCAACTCATGGATGGAGATCCCCGGGAATCGATGTTGCGAAACTCCAGTAAAATGTCGACGATCTTGGCATTGGCCAAAAGCTTGTTCGCCAATCGGATATTATTCGTCTGGACATCCAACCCTCTTAAGGATGGCGGAAGCGCGACCCAGGCGTCCGGGCGGGTCGGCCCATCAGGTATCCGGGAAGAGATAAAGACATCCGTTCTCATAGTCGTGGAACGTGGTTTTTCCGTAAAATAAAGAGTAAAATCCGCGTGAACCACGGTTTTCAGGTAGCCTTTGCGCGCCTCTTCCTTAAACCCGCGGTCAGGGACATCTTCGTAAACAAACGACTGTCCTTTAAAAAAGAAATCGATTTGCATACCTCCAGGCTGGCCGTCGATAGGCCGCAGCGTCCCTTCCAGGAATTTCTCCAGAGCGTGCAAAAATTGTTCCCTTGTCTCTTTATGAAACAGAATATTACTCTTGAGCAAAATAATGCCTGTCAAAAGAGCGAGAACTATGGTAACGATCCAGAACATTTTATTCTTCCTTGCGAGACCGAATATCGTATTTATAAAATTTCCCGGCCACTTGGGTCGGCACCACGGCGCGAATATTGACGGTATCGGCGTAATATTTGATCGAACACACCTGCCCTTCTTCGTGGGCGAGATTGACCAGGTCCATGCGGTTGATCGGGATATCCACGTTGATCTCCTCGACCATGGAGGAAAGCATCCCCCCGATTTTCTCGATAAGAAGCGGCATGTTCTCTCCCGTTTTCGCGGAGATACATACCGCGTGATCCTTGGCGCCCTGAAACTGATTGAGCCCCTGTCGGTCCTCAATCCGGTCGATCTTGTTGAACACAACGACCGTCGGCTTTTCGGAAGAATCCAATTCCTTTAAAACGACCTCAACCGCCTCGCGCAGATGATGGAAATGCGGATGGCTCACGTCGATCACGTGCAGCAAAAGATCCGCCTCCCGGACTTCCTCCAGCGTCGCCTTGAACGCCTCGATCAGATGGTGCGGCAATTCATGCATAAATCCGACCGTGTCGGAGATGATGATCTTCTGATGGTTCGGCAGGACAAACTGACGTGCCAGCGAGTCGAGCGTCGTGAAAAGAGTCTCGCGTGTCACCTGATTAGCCTGCGTCAGGGTGTTCATCAGGGTGGACTTGCCCGCGTTGGTGTACCCAACGAGCGCGACGGTCGGCACACCTTTATCTTTACGCTGTTTGCGTTTGAGCGCGCGCTGGCTCGTTACTTCCTTTAGCTCGTGCCGCAAACGGGTGATGCGTTCTGCGATACGCCGGCGGTCCATTTCGAGCTTGGTTTCACCGGGACCAAGAGTACCGATGCCGCCGCCCAGACGTGAGAGTTCGATACCATGACCGACCAGCCTGGGCAGGAGATATTCCAACTGGGCCAATTCCACCTGCATTTTTCCTTCTTTGCTGGTGGCGTGCCTGGCGAAAATATCCAGAATAAGCTGTGTGCGGTCGATCGTTTTCGTTTTTATCGTTTCCTCAAGGTTACGCTGCTGGCTTCCCCTTAAATCATAACTGAACACAACCGTCTCAATCCCCAGTTGGCTGACCGCAGCGGCGATATCCTTCACCTTCCCCGACCCAATCAAGTAGGTGGCTGATGCCTTCTCCAGAGGACAAACCATGCGTTCGATGACTTCCCCGCCGCAACCCGCGATCAGATCTTCCATTTCCACGAGAACTTCCTGGGCCGGCCAGCGCGCCCGGTCCCTTTTAAAATCAACAATAACCAGGAGGACCTTTTCCTTGCCTTCTTTTTGCGTGCTCTTCATCTCTTCCCTTGTCTGTTATTCAATACCGGCCATCAATTTATCCGCAATGTCTTTCACCGTATCATTTTCCTGTACCGTAATCCACTCTAATCTCTTTTCTTTTCGAAACCAGGTCAATTGCCGCTTGGCAAAACGACGCGTGTTAAGTTTCATCAGTTCCCGGGCATGAGTTTCATCGTATAAACCGTCTAAAAATCCGCGGATCTCCCGCAACCCGATCAGGCGCTGCGCCATTGGGCTCAAAGGAACGTCCCGCAGATGTTCGATTTCCTTGACGGCCCCGTGGGCGAACATCTCATCCACGCGTCGATTGATACGCTGGTAAAGAGCATCTCTGTCCATGGCCAGGGCAAAGGACTTGATGTCGTACTTCCCCCAAAGCCCGCAACGCTTCTTATGCAGGCTGGAGATCGGTTCCCGGCGCGTCTTATAAACTTCTAAAGCACGGATGATCCGGCGCACGTCGTTGGGATGGATTTTTAATGCCGTTTGTGGGTCGACTTTCTGGAGTTTCTTGTAAAGATATTCGTTGCCGTAACGCTGGGCTTGTTTTTTAAGTGCCCCGCGGATGGCCTCATTTTTGGGCGTCCCCGGGAAGATCCCATCAAGGAGGATCTGCATGTACAGCCCGCTGCCACCGACAATGATCGGGACATGATGACGCGCGTGAATGACGCGGATGGCCTCCAGGGCAAGGGCATTGAACCGAGCGACATCGAATTCTTCCCCCACCGAGACACAATCGACCAGATGATGTGGCACCGCCTTAAGCATTCGCGCGGAAGGCTTGCTGGTCACGACACGTACTTCTTTGTATATCTGCATGGAATCGCAGGAAATGATCTCCCCGTCAATACGTTTTGCCAAAGAATAAGCGATTTCGGACTTGCCGATGGCGGTGGGACCGACGATAAGAATGATTTTCTGGAAGTTCATGCGCAATAAAGTCACCGTTTTAAATCTTTACATGTGACCTTGTGACTTTGTGACGTGGTGACTTTGTCTAATTTACGGATAAACCTGGGCGGGATAACCGAATTTGGCCAATCTATTCTTCAACGCCTGCGCTTCCTTGAGCATGGCCAACTGGCCGACGCGCACGCGATAAAATTTTCGATTTTGCGAGTCAACTGATTCGATGATGTAAGCGTATTCCTCTTTCTGCTTTAGCTCGTCGACCAGCGCCTCGGCCAGCCGGCGTTCCATAAAAGCGCCAACCTGCACGGCGAAGTAATGCTTCTCTTCCAGCAACTGTTTTGCCGCGGGCACTTCCAGGCTGCTGGGGAAAGACCGAACGATCTTTTCCAGATAACCCGTCGCCTGGCCCCAACGGGCGAGCTTCATGTTGGCTTTCGCCAACTTAAAATAGATCAGGCTCATCGCCTCCGGCTTGCCCCGCCGTGGGC
>CAYIMR010000077.1:0-4621 GCA_964364455.1 uncultured Planctomycetales bacterium | reverse complement strand
TTTCGTTTCCCGGGGACGTACCTGCCCCGGAAGCGCATGCCCAAGACCACTCCCGGAGTGGCCGGGTTCTACGCACGGGTTGGGCGTGCGGCCGCTCAAGTATTCGCTGGTGAAGTCTTCGATGATGTATTGGTCGATCTCTTTGGCAAAATCCAGGACGTAGTGCGGGATGCCGATGATCTGCGCCGCGCGCTGGGCGTCCTGAATCCCGTCGACGCCGCAGCAGGACGGCTTCTTGCTGTCGGGATGATTGATGGTTCGACTTCGCTCACTCCGGGAGTGTCCTGGCCTCATCGTCACCCCCACGACCTCGTGCCCGGCCTCCTTCATCACCCCGGCCACGACCGACGAATCCACCCCGCCCGACATCGCGACGAAGACTTTGGCTTGCTTCTTATTATTAAAATATTTTATCATTAACCATCTTGATGCTACTTGAATAACAATTTCCAACAATACTGAATTACTAAAGTCAAAAAAATAGTTATTATCGAAACAAGTATTGTGTCCTGATTTCTAACCCAAAAATTCTTCTTTTGCGCTGTTGGTTGCAGCGAAATCGTAGAAAAATAACCAAAATGAAACAAGGCAGGGACCAGTGTAAATAAAGATATAAAGAAGAGTAAAATCAATTCCTTGCCAGGAGGCAATAGCTGTATAATTATTCTAGATGGTATTACAAGAACAGCGGGTATGCATAAAAAACTTATCCATCCCGGAAGAATTTTGCCAACAAAAGATCGCTTTTTAAGTAAAACTTCTTTAATTTTATAGAAAACTTCATCCGATGTTGTAGAATAAAGAAAATTTCTCGGTGGAAGCATTCCCTTGTCAAGGAGCCTTAAAGAAATATACGGATTGTGAACAGACAAATGCAAGTTTGAGATATTATCTCCTCTCTTTTTAACTAACTCGTCAATCGACTCAAATTCATACCCGTCAGAAATAATTTCTAATTTGTTCCCTTTCCTATTCAATATATCTACTATTTCATCAATATCATTTCTATCCAAATGAACAGTAGCGCACAAAAAATTTTTATCTTCGGATATTTTCCTCATAACTCTTCCGTTCCGTGAATTAGCAGACGCTTGCTTTTCTAGGATTCCTTACTGTTACGGAGGCGTTACTGCCAGTGCCACGCTAAATACAACCCAGCCCGGCACCACCAGTAACGCCTCCGCTGCTTGTTTCAATGGCCCGCTCTTTCTTAGTCAACTTTATCTTTCGTATTTTATTCCTAAGCATTCTTCAAAAACCTTTTGATATCGTCGTGATTGCCGGCAAGGACGAATTCGACAAGATCGCCTTGCCAGCAGAAAAGGATCCTTGCTTTAAGTCCCTTGCGCACTTCCCAAAAATCACCTCTTAGTCGTTTTAATCCAAGCCCTTCGTGGATATGCCTGTCGTGCGAAAGAATATCGATGAACTGCGCGGCAACCTTTTTAATGTCTTCCTTTTCTTTGAGCGGAAGCTGTTTGATGGAGCGGTCAAAGGACGTCCTGAACTCTACTCTCATAAAGCCTTAAGGTGTTTCTTGGCCGCCTCCGCGCTGGTATAGACCTTGCCGCCCCTCTCAGAAGCGAGCTTCTCAATCTTGGCCCATTCCTTTGCGCTATAAGGCGACTGTGCGGTCATCGTGCAGGGCATCAGGACCACCCCTTCTTTGGTCAAGCCGAAAGCGACCGAAGAACCCTCCTCCAGGTGCAGTATCTTTCTGATGCGATTGGGAATGGTCACCTGCCCCTTGGTTGTGATCTTGGCTGTTTCAATAATGGTCATTAGAGTCTCCTTTCATTATCTCATTATTTCCTTACATCCTTACTATAAGAATACCCTGCTTACCGCACGGTGTCAACGTGTTTCTGATGCCTCGCCTCCTCAGAAGCGGTGCCGGGACCACAGCTCCCGCAGAAGGCCGTCGCGCAAGTTGTAGATCCAGGCGTGGACGCTTAAGGTGCGTCCCTTACGCCACGCGTCCTGGATGATCGTCGTCTGGCAAAGATTATGGGCCTGCTCGAGGACATTGAGCTCGCACAGCCGCTCAAAGCGCTCCTCCTTATTTTTGATCCGCGCCAGAGCGGCTTTATGCTTACTCTGTACGTCCTTAATGTGCCGGAGCCAATTGTCGATCAGGCCCAGCCGCGCCGATTCCATCGCCGCGCGGACACCGCCGCAGCCGTAATGGCCGCAGAGGATAATGTGCCGCACCTTCAGGACGTCAACCGCATATTGCACGACCGAAAGACAGTTAAGGTCCGTGTGGACAACAACATTGGCGACGTTGCGGTGGACAAAAAGTTCGCCGGGAAGAAGCCCTGTGATCTCATTGGCCGGCACCCGGCTGTCGGAACAGCCGATCCACAGGTATCGGGGGGATTGCAGCTTTGACAATTTCAGGAAAAATTGGGGGTCTTTTTTCTTGATCTCCCCCGCCCAGCGACGGTTGTTGTCGAACAGATTACTTAAATCCCGCATGTTTTCCATCCATTTTATGAGGTCACCTTTTCGATCGCTTCGTAGGTGACATCCGCCAGCCGCGCCAATTCCTCAAGGCTCATCGACAACGGCGGCATGAGGACGATCACGTTGCCCAGAGGCCTTAAGATAACGCCGTGCTTGCGGACTTCCTGGCAAACTTGCACACCAACTTTTTGTTGCCAAGGATACGGCTCTTGAGTTTTCCGGTCACGGACTAACTCAATGCCGACCATAAATCCCCGCTGGCGCACATCCCCAACGTGGGGAAGATTATAGAACATTTGCAGCTTACGGCTCAAGAACTTTATTTTGGGACTCATTTTGCCCAAAGTCCCTTCTTTTTCAAAGACTTCCAGATTGGCCAGGGCCGCCGCGCAGGCCAAAGGATTCCCCGTATAGGTGTGGCCATGAAAAAATGTCTTCTGGTCTTTGTAATCGAATACAAATCCGTCAAAAATCTTCTTCGTGGTCAATGTCACGGCCAGCGGCAGATACCCGGCCGTGAGTCCTTTTGCCAGACACAAAATATCCGGCGAAACCCCCTCCTGTTCGCAGGCGAACATCTTGCCCGTGCGTCCGAATCCTGTGGCAACTTCATCGGCAATAAAAATAACATCGTGCCTTCGGCAAAGTCCGGCTATACGCTTCAAAATTCCTTTCGGCCACATGATCATCCCCGCCGCGCCCTGGACGATCGGCTCCACGACAAAGGCGGCGATCTGCCCGTGCTTTTTCTTGAGCATCGCTTCGAACCGGTCCAGACATTCAAAGGCGTAGTCCGGGTATTTTTTGCCTTTGGGAGCGCGGTAACAATCCGGAAAATCCACTTTAATCGTCTTGAAGGTCAGGCCTCGATAGACTTTATGAAAAAGCTCGATGCCGCCGACACTGACACTGCCCAGCGTATCGCCGTGATACGAATTCGCCAGATGCGCGATATATTTCTTTTTCTTGCGGCCGGTATTCTGCCAGTATTGGTAAGCGATCTTGATCGCCGCCTCAACTGCCGTTGATCCGTTGTCCGAATAAAAAACTTTGGTCAGCCCTTTGGGGACGATGGACGTCAATTCCCTGGCCAGCTCGACGGCCGGGGTATTCGACAATCCCAACAACGTCGAGTGTTCCAGCTTATTAAGCTGTTCCCGGACACGGGCATTCACGGTCCGGTGCCCGTGGCCGTGGACATTGACCCAAAGGCTTGAAACGCCGTCGAGATAACGGTTGCCTTTGGTGTCGATCAGGTAACTCCCTTTGGCCCGGTCGATGACCAGCGGCTCCTCGGTTAACCAATCTTTCATCTGGGTGAATGGATGCCAAACATATTTCTGATCCCAGGCGGCCAATCGTTTTTGTCGCGAGGCCGGCAACTCCGCCGATGGTTCAAAAATCCGCTTGAGCCTGACCGCCGGAGCGCACCGACGCACAATTTCCAACCGCCGTAAACTTTTCAAATAAGGAATCGTTCCCAGGAGCTCAACGTTGCCGAGCGTTCTGACAGCCTGCGGGTTGGTTTTCTCGGGCAATCCCGGAAGGGTTGCCCAAGGAATACCGTGTTTGCGCGGCGAAGCTTCACTGAATAATACGCCGCGCACCTCGATGCCTTGAGAGCGCGCCTGCCCGATCGTCAAAAGCGTGTGGTTGATCGTCCCCAGTCCAAGCCGCGCGACAATAATGAGTTCCAGCTCCATATCCCGGATTAAATCCGCGACAAAATAATCATGAGTTAACGGGACCATCAACCCGCCTGCGCCCTCCACCAGAACGATGTCATGCCTTTGTTTCAAGCGCCCGTAAGCCGCGCGGATTTTCTCAACGTCGATTTTGCGTTTTTCTCCTCGGAAAGCCAGATGCGGGGAAAGCGGTTCGCGGGCGAAGCAGGGATTGATTTCGACAAGCTGATCGGAAAGCCGCAAGGACTTTTTCAAAAAAGCGGCATCATCGCCCCCGCATTGCACGGGCTTCATGACGCCGACATTGTAACCCTGGTCTTGCAGGAGCGTAGCCAGCACAAGTGTTGCCACTGTTTTGCCAACACCCGTGTCGGTGCCTGTGATGAAGATTCCTTGCATCGTATCTCGTCGCTCGTATTTCGTATTTCGTTTCAGTTTATCTCCAACGAGATACGAGATACGAAATACGA
>CAYIMR010000076.1:0-4657 GCA_964364455.1 uncultured Planctomycetales bacterium | reverse complement strand
GAACCGCATTTCGGCAAGAACGTCTGGATGTCCTCGGGCCAATTGCATATGTGGTATCCGATGCAAAAAGAGCCGGCGACCGACTGGGAGGAAAGGACCGATGAAATTTTTATCCAGGGAGTGCAAGAGCTTGATGAGAACAAACGCAAGGTCCTCTACGATGAACATCAGAGGATCATCGCCGAAGAGCTCCCCGTTATCTATACGGTCTTTGGCGCCCGGCTTTACGCGGTGCGCGATAAATTCGGCAATCTTAAACCCACCAATTACGGCGGCGTGTTCCATAACCTCGAAGAGATCTATATTATTGACCTTCCCCCTGCTAAACAGAATGTTAAATCTCCAACTTCCGTCGGTAATGGGGCTCGGAGATTTAACATTGGAAAAGAAAAGGTCAATAAAGAGGAGTCCCGCTAAATGTGGCGTTATGCCTTCAAGCGTTTACTGGTAGCGATCCCGATGCTGTTGGGTATCGCTCTATTAACGTTCGTGCTGATGCGTATCAGCCCCGGCAATTATCTGGACACGGTGCGCATGGATCCCCAGTTTTCCAAAGAAACGATCGCGCGTTATGAACAGCTCTATCGGCTCGACAAACCGCTTTTTTATCAGTATGTCCAATGGGTGCGTAATCTTCTGCGCCTCGAACTGGGATATTCGTTCTATTACAACGTACCTGTTTACAAAATTATCGGCGAACGTATCTGGAACACGTTTGTTCTTTCCTTGGCGGCGTTCCTTCTGACGTGGTGTGTGGCGATCCCGCTGGGCATCTGGGCGGCGTTAAACCGTAACCGCGTCGTTGACCGGGTCATTCAGTTCTTTTCCTATATCGCCTTGTCACTGCCCAGCTTTTTTCTGGGGATGATATTGCTCTTTTGGGCGAGCCAGACGGGAATGCTGCCTTTGGGCGGGATGCACAGCCCGGATCATGAATCGCTGGGATGGCTTGGCCGACTGGCCGATCTTTTAAAACATCTTGCGATCCCCGCCGTGGCGTTATCGATCGGCTCGATCGCGGCATTGCAGCGGATCATGCGCGGTAATATGCTGGAGGTCCTTGGGCAGAAATATATCCTCACCGCGCGCGCCAAGGGACTTTCGGAGCGGCGCGTCGTCTATCATCACGCGCTGCGTAACGCCATCAACCCCTTGATCACATTGTTGGGATACGAATTCTCGTCATTGTTGAGCGGCGCGGCCTTGATCGAGATCATCTGCAGTTGGCCGGGGTTGGGGTCATTGATGTTAACGGCGGTGCGTTCTAAAGATGTTTATCTTGTGATGGCCAGCATGATGATGGGGGGGATTCTTTTTATTATCGGGAATTTATTGGCCGATATCGCTCTGGCGAAGGCCGACCCGCGGATCCGATATGATTAGATAATAGTAGAATATGGATAAAAACGAAAAACATCTTAATGAATTTCAAATAGCGCTGCGGGGTTTTACCAGAAACCGGTTGGCGGTCGGGTCTGCCTGCGTTTTGTTGGCGCTGTACGCCGCGGCGCTGTTGGCCGGATTTTTCGCGCCGTATTCTTTCCAAAATGAGGACCGGAATTATTCCTATGCCCCACCGGCATCGGTCAGATTTTTCGACGGCGGTAAGTTTGTCGGGCCGTATGTTCCTAGTATGCAATTGACGTTCAACGAATATAACGCTCGAATTTATCGTATTGATCCTGATGAAAAGTATCCTGTCCGTTTTTTTGTTCCCGGTGATGAGTACCGCTTGTTAGGTGTTTTTCCGTGCCGGTATCATTTATTCAGCGTTGATAGCCCCGGCCGGATCTATTTGCTTGGGGCGGATGCCCGCGGCCGGGACGTGTTTTCGCGGCTGCTGTACGGGGCGCAAGTCTCGCTTTCGATAGGACTTATTGGAGTATTTATCTCATTTACGATCGGATTGTTCGTCGGCGGTGTCTCGGGGTATTACGGCGGCAGGCTCGACAATTTTTTGATGCGTTTATGCGAGATGGTTATGATGGTGCCGGGATTTTATCTGTTATTGGCCTTGCGCGCGGCGGTGCCGGATAACTTTAATTCGCTGCAGGTATATTTCGCGATCATCATCATTCTTTCTTTTGTCGGCTGGGCCGGGTTGGCGCGCATCATCCGCGGGATGTGTCTTTCCTTGCGCGAGCGAGAATATGTTTTAGCGGCAAGAAGCCTTGGCCTTTCGGATTTTAAGATCATCACGCGTCACATCCTGCCGCATACTTTGTCGTATTCGATTTTTGCCGTCATGCTTTCGATCCCCGGTTATATTCTGGGCGAATCGGGGTTAAGTTTGATCGGCCTCGGGATCCAGGATCCATATGCCAGCTGGGGCAATATGCTCAGCGATGCCATGAGCATCGTCCGGATCAAATTCGCGCCGTGGATCCTTTGGCCGGCGTTTTTTATCTTTCTAACGGTCGTTTGTTTTAATATCATCGGTGACGCTTTGCGGGATTGCCTGGATCCCATGCTCAAAGGTGAAGGGGAAAAGAATAAATGAAAGAGGATCTGCTGGTCGTCGAAAATTTGACGGTTGCCGTCGCGGGAAAGAATATAGTGAGCGCGGCCAGCCTGGATGTCCCGGCGTTAAGCGTCACGGCGTTAGTCGGCGGCTCGGGAAGCGGCAAGACGACCATGGGCCTCGCGATCCTTAGGCTTCTGCCGTTGGGATTGGTCGTCTCCCAGGGGCGTATTCTATTTATTGGGAAAGATGTCCTTAAATTTCCCGAAGAACGCATGCGTTTGCTGCGCGGTAAAGACATCAGCATGGTGTTTCAGGAACCGTTGTACGCGTTTAATCCAGTTTTTTCCATCGGCGGCCAGATCGGAGAGGTTTTGCGCGTGCACAGCGCCTTGAACGCGCGCCAGCGTCGCGAACGGATATTGGAGCTTTTGAACCTCGTCGGGTTGCCCGATCCTAAAAGGACCGCCGGGAATTATCCTCATCAGTTAAGCGGAGGGATGCGCCAGCGCGCGATGATCGCCCAAGCGATCGCGGCCGGTCCGAAATTGATCATTGCCGATGAGCCGACGAGCAATCTTGACGTGACGCTGCAGGCAAATATCATGGAATTGTTCCGGAAATTAAAAGATGAGTTGAAACTCTCTATTCTATTGATCACCCATGATCTGGGGATGGTGGCGCATATGGCCGACCATGTGGCGGTCATGACCGAAGGTAAAATCGTTGAGCGGGGGATAACCCGCGAAGTCTTGGAGAAACCACAGCACCCGTACACGCGCACGCTGATGGAGGCCCTCGAGGTCTAAAATGTTATTGGAGCTAAAAAATATCAAAAAGTCCTTTCCGGTGACGGGAGGTTTTCTTGCGCGGCCCCGATCTTTTGTCCGGGCGGTCGACGGCGTCGATCTGGCGCTCGCGCCGGGTGAGAACCTTGGGCTTGTCGGCGAGTCCGGTTGCGGCAAAACGACGCTGGGCAGGATTATCCTGAAGCTGATCGCTCCTGATAGCGGGACGATCGCATTCAATGGTTATGACACTACAACTGTCTCGAATCGGGATTTCAGGCGATACCGTAAGCAGATGCAAATGGTCTTTCAGGATCCCTATAGCAGCCTTGACCCGCGCTTTACGGTATACCGGATCCTGGGGGAAGCCATGACGCTGGAATGGAAAAAATATCCAACGCCCGCGAAGCGGCGGGAACGGGCCGCGCGATTGCTTGAGGCCGTCGGGTTAGATCCCGAGATGATGGAGCGTTTCCCGCATGAGTTCTCCGGCGGTGAGCGCCAGCGTATCGCCATCGCCCGCGCGTTGGTCTTGAGCCCTAAGCTTCTTATCCTGGATGAGGCCGTTTCTTCGCTGGATGTGCTCATCCAGAAGCAGATCCTTGATCTTCTTGACGGACTGCAGAAAGAATTTCAGGTGACTTATTTCTTTATTTCGCATAATTTGCGCGTCGTTGCCAGGATCAGCCGGCGGATCGCGGTGATGTATCAGGGCCGGATCGTCGAATCGGCGCCAACGCGGGAATTACTGAGCAATCCGTTGCATCCGTACACAAAAGAGTTGCTCGCGGCCGCGGTCGATTATAAGGCAAGCGCGAGGGAGAAGGTTATCCCGATCACCCCGCATGCCCGGCTGGTGGACAAAGGCAACGGGCATTTGGTTCTGACTGATTGACGGACAACCTCGAGGAAGTTTTTGTGATGGGGCTTGAAGTGCTTTACTTGCATGATAAGATAGAGAAAATCCTATCCGCCTTCCTCCCGCAGGGAGCCTAACGGGCAGAATGCCACGGCTTTTTAAGTTGTGTATGCTCGCCGAATGGCGAAGTCTCGCCTCTGGCGGAAATGCGGTAAAAAGCCGTGGCGCTGTTCGATATTTCCTTGAATGGAGGAATATCGAACAGGCGGATTCCGCCACATTTCGGCGGATAGCCCTGACGAGTGTGGCGAAATTATCGAAGAGAATTTTGCCATATCTTATCCCGAGAAATTTCTCTCCGAGAAATTTCCGGGACTTTACCCTTGAAATCGCAGGGGCGATTTCTAAGGGCGAGTCGGGGCAAAATCAGGGTACATTGGGTTTTAGTTCGTGGAGAGCTTCATGAGCGAAAATTTCTGGAAAAAATTCAGTTATTGGGCAGGCATGCTGCCGCTGGGCGCCATTTTTGGTCTTGTTTTTTACATGGCG
>CAYIMR010000075.1:0-4674 GCA_964364455.1 uncultured Planctomycetales bacterium | reverse complement strand
ATCCCTTTTTCTACCTCTTCGAACCTTAAAACATTTTCACGTTCGACCAATATCTTTTGGAACGCGCCGCAATAACAACGCAATGCGGTGATCCTCCCCTCGGCCTGCAGGATCCTGGCCTGATCCTCGGCCTGCATTTTTTTCATCTGACCAAGACCCAAAGCAGGCGGCGTGATCGTCTCCCAGGGAAGATCGACTTTTTCGCGGCAGATGGCAAGGCATTTATAAGTACCCGACGCGAAATGGACCTTCTCCAGGATAACACCTTTGGGAGCAATGGTCTCCTTGCCCGCGGGCACCTCGCAAAGCCGCGCGTAAATGCCCCGGGCGGCCAATGCCTCGATATCTTTGGGGTCAAAATCGCCCCACGGTTCCCATTGACGGATCTGGATCTCCCGCTGGGTGATATTTCCCTGATAATGCTCGATCTGGGCCCACAATTCCAGGATCTCGTTGACGGTGTCCGTCCAGTCACGGGCCTCTTGCTGGGGCACATTGACCTTGCATTCAAACCGCTGGAGAATATTCAAAGCTTGCGTGAGCATCGCGACCTCTTCCCTGCGCTCTTCCAGCTGATAACCGGACAATTCTTCCTGGGGCTCCACATGGACGCTGCCCAGATCGCGCAGGCTCGAAAGCGCCGGAACAATATCTTTTTTCTGGACGATCACGTGAAGTTTTTTCATCGGGACGATCATGCGGCCACCAATTCCAGGTCACGAACCTCAATTTTCTTTTTCGCGACTTTACTCACCCCCACCGCGTTGGCCTGCTGGTCGCCGAGATAAATGCAGATCTGGCGGATATTTTCCTGGCATTCGGGGATCTTGACCTTCTCGAAGAGATTGACCCGCTGGGTGGTGACGCGCAGTTCCTGTTCCAGGACCGCGATGCCTTCCTTGATGACCATAAGTTCGGCGAGCAAAGTCACCATCAGCCGGAGCTCTTCAATGCCGCGGTCGATCCACAAGGGCGTTGTATACAGGTCATATTCGGCCTGCGGAAAATGGATGTCGTCGAATACGGGGACATTCGCGCCGGCGATGTTGACGGTCTTGACGAAAACATTCTGCGGTTTGACCCACGCGCGGATATCAACGGACGAATCCCCCAACAGGCCGACCCACGGGTCGACCTGTTCGAGCTTCACGTTCAAAACGCCAGTCCGATCGGCGAGAAGCCGGCGCGCCTCAAGGATTTTCATCTGCAGCTGCTGTTTCTTCAATAGCAGCGTGGGCAGATAATGCCGGTACTGCTTGAGGCTGTCGCGTTGGCGCTTGAGTTCGCCTTTTGTGAGCTTGACTTTCATTTTTCGTCGTTCGTCATTCGTACTTAGTACATCGTTAAAACTGTTTCGATGTACGATGTACGAACGACAATGTACTAAACTACCTATTCACTTCCGCTTTTGCCGGCCAGTACTGCTTGACCAACGCCTCTTTGATCCCCGTTTCCGCTGGTTCGAAGATATCCGCGAGGATCTGCCAGCCGCGGTCCAATGCCTGCTCGAGAGGAATATTCACGGAAAGGTCCATCAGTTCTTCCTCGAAACGTTTCCCGTACTTCAAAAGCTTCTCGTCCCACGCGCTCATCTGAAAACCCATCGAACGCTTCTCCAGGGTACTGCGGTAATCGGCGAAAAGCTGGATCATCCGGTCCATGATCGCGCGGTGGTCGGAACGCGTCTTGTCGTTGACCTGCTGTTTCAAACGGCTCAAACTGCCGAAGGGCTCGATGCGCCCGCCGCGCAGATAAAATTGTCCTTCCGTGATATAACCGGTGTTGTCGGGGATCGGGTGCGTGACGTCGTCGCCAGGCATGGTCGTGACCGCTAAAATAGTAATGGAACCGGCGTTGGCGAAAGCGACCGCCTTTTCATAACGGGCCGCGAGCTGGCTGTAAAGATCGCCCGGGTAGCCTCGGTTCGACGGGATCTGTTCCATCGTGATGGCGACCTCTTTAAGCGCGTCGGAAAAGTTCGTCATGTCCGTCAAAAGGACCAGGACGCGTTTGCCCCCCAGCGCGAACTGTTCGGCGACCGCCAGGCACATATCCGGTACCAGAAGGCATTCGACCGTCGGGTCGGACGCGGTGTGAATAAATAAAATAGCGCGCGACAAAGAACCCTGCTTCTCCAGGGTGTCGCGGAAAAACAGATAATCGTCGTATTTAAGGCCCATTCCGCCGAGGATGATCAGGTCGACCTCGGCCTGCATCGCGATGCGGGCGAGAAGTTCGTTGTAAGGCTCACCGGCGACCGAAAAGATCGGAAGTTTCTGCGATTCCACCAGCGAATTAAAGACATCGATCATCGGGATACCGGTGCGGATCATGTTCTTGGGAACGATCCTTTTGGACGGATTGACCGACGGCCCGCCGATGTCGATCATGTTGCCGGTCAACGCGGGGCCGTTGTCGCGCGGCAGGCCGCTTCCGTTAAACACGCGCCCCATCAGATCCTCCGAATAAGAAACGCGCATCGGGCGCTTCAAGAAACGCACCTTGTCGTCGGTCGAGATCCCGCGGCTGCCGGCGAGAGCCTGCAACGATACCCTTTTCCCGTCCAGACGGATGACCTGCGCCAACGAAATGCCGGCGGGCGTGCGGATCTCCGCCAACTCTCTGTAGCTGACGTCCTCGGCTTCAACGACAATGACGTCTCCCGCGATCTGTAATATCTGACTGTGGACTTTTTGCATATGATTCCTTTGTTACTTCGGATTAAGGTTACCGGTGACGCCCGCCTTCGCCCAATACTTAACGTGTTTGGCTTCGGCGAGGTCTCGTCGAAGCTCAATGCGAAAGCGATTGAGCGAAGACGGACTGCTCGAATCGTTTATCGTTTTGAGTTCATCGAACATCGATTAAGCGGTTATTTTTCCATCCGTTATTTTATTACGTATGTCTTTTTCTTTCCCCTTAAAATCTTCGGATTGGAACGCCGCCGAGTTCCAGTTGACGAACGATTGCCGCAATTGCTGGAAGAACCGGCGGGCGGCGTCTTTGTTCTCGGGCTGGAATTCCCGGTCGATGATCTCGGTTATCAGCCGGTACACGTGTTTCTGCCGGTCGGCCGCGGTCGCCTCATCGGTCTTGTCGAAAGCGTTCTGTTGCAGATAAACGGCGTCGAAGAAATCGCCTTTCAGGTAATCAACGAATTCCTGGGTGGAAACCCCTTCCTCTCCGACGACCTTCATCATCTGGTTGACGCTGTTGCTTTTTTGGAGGATCGCGGCGCCTTTGCGGACATGCCCGGGTTCGATAAAGCTGGTGTATTTGCTCCAGCTCTCCAACGGATCGATGGAGGGGTATTTCCGGGCGTTGGCGCGGTCGCGCGACAATCCATGGAACGCGCCGACGACCTTAAGCGTAGCCTGCGTCACCGGCTCTTCGAAGTTACCGCCCGCCGGCGAAACCGCTCCGCCGATGGTGACCGATCCCATGCTGCCGTCGCGCAATTTTACCAAACCGGCGCGCTCGTAAAAATTCGCGATGCGCGATTCCAGGTACGCCGGGAAGGCTTCTTCGCCGGGGATCTCTTCCAGACGCCCGGACATCTCACGCATGGCCTGGGCCCAGCGCGAGGTCGAATCGGCCAGCAATAAAACGTTTAACCCCATCTGACGGTAATATTCCGCTAACGTGACACCGGTGTACACGCTGGATTCTCGGGCCGCGACCGGCATCGAGCTGGTATTGCAAATAATGATCGTGCGCTCCATCAAGGTCTTACCCGTGCGCGGGTCGACCAGATGCGGGAATTCTTCCAATATCTCGACGACCTCGCCGGCGCGCTCGCCGCAAGCGGCTACAATGACAATATCCACTTCCGCGTGACGGCTCAACAAATGTTGCAAGACCGTTTTCCCCGCGCCGAAAGGCCCCGGCGTGCAAAACGTCCCGCCGATGGCGACCGGCACCAGCGTGTCAATGATCCGCAGTTTCGTGACCAGCGGCTGGGTCGGCTTTAATTTCTGCGCGTAAGCCTTGATGGCGACTTTAACCGGCCAGCTCTGCACCATCTTGACTTCCTGAACTTTGCCAGAGACGTCCTTTAGTTTCGCGATGGCCGTTTGGATCGTGTAATTTCCCTTGGAAGCGATCTCCGTAACCTCCCATTCGCCCTGAAAGGCGAATGGGACCATGATCCGGTGCTGGAATATCTTCTCGGGGACCGTGCCGAGTTTATCTCCGGCGCGCACCTTGTCACCCACTTTTACCGCCGGGGTAAATTCCCATTTTTGCTTCTCGTCCAATGCCTTGAGATAAGCCCCGCGCTTTAAGAAAAATCCGTGCTGCTCGGCCAGTTGCGGCAGAGGATTTTGCAGGCCGTCGAAGATCTGCCCCAAAAGCCCCGGCCCGAGCTCGACGCTCAAAAGTTGTCCCGTAAATTCCACCGCGTTGCCGATCCTGATGCCGCTGGTATCCTCGAAGACCTGCAGCTCCGCCCGTTTACCGCGCACGCGGATAACTTCGGATTTTAAATGTTCTTCCCCGACGCGCACGTAGGCGACCTCATTTTGCATGACGCTGTCGGAAAATCCCACGCCAACCATATTGCCGTTGACGCCGATCACTTGGCCTGTTCTGGTCTCTTTGCTCACTTCCTGCTCCCGTCATTTCGTCATTTTCCTTTTAAGGAATGACGAGGCTCGCCCGTCTCGTCCGCCAAAT
>CAYIMR010000074.1:0-4720 GCA_964364455.1 uncultured Planctomycetales bacterium | reverse complement strand
ATTTTGTCCCTGCGACTTCAAGTTTGGCCTCGGTCACGCCGCCGGAAAAATATTTTCGCGGGATAATTTGTTGCGTCGCGGGGTCGTAATCTTCCTTAATAAAGTTATGTACGCCTTTCTGGAACGCTTCCACGTATTGGTCGTAGATCTTCTGCACCGTTTCCTTGTCCGCAACGGTCAGTCCGCCGGTCTTGCCTTTGTCCGAATAGATCTTGCCCAGCAAACTCTCTTTCAAATTCTGTTTGTACCACGTTGCCAAGATGAGTGAATTATGGATCTGGCGTAAATTCGCGAATGTTTTTCCTTCATTGACTTCTTTTTCGATCTCCGGCAACAAGACTTCCTTAATAATGGATGCGGAAACGCCGCTGACGACATCATCAGACTTGCCTTTGGGGTTTTCCGCGCTGTGATGCTGAAGCGCCAGATAATCTTCTTCCATCATGACCTTGAAACGGCTCTCCAGGACAAACACGTTCAATCCGTTGGCGTAGACCACGGCCTTTTCCGGCACGATCCAGACCTTGTTGAAGGTATTGAGCGGGATCTCGGTCGTTCCGAACAATTTCTGCGCTTTCGCGTAAACACGGTCCCAGAACTTCTTGCCCAGTTCATCTTCCGGGTTCATCAATGACGCGGTCAATTGCTTGAGCATGTAGTCCTGGGCCAGGAGCTCGGCGCCCATTTCGGTCTGCCCGAACTCTTTGGGCACGATCTTGTCTTTTTCGTACGGGGAAAGGTTGACCCAAAGTTTCTCGGCCGGAACGGTCAACGAGGCGAGGAAATATTTGACCAGCTTCAGGGATTCGTCCTGGATCTGTTGGTCATCAAGTTTCATGTCCCCGGGATCGACCAGAAAGTCGAACATCAGCGGATTGTCGGCGTGGATGGTCATCCCGATGATCCGGGCGGGAGTAAAGCCGGGCGTCAAGGGCACAGGTGTCCCGGGAGCAGGCAAATTCATGAAGGTCGCGGGCATGCCTTGGGCGTAAAGGCTTGACGGTGAAACGATATAGCTGAAAGAAAACGTAAAGGCGACAAATGCGGATAAAACGCGGTAGGCTACGGTTTTTCTCGTTCTTTGAAAATGCCCGGTCATGATCTGTTCTCCCCTATATGGTTGGCTAAATTTAGGTAGCAGAAAACGTTTTCTTATACAAGTAGAGAAAAGATAACATATATTTGACGGTTGTCAAGAGGACAAGGTGGGACAGGCATGGACAGCGCATTTACCGATATTTATCGTATTTTAAGCCAATCTGATGAATAAATGGCTTGAACCGTTTAACTTCGGTCTTGAACCCACGGAATTCGCTGCCGCATTTGTAACAATTGATGAGCGGCTCCACCCTTTTGGCCAGAAACCAATCGACCAGGGCAAAGACCGGCAAGCTCAATCCATAGGTAAACGGAACTAAAACGATACCGACCAGCATAATGAGGCACCCGATGAATTGGTTAAAATCCTTCGAGATGTAAAATTGGCGGCACTGACAGACCGGGCAGTAATCAAAAATGCCGCCTATGGTATCGACCTTGCCCCAGAGACTGGAACATTGCGGGCAAGCAAGCGTGGGTTGTTCCTGCAGCTCAACGGTAGTGTACTGTTTGCACTGCGGGCAATGGCGGGAAAGACTCGGCGTTTTAAGCATCTCTCCTTACAAATAAACTCCAAATTTGATCATGTAGTATTTATAGGTGAGATCGCCGATCAGTACGGCGCACAAAATGACGTATAAAATCCCCGTCGTGGCCTGGGTGTTCTTCAACTTCAAAGTCCCGTGGGCAAAATACAGCGAGACAAGCGGGAAAAGCAGTCCGAACGCAAATGCGATCAGCAAAAAAAATCCGTCGAGTTTCGCGAGAAATTTTAATAAGGACATCTCTTCCCCACCATAAAAAACCTTTCCCGCGACGAGAAACCAGATATCCCAAACCAGGCGTGCGGCCAGCGAAAACCCCAATACGTTTACGGCGCGCTTAAGATGTCCCATGGGTAGCCCGTGGACGTTAAGATACCAATGTCCCAGGTTCATGGCAAAAAGCGCCGCGCAAAAAATGCATCCCCCCAGGATCCAGATCAGTAACGAGGTCAATTCGAAGGCCGCGGTCAGGTCTGTCATTACCCGATAGAACGCGTAAACGCCTATGATCGAGGGAATGCTCATCCACAACGGGTCCGGGTACGGCTTTTTCCAGGAGATCCGGGAAACCGTGATGAAAACGCCCTTCCATAAAAGAACGATCAGTTTTGTCTCCAGCGGTATGTCCATGAACAACAAAAACACGACCGTCACCCCGCCCACGACATTGGGCAGGCCGATATGAAATTTATGGAAATTGTTCTTAAGGGGATCTTTGTGGCTGATCCAAAAGCACAGCGGATAAATGACGCTGAAGATAAGACTGGTTAAGACCGTCAGTGGAATAAACATGAAAGGTTAGAAAAAGTTGAAAGAGGTTTGAAAAGGTTGCAAAAGGAAAAAATGTTACAAAAGGTTGCAATAAAGGTAACCTCAAGAAACCTTTAACATTTTCTAACGTCTTTCAACCTTTTACAACCTTTTCTAACCTTAAAATTTTTAGTTAGCTGGCGGTGTCGGCCCGTGAGGCTGTTGCGTGAGTGACATTAAATAATCGCGCAGCGCGCGGATCTGTTTGTGCTCGTCTCCCTCCAGAATGTCTGTAGGGCCAGCGTCATCAAAACCGGCCGGGTCATAGTAGGTAGGCATTTTCGTGCCTGGCAAAAGGTCTTGAGGATTTTTAAGCCATTCGTCGATCCAGCGGAGTTTCAGCCGTGACCCGGCCAGGGCGAAATCCGGCGCCCAGTTCTCCGGAGAACCGCCGGGCATCCGGGTGCCGACGATATGGCATTTCGCGCAATCGAAATAATCTTTGGAAAATAATTTCGCGCCGGCTTCAAACTCTTCCGGAGTTATCGCCCCGTGGAATTTCTCCAGAAACAAAGATTTTTCATCATCCAGAGCCGCGAAATATTTCACCAGATCGTTGAGCTCGCCGGTATCGAAGCTGTAGGTCGGCATACGCACCTTCAGCCACGGCCGGATGATCGCGGGCTCATGGAGAAAATCAAACAACCACTGGGCCTGCACCTTCTTCCCTTCCCCGATCAAATTCGGCGGACTGAAGCTGGCAACCATCGCCCCGGCCTCATTGGCCGAGACGTTGTTATAATCGACCAGCCATTGCGCGACGGCCGGCTGGATAGCGCCCCCGTCTTTTTCGATCAAATGGCATCCCTGGCAATTGAAGACCCGCACCAGTTCCTGACCGCGTTCCACGTCCAGATTATGCGGCGTGCGCGGCACGACCTTCGCTTCAGGAATGTCCTTCACTAAGCCCAACAACGCGGTCGTGACCGCCTCAGCTTCCTGATCGCTGAACTTAAAATTAGGCATGCGCAATTTTTCATCAGGCAATTTTACTTTGCCCTGATCGAAAATACGCGGGTCTTTAAGCTTTTGGGCGAACCAGGCCTGGCGGGTATGATCGATGTGGACGAACCCGAAATCCAAGCGCTCGACCGGCCGGCTTCCCACTTCAGTCAATTCCGTACCGATGGGCTTCTCCTTCTCAAAACCGGCGATATTGTGGCACGCGAAACACCCATAATGACGGATCAGTTTCGCTCCGGCAAAAGCCAATTTTTCGTCCGGGCCCATGACGGCAAGTTTTTGTCCGGAGGAGGAATCCAATGTTTCGGATTTTGTCAAAAAATCCAGGACGATTCTGTCAACACCCGCCTCGTCCACGGCCGGAATCTCCGCCGGGGCATAAACGTCATTGCGCAACGACGCGAGATACGCGGCCACGTGCGCGGCTTCTTCATCGGAAAGCCGCAGATCAGGCATCTTGGTTTGCGGATTATAGCTGTGCGGGTTTTTCAGCCAATTGTAAAGCCATGCTTTCGAGGTCTTGCTACCCAGCCCGCTTAAATTGGGGCCTTGTTCCCGACGGAGCGAATCACGCGTCAGCGTTTCGGAGGGATCGCGCGGCTCAATACGATGGCATCCCATACAGCCTACGGAGGAAACGATCTCCTTGCCTTTTTGAGGATCTCCTTCAACCGGGATCGAAGCGGCGGGATATTCCGGATTATTCGCGAACAAGTATGCCACAATGGCGTGAATCTCCTGTTCGCTGCGCTTGAGTGACTCGGGGTCGCTCGTATTGAACTGGTCAAAGAAAGCAGGCATCCAGGTATCGGAATGAAAAGTATTCGGCGATCTGATCCATTGGTACGCCCATTTTTTCGAGATCTTCGAACTCAATTTGGCCAGATCCGGCCCCGGTTTCGGCCAATTCTTATAACGATCGATCGTGTGGCACGTGTAGCACCCGGAACGCTCGATAAGACTCAAGCCCAAATTCAGCTTTTCAGCCCCCTTGATAGTACCTTGACCCGAGTGGCACTGGAAGCATCCGGCCTCAACGTACTGTTTGGGCAACATCGGCTTTTCCCAGTGATGCAACGGTTCCCAATGATATTTTTCTTCCCATTCCTTTGTCTGTTGCGCCGATGAAGGCGTATGCGCTGCCGAGACAAAATCCGTTCCCCGCCCGCGGCCGCCATGACAGACCGTGCAGCCGAATTCATCGATCGGGTGCGCGGAATCGTTCCCTAAATATAATTCCAGATTCGGGTGGGTGCGAAACGGCTGCGACGCGTCCTTGTAATCCGGATTGGCGATGCCCTGGT
>CAYIMR010000073.1:0-4720 GCA_964364455.1 uncultured Planctomycetales bacterium | reverse complement strand
GCCAACTTAAAATAGATCAGGCTCATCGCCTCCGGCTTGCCCCGCCGTGGGCGGGACTTGGCGCTTTCCCCCAAAAACTCCTGCAGCGTCGCGTCGGCTTCCTGATATCCCTCCAGAAGATAATAGGCGTCAAAGAGCCCCAGATAAACACGCTCGCGCAGTTGCGCCCCCAATTTCTCGTTCTTGATCTTATTGAACGACTCCAGCGCTTCGTTATACTTCGCCTGCCTTAATTGGCTTAATCCGATGTAATACTTGGCCTTCTGAGCCTCCGGATTTTGAGGTTGATTGGCAAGGACATCCTCGGCTAATTCCCTGGCATGGATGTACTCCCCTTTCAAAATTGCCGTTTCAATATCCTCCAGCCCGGCGTAAGCCATAGACCACGGACATAGCATAATAACTGCCAAAGTTACAATTGATAACCGCGAAAAAACAGATATATTCATGAGCAACATATTAACAGAAATCAAAAAAATTTCTACTAATAAGAATGTGGCGATGGGTTTATTGAACCCGTTCGCCACATTCTTTAAATTCCGATCTCCCGACCCGAAAAGCTATCTATTTGCCTTGCGGTGCTGTTTTACAGCCGACTTGGCCCGCTGGGGCTGGGGATGCTGGACAGCTTTCTGCGCCGCCTCGGGATGCTTCCTGCCGGCCTGGACAGCTTTTTTAGCGCCGCCGGGATTTTCCTGCGCGGCCCGATAAGCCTTTTTTGTTGCCTCGGGGTGATCCTTAGCGGCCCGGTAAGCTTTCCTCGCCGCGTCCGGATGTCTCTGGGCATCCTTGTAGAGTTGTTTTGTGGCGGAGGGATGATTCTCAGCCGCGCGATAAACCTTTCTGGCGGCATCAGGATGTTGTACGGCATCCCGATACAATTGTTTGCCCGCACCGGGATGTTCCAGATAGGCCTTCTTCACGTCCCGAGGGGATAATTTCTCAGAGGGAGGCAATGCCCCGCGGTCCCTTCTGTCCTCTCTGCGGTCACGCACATCTTCCCGCCGGTCAATGACATCTTCCTTGCGGTCACGCACATCCTCCCGCCGATCATGGACATCTTCCCTTTGATCCCAAACATCTTCCCTCGCATCGCGGATATCCTCAAGTTTGTCCCAACGGCCTCCGTCATGCTGGCTGTCCCAAACATCTTCCCTCGCGTCACGGATATCTTCAGCCCGGTCAAGGACATCCTCTCTGCGGTCCCAAACATCTTCTCTGCGGTCACGCACATCTTCGCGATGATCCCGGATATCTTCCCGGCGATCCCGGACGTCCTCAATGCGATCCTTGAAATGAGGCCCCGCCCCAGGCCCGCCAATCGGCCCGGGAGGATTAACGCCCGGGTGAGATTCCTTCCACTCCTGGATATGCTCCTGACGGCTATCAACCATATCTTGATGATGCTGCTGCCGCTCTTGTTTTTGTTGCTGATGATAAGCCTTCGCCTCCTGCCTCAAATCCTTGAGATACTGCTGATGACAGGCCCCGGGATTAACACCACCGGCCTTACACTGTTCAATAGCCTGATGCCAGCGGTCACGGAAATCCTCCCGCCAGGCCTTGTTCTCCTCCTGTTGCCCCTCCATAAACGTCTTATGTTCTTCCCTAAGGTCATCCCACGTCATTCTTCCTTCTTCCGGTGTTGACGCAGGGGAAAAATCTTCCCGCGTCGGTGCTGGCTCCTGCGCGAACGCCAGACCCCCCGCGCAGACAAGGACCACTGCCGCCCATAAAATGTTACGTTTCATTGTCTTATCCTCCTTCTCGAATTTTCCTGTTTTTCCGAACTTCTACAATTTTAAACACATCATCCCTTCAAAAGTTTCGCAAAAATTTTACCGGCCACCCCATTTCCGGTGAGTTGGCTCCAGGCCGGGATCGCCCGATTTCTGACGCGCGTCAAAAATCTCCCCACCACCCGCCGCTGGACGCGGCCTGTCTCCTTCAAAAGCCCGCCGAAGGCGAGGCTCGCCCTTGGCGGCCCGCCGCGCCTCCCCGGGACGATCTTTAAGGGATCGGCCGCCCTGACGGTCATTTACTCTTTGCTTGAACTCTTCCCTCAATTCCTGTTTTCGTTCCGGTGCGAGACCCTGCCATTTCTCCCTCCGCTCCCTTAATTGCTGCCTTTGTTCGGGCGATAATTCCTTCAAGCGATGGAACCTTTCCCGGATCTGGCGCTTCTCATCCGGGGGCAACTGTTTCCATTGTTTATATTTTGCGGCCATCTCCCGGCGTCTTTCCGGCGGCAGGTTTTTAATTTTCTTCCAGTTCCGGCGCACTTTTTCTTTTGATTCAGGGGACAATTGTTTATATTGCTGGAATCTCTGTTTAATTTCAGCCTTGCGCTCCGGGTCGAGATTTTTCCACTGTTCCAACCGCCCCTTTAACTTCTGTTTCTGTTCGGGACTCAATTGCTGCCACCGGCGCAGGGCCTCCGGGGAAACTTTCCCTACCGGCCCGCTTTCGGCAACGCTTTCTTGCCCTTCAGTCGGCGTCTGTGCCGGCCGCGTCTGATCTTCGCCGGCATAGCCGGTCCCGCAAGCCAGCGTGGCAATCAGGACAAAAGAAAATATAGACAGTCGAGATCGTCTATTGTTCATTTTGCTCTCCCTCCCATTTGTCTAAAGCTTCGTAGTCGTCCACCAGGGCCACTTCTTCTTCCAAAAATTCCAGACTCTCCAGAAACTCCAGGTCCGCGATAACCTCCGCATCCTCGACGGCAGAATCCTGTGGTTGCTCAACAGAGTCAGCCGCAAGAGGCGATATCCGCATAAAAAGGACCAAACCAAGCGCCGCCAAACTGAAGATTAAGAAATTCGCTTTCCGGAATTTATCGTCTGATCGCACATCAAGTCTCCAGACTGTCCAGATTTTCAATCACTTCCAGGTCTTCAAGAAAATCCATTTCCTGAATAACATCAAAATTTTCAGCCAACTCGACATCCGCGGCCATCTCCAGTTCCTCCTGGTCCAGGCTGGCGACCAGTTCCTGCGCCTCCCGCATCTGCCAATAATTGCGCAAAGAAAAAATGCCGGTAATAAGAAAGACGCAAACCGCCGCGTAAACGGGAACCAGACGTTTCTTCCCGAGAATGACTCCAAATCCACGGATAATTTTCTCATGCCAAGGCCTTTGAAACGAAACCTCTGTCCAGAATCGGGAGACGTAGCCGGGGACAGGATCAATATCTTTCCACTCCCCCAGCATCTTCCACGAGCGTTCCAGGGCACGCAGTTCCTTTTGACAGGCCGCGCACGAAACAATATGTTCCTTGACGAACCGGGCCTCTTCCTGCCCCAGCTCGCCGTCCAGATAAACCGGGATTATTTTTTTTGCCTGGTCACAGCGCATTGTTTATTCCTCCGCTTTGTATAACACGGCAGTTACTCAAAAGTTCCGGCAGGTGTTAATTTATTTTTAAGATTCTCTTTGGCCCGGCTAAGAAGCGATTTGACGGCCTTGACCGACATCCGCATGGTTTGGGCGATCTCCTCATAGGAAAATTGTTCGTAGCGGCGTAAAATAACGGCCATGCGCTGATTTTCCGGCAGGGCATGGATCGCCTGGCGCACGGCCCTCACAGTTTCCTGGCGCAGAAGCTCCTCATCCGGCCTCACGCCGGAGGGATCTTCCACATCTCTTTTGAATTCACCGTCTTGTGAAGATAAAGGCTCATCAAGCGAAACAGTTAACTTCTTATTGCGCCTTAACTCATTAAGGCTAATGTTCTTAGCGATAGTATAAATCCACGTCTGAAATTTGGATTCGGGACGGTAGGCAGAGACGGCTTGATAAACTTTCATGAAGACCTCTTGGGTCAGGTCTTCGGCGATCTCTCTTTGACCAATAAAGCGGTGAATGAAATTGAGAAGGCGGGGATAATACTTGTGCATGAGGGCTTCAAAGGCGGGCTTGTCGCCCCCCTGGAACTCAAGCATCAAACGAACATCGGGGTCGGAAAGATACGGATTGGTGTTATCCTGAAAGGGCATTGTCCAAATCGTCGATGAGGTCCTGGGTCCCTTCAATGCCGACCGAAACGCGGATGGTCTCCTTGGTGATCCCGGAAGCTTTCAAGGCCCCTTCGCCCATCGAAGCGTGGCTCATAAGCCAAGGGTGTTCGATCAAAGATTCCACCCCGCCCAACGACTCGGCCAAGGAAAAATATTTCAATTTCTTGAAGAACGGATCAAGCGGGATCTTGTTCGTCTTTAATTCAAAAGACAGCACGCCGCCGAAGCCGGTCATCTGTTTTTTGATGAGTCCCGCCTGCGGGTGGCTTTTGAGCCCGGGATAATATACTTTCTGGACATTCTTGTGCTTCTCCAGGAATTCGGCGATGGCGAGCGCGTTAGCCTGATGGGCCTCCATCCGCGGGACGAGCGTTTTTATCCCGCGCAACACCAGCCAGGCGTCGAACGGCGCTTCGGAAACGCCCAAAGCATTGACCAGAAAACGGCCGCGCGTTTCCAGGTCTTTATTCCCGTAAATGATCGCTCCGCCGACGACATCGCTGTGGCCGTTGAGATATTTTGTCGTGGAATGCACGACAACATCAGCCCCGAAATCGAACGGACGCTGGAAATACGGGCTCAAGAACGTATTATCCACGGCCGTCAGGATTTTCCTGGCTTTGGCAAGGCCGACGACACCCTCCAGATCGACGATATTTAACAACGGGTTCGAAGGCGTTTCGATCCAGACCATTTTTGTCTT
>CAYIMR010000072.1:0-4730 GCA_964364455.1 uncultured Planctomycetales bacterium | reverse complement strand
AATTGCCTATAAGATATCTCTTCCATAGCCTCTTGGGTTCGCAGCAAAGCCGAAAGAACCACTCAAGACCACCACGACGCATCCAAACCGGAGCCTGTTTTTTTGTGCCTGCCAAAAAATCAAATGCGGCTCCAACGCCGATCATGACCGGCGCTTCCAATTCATCACGGTGTCGCTGCATCCAGAAATCCTGTTTCGGCGACCCTAACCCTACCCAAAGGATATCCGGCTCAAGATGATTTATCTTTTGCAACACTTCCGGATTTTCGTCCTGGCACTGCCGGCTAAAGCCGGGTGAGAATTTGCCTACTATCTTAATGTCAGGGAATTGATTTTTCAAGCGCGATTCTAACCGCTCTAAAACCTCAGGGGTTGCGCCATAGAAATAATGCCGGCATCCCCGTTTTAGACCAGAGCTGCATATCTGCAACATAAGGTCGGGCCCATAGGTCCGCGCGATGTCCTTGTTGCCTTGAAGCCGGCCCAGCCAAACGATCGGCATCCCATCGGGGGTGACCATCTGCGCACCGTTAACTACTTTTTTGTACGCTTCATCTTCCCTGCATTGAACAACGGTCGAGACAGGCGCGACGCAAACATACGCCTTCTCACGCCGGGCGATCCAGCTTTGCACCCGGCTGTCAGCGAGATCGAGATTTAAAATATCCACCTGAACGCCAAGAACGTCAAATTTTCTTGTCATACAATTTCTATCCTAAAATTAATAATTGATTACAAACACAGAGTCACTGTTCCTCACACCCACAGGAAAATCAGCAAAGGCCGTGTCGGGGAAATTTAACACGGCCCTCTTCCCTTTTAACATTTCATTCATCATTAACAATTCTTTATCTTTTTCACGTAAGACCTCATAAGCGTTCTTTCCCCAATCGCCATGATGCGCCCCGTAAACCGATAAACCCACAAGGCCCAATGACAACAATATGGCCAATTGAAAGATCCGCGAAGGATTAGAGGTGTAAGCCGCGCCCAATATAAGCATAAAGATCATAGGCGCGAGCAAAAAACGCGTCTGATGTGATCCTAACCACCACGTGGCCCACCAGCACATCGTGACAACAGCTAAAAGCGGGACCATCCTTTGTCGAAACGCTGACCAGCTTAAATAAAAAAACGGCCCTAAAAAAAGAAGATACATAAGGCCGGCCGGATAATCAAAACGATTATTGACTCCCTTTTCAGGGACCGCGATTAACCACCAATGAAGGACAAAATCTTTAACCGAACGGCCGGAGCCATATTGATCCTTTGTATCCCTGCACAGTTTGGCCTTTTCAAGAAGAGATCGCCAGTAAGGTGAACTTCGGTCAATGTTTTTATTGAGGGAAACAACGCCCGGCATGAAAGGGAAAAGCGGCGTTCCCGCGTAATACAAAGACTTGGCCACAAAAGGACCACCAATAATAGCGCTGGCCAATAAAAAACCGGCAAATAATCTCTTAAAAGGAAGTTTCACATTCCTTAAATGCTCCCCCCCTTCCTTTGCCGAACCTAAAACGATCTCCTTACAGCCAAAAAATCTCAAAAAAACAATTGATCCAATGACCAGAATTGCTATAACCGCCGTCTGAATTGGAATAAATGATTTTGCCCAGAAATAAAACGCGAACTCAATGACAGCTAACGTCCCAAACCCGCTCAATAAACTATCCAGCGCCGCCAGCAACAAATAAGCCAGAACTATATCCAGCATAGCGGTTCCCATCTGGATACCGATATGATGTGACCCTGTAATTGCCGCCGCAACAATAAAAAGTCCCATCATGTTTTTACGATCAAGGGATCTTACCAGGCGCATGGAAACGCCCAATAATCCTAAAATAAAGAAAAATTGCGGCAATTTATTCGGCCAGGAGGTCGCTAGCCAAAATGGAGCCAAGGCAAAATCAATGGGAAGCAAATAAAGATCAGCCGTGGCCCAGGGGATATGTTGAAATGATCCGAGGATAAGATGTTGGCGGGGGAGCGTAATATGATAGTTAAGGGCATCTGCCTCCTGGATGAGATGCGGCGGAAAAAGATGCGCGAAAAAAACAACCGCCAAAATAAAAACACTCAAAGATTTGGCTAACGTTAACCAGCTTTTGGTGAAAAAATCCTGCTGCTTATACCAGACTGTTCCTTCATTCCAGACTGTTCCTTCATTCCAGAATTGCTTAATACCTGAACGCGCTAACCATGCGCTGCCAACCGCCAAAATTACCCATACAATCCACGCCAACGGGGATGTCCTGCCTTGAGGGATCTTAAAAACATACAATTCCAGCCAGAAGACTGTATAGCCGACAATCAGCATCAAGGTTGGAAGATGAACAATCATCCGTTCATCCTTTCCCATAGAATCTTGGCTCTCCAGGTTAAATAAAAGAATGTCACCAAAAGAAAATAAAAATCCAGAAAATTAACCGTCTTTAATAATTTCCTCATATGGAAACAACCTTGGCTTTCGCAACAGTTCTTTGGGCCACCGCTTTCGTGTAAATATCCATGAGCATTTCATAATTCTTACGTGCCGAGAAAGACGTTGTATATATCTGCCGGATATTCTCTTCCATTACACGACGCTGGTCTTGATGGGAGACCATCCATTGGATCTTTTCCAGCAGGTGGTCAATATCGCCAGGACGGAATAACAACCCCGTCCTGCCTTCAAAAACGATCTCCGGAAAGCCTCCTAGCGAACTTGCCAAAACCGGCACGCCGTAAGAATACGCCTCAGCGACAACTCGGGGAAAATTTTCATAACAAAGGGAGGGAACAATGAGGAACTTTGCGCCTTTCATGCATTCGTCGTAGCGACCTTCCGGGACAAAACCCAGGAAATCTACTTCAATACCTTGGAATTCCTTCTTTAATTCAGCTGCCATGGGACCGTCCCCCACGATCTTAAGCGGAAGATAAGCTTTCTTTTTCCACGCCTCCAAAAGAATTCGCACCCCTTTCTCCGGAGTCAACCGTCCGGCGTATAAGGCATAACCCTGGTCCCGATTTTCTTTGACCGTATCGCTTAAATTGACATGGGGTTTAACCGCAATCTTCTCCGCGGGAATTCCGGCCGTGATGTACTTGCGCCGGCTGAACTCTGTGGCCGTAATATAAAGATCAACCATATCAAGCCACGTTCCCCGTTTCCAGTGATCTTGAAGCATCCGCACCATCAACGCGGTCATCAGCCTGGAATTCCGGTAACAACCGTAAAAGACTCCCCGCCAAAGATTCTTATGGTCCAGGCATTCTTCACAGACCTTCCCCCCTCTAAAAAAAAGGGCGTTAGAACATAAAAGACGGAAATTATGCAAGCTCTGAACAACCGGGACCCCCTCATCTCGACAAGCTTGATAAACAGAAGGAGTAATGGCGAAGAAAATATTGTGGCAATGGACGACATCCGGAGAAAATTCTTTTAATATTTTGCGAATGTAATTATAAGAATCTTCCGACCAGCCCATTTTCCACAAGGAATTCATCCTCTCTAAAAGCGAATAATCCTTGATCTCGTCGTTGCCGCGTTCGTAAAGCCGGACCTCTTGGCCGAAATCCTTCAGAAGATCGAATTCCGTACTGGCAACGGCATCTTCTCCTCCAGGCTGTTGATAACGGTTGTGGACGATTAAAATTCTCATTAAATTTCCTTTTCCCGATAATACCGCAGAGTGTTCTTGAGACTTTCCTCCATGCCGATCCGTGGACGCCAGCCGGTCAGCTGTTTGATTTTGGCGTTAGACCCCGCGATATCAAAAGTCGTCATAGTGGGCTTTTTGTCTTCCTTAACGGCGATATTCTTAACTTCAGAATATCTGATTAATTTATCCAGCAATTGGCGCATATTCAAGGACTGGCCCGAACAAACATTGTAGACTTGCCCCCTTCTTCCTCTGCGGGCAATGGCCCAAAGCGCTGAACAAACATCTTCAATGTCCAGGAAGTCGCGTCGGCCGCTTAAGTTGCCGACCTTAAAAAGCGGCGTCATCCCTTTTTCGATATGTACGATCTTCTGCGCGAAATTCCCTAAAGCCAATGTTGCCGGTGTCCCATATCCGCCGATATTAAAAATCCTTGCGATTCGAACGTCCAACCCTTTGGCCGCGTGCATCAGGCCCAGACTGGTCTGCATATGTTTAACAAAACCATACCAGGCTAAAGGATGGGGCTGGACCTTCTCATCTATTAGCTTTCGCGGCATCTTTATTTTCCCATACTCGGCCGCTGATCCTGGGATCACAATGCGAGGATGAATATTCTTGATCTGCCCGATGGCATCCAATAACCGTTTTGTGGGAATAAAGTTGGCCTCCCAGAGCAGGTCTTCATCTTGAGGCCGTCCTCCGGCAAGATGAAAAATATACTCCGGTTTGATGCGGACAAGAACTTCTTTCAGTTGAATGGAATTATTTAAATCGCAAACAAGTAAAGACGGTGAGGAACGTTGTAATTGGACATCAATGCCATAGACCGAGAGGTGCTGAGCTTTTAGATACTCCCATAACGCGTGGCCGATAAATCCACTGACACCGGTTATCAGAATATTCATGTTGGAAGGATTGTTCGGCGGTTTTTCTCAAAAACTTCCCGGGCGATTTCCAGATCCTCAAGACGTCCCAGGTCAAGCCAAAGTCCCGACATTTTGAAACAACTGACCTTCTTCCCGGTTTTTTTGAGACGGAGCATCAGATCCGGCATCCCTAAAGACTCTCTTGGCTTAATGTACT